>JAGPCC010000263.1 GCA_018058245.1 Verrucomicrobiales bacterium
CCCGCGTGAGCGGTTTGGTGGGGTACAGCAGGATGGGGCGGGCTTTCAGTCCTTGCTGGTTTGGTGGATCCTGTATCCCGGGGCGTTGCCCCGGTCTGAGATGGGATCGGGCCTTTGGCCCTTGCTCATGCTGTGGACCTTGTCTCTCAGGGCGTTGCCCCGGTCTGAGATGGGATCGGGCCTTTGGCCCTTGCTGGTGAGGTGGAAATATTTTCTGTAGGGCCAACGGCCCGCTGCTATACCAGGCTGGGGCAACGCCACAGGGTAACGATCCGAACACAATTGGTGAAGGGCCAAGGGCCCGCGCCATCGCTGAAGGAACCATGCCGCAGTCCTCCTTCGTCCTCGGTTTGCTTCCTTTGGTCTGCAAAACGCAAAAACCATGAGGAAAAAAGGAGAAAAAGACAAAAAAGAGAAAAATCTCGTCGGTAGGCCCGTGAATGTCCCACCCCTCCGGGTAGACTTCCTCTGAAAAGAATCGTTCTCATCCGACTTTGGCGATAAAACGAGAGTGATTTGACCGGAACGTGAAGACAATGAAACCCAGCGAGAGAATCGAAAAAGCCTATGCGCACAGCCGCGAAGGATTCCCCCCGAGTGAGTGGGAACCGCTCTTTACGCCGTTTGGCGATGGGGTGGGGGAGTGCCGGGGAAGGGAATGTGACGATTGTAGAGATCTCGTGTCGCAGCATGGGCATTTGAATAAAGTAGCGTGGTGGGCGGCGAAGTTCGCCGGGGAAATGTTCGCGCCGGGATCGGAGGAAGCAAAGGCGGCCGGTGAGTGGGGGTATCTGGCGGGGTTGTGGCATGACTTGGGGAAGTTCGCGCCGGAGTGGCAGGAGTATTTAAAATCAAAATCCGACCCTCACATCGCTGAAGTTTCCGCATTTCCTTCGAAAAGAGAAGACCACTCTACTGCGGGAGCCGCCTACACCCATATGAGCGCCGGTCTCAAACCATTTGGCGATCTTCTGAGCTACATCATCGCCGGGCATCATGCTGGGCTTGCTGATGCAGTGTCGCTTTTCGGTGAGCGCCTCCCTAAGCAAATCAACGAATGGCGTTGTCACGCTGAGACCGCGGGTGTCCCTCTAAATGAATCTCTCCCTCTCCCTCCGCTTACCCGTGCCGACGCGGGCAACGACGACATGGCCTTTATGCTTCGGTTTTTCTTTTCCTGCCTTGTCGATGCCGACTTCCTCGCCACCGAATCCTTCATGCGGCCGGATCGCGCAGAGCTCCGTCAGATTTGGCCGGAAGATATTCTTGATCGCATGATCCACACCCTCGAGGGCTGCATTGCGGAAAGATTTGGACCGCCATGCGAAGATCCGGTTCAACAGGCCAGAGAAACCGTCAGGCAGGACAGTGTCCATGCTGCGAATAACAACAGCGGTTTCTTTTCCTTAACCGTTCCCACTGGCGGTGGTAAAACCCTCTCTTCGCTACTTTTTGCTTTGCACCATGCCTTGAAGAACGGCCACCGGCGCGTCATTCTCGTGATCCCTTTCACCAGCATCATTACCCAGAACGCCGACGTCTTCCGCGACGTTTTCGCCCCGCTTTCAAAAGAACTCGGGCGCGATATTGTCCTTGAGCACCATTCTAAGTTCGATCCGAAGAATGAAACTGAACTCAATCGCCTCGCTTCCGAAAACTGGGACGCCCCGCTCATTGTTACCACGAACGTTCGATTCTTCGAGTCACTCTTCGCGAACCGCACCAGTGCCTGCCGTAAGCTCCATCGTATTGCCCGAAGTGTCATCATATTCGACGAAGTCCAGGCGCTTCCGTCATCACTCCTACACCCCATCCTTCGCGGGCTCCGCTGCCTCGTTCATGATCTCAGCTCTACTGCCGTTCTCTGCACTGCCACTCAGCCCGCCCTCGACCGCCGAGATGATTTCACCATCGGGATCCCGTGCGAGGAAATCACCGAGATCATTCGGAATAAAAGCTCTCTCTTCCAAATACTCCAGCGAGTTACCTGCGAAAACCTGGGGACGCTCAAAGACACAGTTCTCTTGTCCCATATTCTGAAAAACGCATCAAGCGGCTGCCTCCTTATCGTCAATACTACCAAGGCGGCCCAAATCCTTTACGAGAAGCTCGGTCTGCATACTGACACATTCCACCTATCCGCCCGCATGTGCCCGAGGCATGTAATGCTCGTTCTCGCCCAGGCGAAGCGACTGCGAAAAATAGGCCGCCCCATTGTCCTCGTTGCCACCCAACTCATCGAGGCCGGTGTCGATATCAGCTTTCCCGTCGTCTACCGGGCTGAATGCGGACTCGACTCCTTTGCCCAGGCCGCAGGCCGCTGCAATCGCAACGGCGAACTCTTGCCAGCCAAAGGCCGCGTTTTCCATTTCCAGCCCACCGACCATCCGATTCCGAAAGGTCTCCCTGATCTTGTTGCAAACGCCGCCATTACAAGATTACAAATTCTTCCAAATCACGGTGATCGCGATCTTCTCGACCCTGAACTCGTCCGCACCTACTTCGAGCACGCCATCTGGCAGGCCGGCCCCAAAACGGACAATTGGGACAAACAACATATCGTCTCGGGTGAAGCCTGCTTTCCGCCAAATTCGCCCAGCTTTCAAACCTACTGCTTCAAAACCGCCGCTGAAAAATTCCGCCTTATCGACAGTAATACCCATTCTGTCTTCATCCCTTGGGGGGTAAAAGGAAGGAAACTTGAAAAAGAGATCCGCGATCTGAAAAAGCAAAACCGCGCTCCCAACCGCAGCCATTATCGGCGCGCTCAGCAATTCATTGTTCAGGTCTATGATGACGAATGGAAACATTTGAAGCCGCGCCTTTCTTTCCACTGCGAAGAAGCCTTCGCCATTCTTGATCACCCGGAAAACGACTACCACCCGAACACTGGGCTCAAACGCCCCGGCACACCCGCCGACCCCGAAGCTTTCTGTACATGAGAAGATTCCTAAATGTTTTCGCTCTTCGGGCACAAAAGGGTCGGGGACAAAGTCCCCGACCGTTCTGCTGCATTAGCGTGCTTGCACATGTTTCAATCCGCGCCCCCCTCACGGAGGACGACGCTCCTAACTCACTCCCCGAATTTCCCCGTTGCGGACCAATTTACACCGGCCCCTCGGGACCAGCTTGCCGAAGTGCCCGGCAAAGAGCCACCACTTCAAGCACTCGAAATGGAACGAGCGACATCGGGACAGTTTTTGAGGATGTCTCCGTCCCGCGTGTAGAGATCGTACCCGAGGAGTCTCGCGCACGCTACATAGGTGGCGTCGTAGAAGGTCAATGCACTCGTGTTCGCCTCAGAAAGGATCACTTCTTCAGCGCATTCACTGCAATAGCTCACCATCTTGAGGCCTTGCCGCAGCATCAGCCGCGCATCCGCTTCGCTCACCAATCCCCTACGGACGTAAGTTCTGAGCACATTTCCAAATTCGTAACGGCACAGTGGTGTAGTAACCCAAAGAGGAAACTTTCGCCTGAGGTTCTCAGCATCCCTTTTCAAAGCCTCCACACCGATAAAGAAATCGGCGAGCGCGTTGTTGTCGATCAGGATTGGAATGTCGCTCATGAAAAACAGGTTCCTGTCGAAAGTTTTGATGTCAAATTTATTGTAGCTTGCTTACACATGAATAAAATGATAATCATTCGACCGATGTCCACTGCGGTCAAGATTATCATTCGAAATCACGCTCTCCCGGCTCGTTTCGCTTGGTCGATATCTTCTGCGGTGAGGAACCCTTTGCTCCGGGCGCGGAGCGTATCGATTTCAAGGATTTCCTTCTCGACGCGGTCGCGCCTTTCCTTGTCTGTCTCGACCGTTGCCGCCTCGCTCAGTTCCGCGATTACTTCCTGGTTCAGACTTCGATGGTTCCGCTTGGCACGGAGTCTCAGAACTTCGTGCAGCTCATCAGGAAGGTTTCGAATGGTCAACGTCGCCATGAAAGCATTTTGACAGCAATTCGCCATCAAATCAACTCCCATTATCCCATGTCATACGGCATTCAACTCCACATCAGCGGCGAATACGCCTGCTTCACGCGGCCTGAAATGAAGGTCGAGCGCGTCTCCTACGACGTCATCACTCCTTCCGCTGCGCGCGGCATTCTGGAGGCCATCTACTGGAAACCTCAGATCCGTTGGGTTATTGATCGCATCCACGTTCTCAAGCCCATCCGCTTCACCAATATCCGTCGCAACGAAGTGGGAGCGAAAGCCAGTACCCCCTCTGCCGCTGCGATGAGAGGCGAGACCGTCCCACTGCTCGGTATCCTCGCAGATGATCCGAAAAATCGCCAACAGCGAGCTGCTACGCTCTTGCGCGATGTTGGTTACATTATCGAGGCTCACTTCGAAATACTTGATTACCGCTTTGAAAAAGCCGGTTCCGAACTCCCCGCTAAAGACTGCGAAGGAAAGCATCTCGACATGTTCAGACGGCGTGCCCGCACTGGACAATGTTTTCATCAGCCCTGCCTCGGTAATCGCGAGTTTCCGGCTCGCTTTACCCTCCTCGAGGAAAACGATCCAATGCCGAAAATCGAACTCCCGCCCGAGCAACTCAACAAGGAACTAGGCTGGATGCTCCACGACATTGCTTATCTTCCCGCCGACAAGAAGGCGAAAGACAGTTTCCTTACGGGTCGGGGCAATCGCGTACGAGCAGAGCCGCAATTTTTCAATGCATTTTTGGAAAACGGAGTTCTCGACATCCAAAAGTGCCTAAGGCGAATCCCAATCACTTCCTAAGTCCCATGATACTGCAGTCTCTAAACTCTCTCTACGGTAGACTATCGAAAGACGCGTCCAATAGGATTCCGCTCCCAGGGTTTAGCCTTCAAGATATCTCACTGAAGGTAGTTCTGGATCAAGACGGAGTGTTGATCGATATCCAAGACATTCGCCACCCCCACATTAAGATCGGTAAGAACAAGCGTGAGACGAAAACACTAAAACCAGTTCCCTTAATAGTCCCGGGAAAATCGCGGCCATCAGAAGCTTCATTCGAGGCCTGCATTCTGTGGGACGATACTCGATTCGTATTCGGTTGGCACGGTGTGAAAAACGATCCGATAAGAAATGGCAAATGCCTGGAGAGCTTTCGTCGAAAACACTTCGAACTCGAAAATGAAATTGGAGACAAAGACTTTACGGCCGTCTGCAATTTCCTGCGAAACTGGAACTCGGCCCAAGTATTAAATCATGCGGACCTCCTTACCGTAAAAAAGGGGCGTGTTGTTTTTCAAATTTCGGGAAAAACAGAGTACGTTCATGATCGAAAAAGCATTCTTGAAAAGATCGTGACCAAGGACGCGACCAACGCAAATCAAAGTGAAAACGGACAATGCTTGATCACGGGAAAAACTTCTCAACCGATCGCGAGGTTGCACCCGGGGATTTTAAATATTCCAGGTTCTCCATATACTGGTGCAAGCCTCGTTTCGTTTAATGATTCAGCGTATGAGTCGTACGGAAAAGAGGGGAAAGACAATGGCCGTGGGGCTAATTCACCCTCAAGCGAGGAGGCTGTGTCAGCCTATGCCACCGCGCTTGACTGGTTGCTTTCGCAAAAGGATCGGCATTTCCGCCTCCTTGATTCAAGCGTAGTTTATTGGACAGAGGAACCAACTCCGTCCGAGACTAAACTCCCTTGGATGATCGCTGGAGTTCCACAAAGCGAAGATGTTCAAACGAAACAAGAGATCAAATTTATCCTCGAAAAACTTTTGCTAGGAACCTTGGGCGGAACCGAATTAGGCGACCCAAAAATCCAGTTTCATATACTCGCACTCTCTCTCAATCAGGGGCGTATCTCTACGAGATTTTATTACACGGGATCGCTCGGTGAGATTATTCAAAACGTCAAAAAACACTTCGAGCAACTTAGGACTGTCCGCACATGGGATGATTCTTCCTCGCATCCAGAATCAACGACTCCAATCGCGTTCCAGCTTCTTCGTCAAACCTCTCGTGACATTGATGGCATTCCTCCACAATTAAGTGGTGCGCTACTACGATCTATTTTGCTGGGGACATTTTATCCGAACACTCTCGCAATCGGAACCATGAATCGCATTCGGGTCATCGAAAAAAATCCGAAAGGAGATGGAACTCTCGACAATGTCTCCTACTTGCGAGTCGCGATTCTTAAAGCTTGGCTCATGCGCAATCACGCAGCATGGCTTCACCACCACAATATCGATATGAAACCAGCATTGGACAAAGATACACCGCATGCAGCCTATCAACTAGGAAGACTCTTCGCAGTTTATGAACAGACGCAACGGGCTGCTCACAGCTTTAACCTCGAGCGCACCATCCGAGAAACAATGTTCTCGGCAGCCTCCGCTACTCCGCTTTCCGTCTTCGGACGTCTTGATCGCTTGAACAAGCATCACCTTTCCAAGCTGTCAGTCGGATCAAACAGACACTTCAGCAGCCTGATTGACGAAATTCATCAAAAGATAACCGCTCCGGGATTCTATCCGGCTTCCCTGAACCTCAAGGAGCAAAGCCTTTTTTGCATCGGATATTACCACCAACGGCACGAATTTAAACCCAGCAAAAGCACCAAAAACACAACATCCGCTGATAAAGCCACGACCTGATCTTCTTATTTAACTCTCAACTAACATACTGCCATGAACCATCGTTACGACTTTATTTATCTTTTTGATTGCACCGACGCCAATCCCAACGGGGATCCCGACGCAGGGAACATGCCGAGAGTTGATTCCGACACGGGCCACGGTCTCACCACCGACGTGATGCTGAAGCGGAAAATCAGAAATTTCATTTCCATGACAAAGAAGCCTGAGTCACCCTATGGGATTTATGTCTCGGAAGGTGCCGTTCTTGGGCTAGCTCACACAGCGGCCTTCAAAAAGTTGGGGATCAATATTGGTGAAGATTCCAGAATCGAGATTGCCGAAGGAGATGTTGATCAGTTCAACGAAATAGGGCTGGCAGATGGACTGCGGATTGAAAC
>JAGPCC010000264.1:0-5305 GCA_018058245.1 Verrucomicrobiales bacterium
ATCCCGCGATGAAAAATGAGGAACTGCTCAAGCGCATCCGCCAGGGAGGAGGCTCACGCACCGCCGGGGATGATGCAAGGGATCCCAGCCCACAACGGAACGGTGACCGGCAGGCCGGGGCTTACTACGACCCGGAGTTCGAAGAGGACGATTTTGATGACGATCCCTTTGATGACAACGATCTTGAGATCGAATTCGATCAAAAACCGGACGTGGATTTTCGCCGGGTCGGCGGTATGGAATCCGTCAAAGAGGACATTCGGATGAAAATCCTCTATCCTCTCGAGAATCGGGAATTGTTCGAAGCCTACGGGAAAAGGGCCGGTGGCGGCGTCCTCCTCTATGGACCTCCGGGATGCGGCAAGACTCTCATCAGCCGGGCGACCGCTGGGGAGATCAATGCAAAATTTCTCAGCGTCGGGCTCCATCAGATCCTCGACATGTGGATCGGTAAATCCGAAGAGAAACTCCACGAGATCTTTGAAATGGCGCGTCGGAACGCACCGGCAGTTCTCTTTTTTGACGAAGTCGATGCCCTCGCGGCGGACCGCAAAGACATGCGCAGTTCCGCAGGCCGGACTCTCATCAATCAGTTTCTTTCGGAACTCGACAGCGAATCTTCGAAAAATGACGGAGTTCTTGTCCTCGGTGCGACCAATGCTCCCTGGCACCTCGACTCCGCTTTCCTTCGTCCAGGACGCTTTGACCGACTCATTTTTGTCCCTCCTCCAGACGAACCGGCGCGGGAAGAGATCATTCGCATCATGGCCGAGGGAAAACCGATTGCAGGTCTCGATCCCCTGGGGCTCTCCAGGAAGGTCAAAGACTTTTCCGGCGCCGATATCAAAGCGGTCTTTGATCAGGCCATCGAAGTCTCCCTCTCAGAAGCGATGAAGACTGGGAAGATCGTCCCAGTGACCCAGAAACAACTTCTCAAAGCCGCAAGCAACGTGAAACCAAGCACCAAAAAATGGTTCGAAAGTGCCCGGAACTACGCCCTCTATGCCAACCAGAGCGGATTCTATGACGATGTCCTCGAGTACCTCGGGATCCGGAAATAGGGTTCAGTGCGCGATGCAACAGGGTCATGAGTGAGCTTTCACACGGTCTCCTACTACAGGATCAGGGGCGGCTGGAAGAGGCGGAAGCCTGCTTCTACAGTGTCCTCGCGCGAGAGCCGGACAATGATTTTGTCTATGGTCGCCTTGCGCTTTGCCAGATGAGTCAGACAGGGAAACGAAAGCGAGCCCTTGAGTCGATAGGCGAGGCGGTTCGCTTGAAAGCGGACGAACCCTTTTACCACTCCATCAAATCCCTCATCCTCGCCGATCTGCATCGGGGGAAGGACGCCCTCGAATCCGCAAACACTGCCGTCTCGCTCAATCCCGAGGACAGCTTTTCTCTCTCCGCCAAAGCCAGCGCCTACGGAGCAATGGAGCGTTGGGCCGAGGCCGAGGAATGGTGCCGCAATGCCCTCGCGGCGGATGCAGACAATGCGATGGCGGCAAATCTTCTCGCGCACGTCCTGCGTGTGCAGGGAAAGTCGGCACTCAACGCGGAGGCGGTCGCTACTTTGCTCGCGAACGATCCGGAAGACAGCTTCGCCCACGTCAATGCGGGCTGGAGTTCCTTGCAGCAGGGGAATCAGGTGCAGGCAGAAGTACACTTTCGCGAAGCCCTACGACTCGATCCCGACTCCGACATGGCACGGGAGGGCCTCTTGCAAGCCTTCCGGGCGCGCTCCATTTTCTACCGTGCCTACCTCTCCTACTGCTTTTTTATGCAGCGATTCACGGGGGGGAAACAGTGGATGATCATCCTCGGCATCTATTTTGTATATCAGATCGCGAGAAAGGCGCTCAACACTGTGAGTCCCGTCCTCGCCGGTGTCCTCGTCTTTCTTTGGCTCGCGCTGGTACTTTGGGTGTGGCTCGCGCCGGGAGTGGGGAATTTTCTCATCCTGCTGGACCGATCCGCTCGTCGTGCCCTGACCTCGGGGGAAAAAAATCAGGGCATCGCGGTGGGTGGCGCTTTGCTGGTTGGAGTCGCCGCCGGTATGATCGGTTATTTTGCCGACTACCTGCCCCTCTTGCTCGGTGGTCTCGGGCTGGTCGTCTCGACGGTTCCGGCTTCGCTCACCTTCGCCAACGAATCCCGAAAAGGGAGATTGTTTTTTGGCATCATCACCACTCTCGTCTACCTCGCCACCATCGCAGTGGTGATTGTGGAGATGATTCATTATCCCGCTGCCGAGTTGGCTCCCGCGACGATTCGGATCGGGCTTCCGGCGTTGATTCTTTCGATCGCATCGACCTGGCTCGGCAACATCCGGGCACTGCGGCGCGGGGACGAGTAAGGGCTGTAGAGAGGATCGAAGTTTGTGAGATCTTCAGAGCGGAATAAGAAGTTGCGAAACTCTGAGGCAGTGTCGATGGAGCGTTTTTCTCCGGTGAAAAAAGTCACTGGAAATTTTTGATGCAGTTCAGCGATTCCGGCCTAAAAGTGAACGCGTCAAAGCGCCTCCACCCTTTGAGTGATCCAGAAGACATCATTAGCGAAGAAATCCTGAGTCCGGAGGGAATTCAGGCGGCGATCGTATATCTCGCCCGTGAAATTGCGGATCGGTGTGTCGGAGACAATGTCGCCTTTATCGGGATCTACACCCGAGGCGTCACCTTCGCCCGGCGCGTCGCGGCGGTGTTGAAGTTGCAGGGACTGGATTATCCCGTGGGCACACTCGATATCTCGCTCTATCGCGACGATTTTGACAATCGGGGGACCGACCTTCCGCGTCTTGAGAGTTCTGAAGTTCCCTTTGCTCTTGATGGAACTCGGGTCATTATTTTTGACGAAGTGATCTTCACCGGTCGCACGATCCGTGCGGCGCTCGACGGGTTGATGGACTATGGTCGCCCTGCCAAGGTCGAACTCGCGGTTCTGATTGATCGCGGTCATCGGGAGATCCCGGTGCAACCGGACTACGTCGGCAAAACTATCAAAACCAGTCGTGATCAGTATATAAAAGTTCGCTTTCAGGAGGATGACGAAAGCGAAGGGGTCTTTATTTTACAAAAGCGAGCCAGCGAACCGCCCTCATCTGCATGAGTGAATTGAAACCGCGCAAGGATCTGCTCGATATCGAAAGCCTCGAAATCGCGGAGATTGAGTATGTGTTAGAGAATGCCGTGCCCTTCAAGCAGCTCTTTCAGCGCTCGGTGAAAAAGGTCCCGACCTTGCGAGGCAAGACCGTCCTGAACCTTTTCTACGAACCCTCGACGCGGACGAGTTCGTCGTTCGAAGTCGCGGCAAACCGGATGTCGGCCGATGTCACCAATTTTACCGTGTCCAGTTCCTCGGTTGTGAAAGGGGAAACACTCCTCGATACGATCGAGACGCTCCAGGCGATGAGATCGGACTACATCGTGATCCGGCATCAGGCGGCGGGAGTTCCCGGGATCGTGGCCAAAAAGACCGGTGCGTCTGTCATCAATGCGGGAGACGGCTACCATGCGCACCCGACGCAGGCACTGCTCGACGCGATGACCTTGCGCGAGGTCTATCCCGAGTATCAGGGACGGAAGGTGGTGATCGTGGGCGACGTCTTGCACTCACGAGTGGCCCGCTCGACGAGCACGCTGCTGCACAAACTGGGGTTTGAGGTGGCTGTGTTAGGGCCGGGATCGCTCATTCCAGAAGGTCGGCACGCTTTTATGAAACGTCTCCGCTCGTGGGATGACGTCTTCGACTGGAAACCGGATGCGGTCTATCTATTGCGTGTCCAGATGGAGCGGCAAGAGGGACAATTTTTCCCCAGTATCGGCGAGTATCACAAGATGTATGGCATGAACAGTGCGCGACTCGTGCGCATGAGGGAGTTCGGGACCTACTTGATGCACCCGGGGCCGGTCAACCGTGGCGTCGAGATCACGGACGAGGCGATGCGATACGAAAAAAGCCTCATCAGCACACAGGTGGAAAACGGGATCGCGGTGCGAATGGCGGTGTTGCACTGGCTAAAACCGGAAACAGACAAGGATTGACTACTATGGGAGCGGGAAAACGACTGTTTCAAAACGGCTCTATCGCGACGGCGGATTCGGACGAGTTGCTTGCCGCCGATGTTCTCGTCGACGAGAGCGGAGTGATCGTCGAGATCGGTCGCGGACTGACCGTCGGTGTGAACATGGAAGTGATCGATTGCACTGCTTGTGTTCTCGTCCCGGGGATGTTCGACCTTCACGTACACTCCCGCGAGCCGGGCTACGAGCACAAAGAGACGCTGGCTTCGTGCGCGGCGGCGGCTCTCCATGGTGGGGTCACGGGACTGGTCCTCATGCCCGATACCTCTCCGCCAGTCGATAGTGGAAATCTTGTCAAAAGCGCCATGGATCTGGTTTCGGAGAACAGTCCGATTCCGATGTTCCAGTCTGGATGTCTCACCAAAGGCCGTGCCGGGACAGAACTCGCCGGTTTTTCCGGAATGGCCTCGCGGGGAGTGCCGATGCTGACGGATGCAGACCGTGCGGTGCCTTGCCCAGACCTGATGCGCCGGTGCATGGAGTACGCGAAGGACTTTGACTTGCTCGTGACTTCTCATTGTGTGACACCGTCCCTCGCAAAGGCCGGGGCGATGAACGAAGGTCGGATCTCGTATCAACTCGGGTTGCCAGGGATCCCGGCGATCAGTCAGGAAATCGCGATTGACCGGGACATTCGGATCGCGCAACACACGGGAGCGAGACTCCATCTCCAGCAGATCTCGACGGCTCGTGGTCTGAAATCAGTCGCCTGCGCAAAGGAGGCCGGAACGGATGTGAGCTGCGAAGTCTCCGCTCATCACCTCGTCCTGAACGAGACAGACATTCGCGACTACAATACGCACTTTAAATGCAATCCTCCGCTGACCCTGCCCAGTGATAACGAGGCGCTCGTGCAGGGACTGATCGAGGGAACGATTGATCTGATCGCGAGCGACCACGCGCCGCACACCGAGTTCGAAAAATCGAGTGATTTCGGTAGCGCCCCCTTTGGTGCCTCGGGGCTGGAGACGACCGTCCTCGTGCTTCATGACCGTTTCCTCCGGCGGGGGACCTTTGGTTGGGATCTGCTCATTCAGCGTTATTCCGTGGCTCCGCGTCAGCGCATCGGGCTTGCTCCGGTATCCATCCAAGTCGGGCAGCCTGCCGAGTTCTTTGTCTTTGATCCGAATGCCGAGACGGTCATCACTCGCGAGTACCTTCGCACGCGGAGTCCCGTCTCTCCCTTTCTCGGTGAGACTCTCACCGGTGCGATGCGAGGCACCGCA
>JAGPCC010000264.1:5405-6980 GCA_018058245.1 Verrucomicrobiales bacterium
TGCTGGACTCTTGGTTTTGTTAGGAGAAAAAAGTCGTGAGGATTTCGCTTTTTCGCACTTCGACCAGAAAATTACCCACTTTCGGTCCTTGGCCGCAGCGATGGCCTCATCGCGAGAAGATTTGTGTTCAACCCTCCGTGTTTTCTGGGATAAGGTTGGGATCGCTTCTATGCCATCCAAAGTACAGTGCCCAGTCCGGTCTATGCCGGGGCAGCGCTCCGCAGTCTCTGCGATGCGAGGGAGGGGCGTTTTCGTTCTTTGTTTCCGGGTACCCTTACTATTTGCGGTCTGGTGGAGTACCGCACTTTCGACTTTTGCGATCGATTTCGTCCGTGACGTCCGACCGATCTTCGAAGGACATTGCTACGATTGTCACGGAGCAGAAAAACGAAAGTCGGGTTTGCGCCTCGATGTGAAAGTGGCCGCCCTGAAGGGTGGCGATAATCACGGTCCCGACATCCTTCCCGGAGATGCCGCAAATAGTCCGCTCATCCACTTTCTCACCACAAAGAATGACGAAGAGCGAATGCCGCCAAAAGGGGCTCGGCTCTCGGTAGGTGAGATAGCGACCCTAACTGCCTGGATCGATGCCGGTGCCTTGTGGCCCGACGGAGTTGATGAGGTGGAATTGAAGGATCCGAAGGACCATTGGAGTTTCTACCCGCTTCGCAAGAGTCCCGAAGGGAAAACGATCGATGATTTCATCGAAAAAAAGCTCACGGAGAACGGACTGTCTTTTTCGCCAGAGGCGGATCGGGTGAGCTGGCTTCGGCGGGTCAGTTTTGATCTGATCGGTCTCCCTCCGTCGCCGAAAGAGGTCGCAGACTTCCTCAAAGACGAGCGGGAAGATGCGTTTGTCAGGGTCGTGGAGAGGCTGCTCGATTCTCCCCGCTACGGAGAGCGGTGGGGGCAGCACTGGCTCGATGTCGTGCGCTACGCCGATACTCACGGGTTTGAGGTAAACACCGAGCGCCCCAATGCCTGGCCATATCGAGACTACGTCATCCGCGCGTTCAATGATGACACCCCATACGACCGGTTTGTCAGGGAACAGATCGCGGGGGATGCTCTCGGAAAGGACGCTGCGACGGGATTTCTGGTGACTGCCTCGGTCCTTTTGCCAGGTCAGATCGGAAAAGATGAACCATCGAAGCGACTAGCGCGACAGGATTCCATCGATGAGATCGTTATGAATATCGGGCAGAGTTTTCTCGGACTCAGCATCGGATGTGCGCGCTGTCACGATCACAAATTTGACCCGATCACGGCGAAGGATTACTACGCGATGCAGGCCTTTGTCGCCGGAGTGGAATACAAAGATCGTGAACTTCACACGCCGGAAGCGGATGTGGCGCGGAAAGAGGAAGCGCAGTGGAAAACCCGCCTCGCGGAGATTGATAAATCGCTGGCGTACTTTGTCCCGCTTGCCAACTCCGGTGTCGAGCGCCCCATGATCAGTTCCCGCGAGAACTCGGATCGGTTCTCTCCGTTGCGGACGAAACAGGTTCGGTTCACGGTGCAGGCTACGAACAGCCTCGAACCCTGCCTCGACGAGTTGGAGGTCTTTGATACCGA
>JAGPCC010000265.1 GCA_018058245.1 Verrucomicrobiales bacterium
TGGTAGTCTCATCCCAATCGTCCGACCGCCTTGATTTCCTCAAAGAACACCTTTCTTCGGAAATTTCCGCGATTGAGGCCGGGACCTTATCCTGGCATCGACTCGGCGAAAAACGGGAGTTTCCCGTTTCCCTGAATGGCTCTCCCGCCTTGCCTTAACCTCTACTTCCCATGAGATTTTTCGATTCCCACGTCCACATGGTTTCCCGAACCACGGACGATTACCAGCGCATGGCTGCTGCCGGCGTCAGCGCGATTGTTGAACCTTCGTTCTGGCAGGGCCAGCCGCGGACGGAAGTCGGGACGTTCAAAGACTACTTCAATTCACTCATCGGATTCGAACGATTCCGCGCCAGTCAATTCGGGATCAAACACTACTGCACGATCGGCCTCAATCCAAAGGAGGCAAACAACGAGAAACTCGCCGAAGCAGTCATGGAACTGCTGCCACTCTACATCTGCAAAGAGGGTGTCGTCGGGATCGGTGAGATCGGATTTGATGATCAAACCAAGGCCGAGGAGAAATATCTCCGCTGGCAGGCTCAACTCGCCCTCGAAGCGAATTTACCGATCCAGATCCATACTCCGCACCGGGACAAAAAAGTGGGCACAATCCGGACGATGGATGTCCTCGAAGACGTCGGGGTGGATCCCGCCATGGTGATCATCGATCACAACAACGAGGAGACCGTGAAAATAGTCCTCGATCGCGGGTACTGGGCGGCTTTCACGATTTATCCGCACACCAAACTCGGCAATCAGCGCATGGTCGAAGTAATGATGGAGTATGGAGCCGAGCGAATCGTCGTCGATAGCGCGGCCGATTGGGGGATCAGTGATCCCCTCGCGGTGCCAAAGACGGCGGCGCTGATGAAAGATCGCGGGATCTCACTCGCGCAGATCGAGCAGGTGACCTATTTCAACCCTCTCACCGCCTACGGTCAAAGTGGACAGGTCTCGGAAGCGGATTGGGAGGACAGTCTAGGGATCGATCCCGCTGCGCTTTTTGAGGGAAACACGCTCCTACGCGGCGGCATGGATATCGAGACCGCGATGTCTCAATATCTCATCGAGTGAGCAAACTTCGGACGGAGATCACTCACACAGTTCCGTCCAGTACGATTCAGGAAAAAGGCTCTTTCCACGGCAAATCGTGGGACACCCCGACTTCCTCGCAGGTAAGTTCTCCGCTGTGGCAATTGATGCCACCCACTAATTCCGGGTTCCGTTCACAGGCCGCTTCGAGACCGAGGGTTGCGAGGAGTTGTAGATAGGGAAGAGTCACGCTCGTGAGTGCTTCGGTCGCCGTTCTGGGATAGGCTCCCGGCATGTTCGAGACACAATAATGGACGACTCCCTCCTCGGTGAAAACAGGATTTTCGTGGGTCGTTGGCCGAGTCGTTTCGATGCATCCGCCCTGGTCCACCGCGATATCGACGACGACGCTCCCTTCCCGCATCAGGCGGAGCATTTCCCGACTGACGAGCTTCGGAGCTCTCGCTCCGGGGACAAGGACGGCACCAATGAGGAGATCCGTCCGTGGAAGAATCTCCAGCAGTGCCGCCTCACTGCTGTAGAGTGTCCTCGCAGCCGGGATCGCAGTGTCGAGCCAGGTCATACGCTCGCTGTTCACCTCCAAAATCGTGGTATCCGCGCCAATCCCGGTGGCAATTTTGGCAGCATTTGTTCCGCATGTCCCGCCTCCGAGGATGACGACCTTTCCAGGAAGAACGCCCGGTACGCCGCCGAGGAGAATCCCCCGCCCGCCCGCATGTTTTGCCAAATAATAGGCACCCATCATCACACTCATACGACCCGCAACCTCGCTCATCGGTTCCAGCAATGGGAGGCGGTGCCCCACCTGAACGGTCTCATAGGCAATGCCGGTGACACCACTCTCGACGAGACGAGTGGTCAGGGTGCGGTCCGCAGCAAGATGGAGATACGTAAAAAGAATCTGCCCCTCCCGCAAACGTTCGATTTCGACCGGCTGAGGTTCTTTCACTTTTACCAGAATTTCACTCCGCGCAAACACCTCTTCGGCAGTCTCGACGATCTCCGCACCGGAGGCGAGATACTCTTCGTTAGAATAGGCTGCCCCAAAACCAGCGCCCCCCTCGATCAGGACACTGATTCCTTGGCGGACCAGTTGACGCACCCCGACGGGAGTCAGCGCGACACGATTCTCTTTGCTTTTAATTTCCTTCGGGCATCCGACACGTGCCCGTGAGCTTTGGCGGGGAATTTCGTTCGACATGCGACATTCTATACCCGCCGATGCGTTTTACAGGCGGAATCTCTCCGTGATCACCGCAGAACTGGCCGGTGCAAAACCCATCGCCTCCGTTTCTCCTTTTCCCTCTCGAAAAAGCCTTCCCGTCCGGAACTCCCCTTTTTACGGAAAGAATTCGATTTTACTTTTGTTAGCGGGGACTAGATTCGCGATTCCATTATGGGCCTACGCCGCGGAATGCAAAACACTCCCCTCCATCTCTTTCGTCGACTTGGATCCACATCGATCTTTTATGCGGTGGCGGTGATTCTGACATCCAGCTGCGTCGCTGGATTCGCCGAAGAGGGGGATGCACGCCCCTCGCCTTCCATGGCTATCACCGTGCAGTCGGGTCTCTGGGGCACAGTAGAATCGTTTCCGGTGATTCTCGAGCCGCCTTCGACTCATCTGTGGGAAGCTCTCTACGACACACGGAGTTTTTGGAGTTTTGCAAAACTATCGCAAGAGGAATGTTATGCACTCTTTCCCACGCTGGGATTCAGCGATTCGACGATTGCTCTGATCCGCAGCAATGGAGTATGGGAAGAGGGAGCAACGGGTACAGAAGTGACGATCGATGACGCCATCGTCGAGAGCCTCAGCAATGACAATCGCGCCGCTCTCGCAAAATGGTTCCGCCTCCAGAACTATTCTTTCTTCGGTAAGTCCGTCGTGAATATCGAGGGCGGGGATCTCTCAGCCTTTGAAAAAAGTAACCTCCGCCCGGAAACCCTAGACCTCGTGCGATCCGTTTTCTTCCATCGTGGAAAAGTGCTCAGCGTCCTGGACCGCCCCTACCTCATGCGTCGTCTCGGGGAGGATCGCGAGGAAAAAGAAAAACTGATTCGAGCGCTCTTTGCGACGAGGAGTCTTCTCGTGCGCCTCGTCATCAATGAAACCACAGACTTGGACTCCGTCATCAAGTATTGGTCCGCAAACGGTCAGGTAAAGGGGATCGAGTCCATCCTCCGTGGAGTTTATACGACCGCCGGAGTCGAAAAAATCGACATCATCGAATTGCTACCGCCTTTGCCTCGAAAATATCTCTACGGTTTTACCAACCTGCTCGATATTGGGCCGACCAATACGCCCGACTGCTACTGGGCGGCGATCCAATTTTTCAAAACGGCACCTTCCCCGCGGCTCCTTGATCCACTCGTCCTGAATCACTATCTGGATCACGACTACGATCTCGTGACCGATGAACCGCAATTCGGAGATGTCGTTTGCATGTTTGATCGAGAGAGCCGGGAATTCCTACACAGCTACGTACACATCGCCGGAAATATTGTCTTCACGAAGAATGGAGCCAGCTATGCCCGGCCTTTTGTCCTTACCGCAAAAGCGGATATGCTCTCGGTCTACTCCGACGAATCCACCTACTTCACCCGGGTGTATCGCTTAAAACGGTAAATCGGAATGAACCTACTTTTCTCAATCATCGCGATCGTTCTCTCCGCTCCGTTTCCCTTTCTCCTACAGGGTCAGGAGGAGGAGACGTCGAATGATCCGGCCGCGACTCCAAGCACGCCTGCAGATCAGGCGAATTGGCAGGCAATTACTTCCGCAAAGAATGGTCCATGGGGAGACCTGGAATACTTTCCCGTTGCTCTCGATTGTCCCGTAGAACTGCTCCCCCTGCTCTCGATCCCGTCACTAAAAACGGAATGGATTTTCCCCGCCGCGAATCGGGAGGAACTCAACGCCATTTTGCATCAATCCGACCTTCCGTCGGATAAAATCAGTGCGATTCTCTACGGCTCGACAATTGTCCAGACACAAGACTATAGCCGGATCTATCCGACGGACGAGACGATTCTCAACATGCCGATTGAAGCACGGCAGAAGTTCTATAGCCTCCTTTCTCGATTTCCGGAGAACAAATTCTTTTACCGCCCACTCTACATCGGGAGCGACAATCTCTCACGATGGTTCCAAGGAACAGAGATTCCAAGACAAACCATCTCTGACATCTCTAAGCTCGCCTATCCTACGCCGTCTGGAGTAGGATATTTTCTCTCGGACCTTGCCTACGCCTTGAAAGGGGCCTCCGATTCTATCGAAGAAAGAGCCGTCTATCAGGGGCTTCTTCGCCGTCGTGCATTGATCGTGCGCTTGAGACTGACCGAGGGTACGGACATTACCCAAATCGCAAAATACTGGACCGCCGGGTACAAGAACAAATCCGTTCTCCCGTTCCTGGAATCGGCAGTCTCAGCCGATTCCGGCGGAGCGATCGACGTCGCACATCTTCTCCCGGCGACACCGAGGCAGTACGTAAATCGATTCCCCGATCTTGCGAACGGTATCACCGGTCGATACCCCGACTGGTTCTGGACCTGTTACAACTTTTTCCGATTCTCCCCGCGAGACGTCTACGCCGACTCGGGGGAAAGAGCGAACCTGATGGATCGAGAATTCGATCTAGCGCTCCCTCCCTACGAGTACGGAGACATGATCGTTTTTAACTCCGGTGGCCGAGCCATCCATGGATGCATCTATATCGCCGAGGACATTGTCTTCACCAAGAACGGTTCCGACATGTTCACTCCGTGGTGTCTCATGAAGATTCAGGACGTTGTCGCCTACCATGATATCAAGGGAGACATCACCCTGACCCTCTTCCGCAAACGCCCCCTGCCGCCCACCGTCCCCGCCCAGTAGACAAGGTGGTGCGGAGAATTTGAAGGAAAGCCCGATGTGATTCCTCCGTCACTCCCTGAAAATTCTCATGATTATACTTTTGATTGCTTGATATTCTAGTAATCTTAGACTTTTCTTCCTGTTCTTTCATGAACAAGGCATCGATCATATTCCGGACGATTGGGATCGGAGTCGTTCTCTCTCTCGTTTCCTGTACCACTTCTAAACGAGAGAAGCAGGAATCAGGCTCCGCGAGTTTGATGGAATGGATGAAGCCGGATGCCCCTATTCCAGAAGAAACCGTCGAATCGCTACTCGCGATCGCAAATGCTCCGAATTCGAAGCTACCCGCAGAGGACCGCACTGAAGTCACCGCAGACTCGACGGAGGAGACCACTCCTGAATCCGGAGGCGTCGACCTCATCGCCACCTGGAGCAAACCTGGGATCAATCCTCTCGAGGTCAATCCCGGGGACATCTTTTTCGAGAATGCAGGGCCAGTGCTCCACAAGAGCCTAAGCCTCGTGGACGAGCTCCCGAACGATGAGCGGATCACCATGCTGACACAGTTTACCGCCAGTCAAAATTCCCGCGTCCCCATCACCCTATCCCGAGCGGAGATCGACCGACTTCACGCGCAAAATGGAGCGGTCGCACTCCCTACCCGGAGCGTTGCTCTCGATCTTCGCACGTCGAGGCGCGTCGTCGATGTCAATCGCCTCGAACCCATCTTTGAGGCACTTCAGCAGGGAAATAGCCCTGGCGTCGCGCTCTCGGAAGCCCGTGGGAAGATTCTAAAATCACAACTCGAGGCGGTGAAAAAGCAGCTTCAATCCGGTGAAAAACTGTTCATCGTCACCTCCGTCGTTGAGTCTGAAAAATTGATTGGCACCTACCCGGGTGCTCCCGTCGGAGCCAAAGATGCTGACCTCATCCGAAATGCGGTGCAAACACTGCACCCTCACCTCGTCACCCTGGAAGCAGCAAAAGAGGGCAACGCTATTTCCCTCTCCGCTGACCCAAGATTACTCTGGGAATTCGAAACCAGAGAGGTCAAACTGATCGATGGCAAGCTCACCGTCGACGAAGAATCCGTCGTCCAACTGTAACCAAAAATCCCGTCTCACTCCATTCCGAGCTTTTTCAACTTCGGAGAAATCACGACACGGCAGTAAGGATTTTTGTCTTTGTTCAGCTCGTAGTAATTTTGATGGTAGTCTTCAGCGACCCAGAATTTTGCGGCTTCGCGAATTTCCGTCACGGCAGGTCTAGAATACATCCCGCTTTCATTCAATTTCTTCATCGACTGTGTCACTACATTTCGCTGCTCGGGGGAATGGTAGAATACGACAGAACGATACTGGGGCCCGCCGTCCGCTCCCTGCTGATCCATCGAGGTCGGGTCGTGTGCCTGCCAGAAGACATCCAGGATCTCCTGCAAGGTAATGATCGCAGGATCAAAGGTGACTTCGATGACCTCAATGTGGCCGGTCGTCTTCGTGCATATTTGCTCATAGGTCGGATTCTCCAATTCGCCTCCCATGTATCCCGAAACAACGTCAGTAACGCCCTCGAGCCGTTCCATGACCGCTTCCGTACACCAGAAACATCCGCCGCCCAACGTGATGGAGTCCTTCCCCGTATCGAGTGATTTTCCTTCTTTCATCGGTTTCTTTTCGGAAGATGCTACGCTAGTTGCGGTGATTGCGCCATTGGCAATGACTGGCTCCTGAACCACGGCGGGGGCGGTAAGAGGCGCTTTCGGAGTGGCTACTTCCGGAGCGACGGGAGCGACGGGAGCGACGGGAGCGACGGGAGCGACGGGAGCGACGGGAGCGACTACAACCGGAGGCGCTGCCACTGGAGAGACCTCAACGGAAGCCTTTGGTTTGTCCGGGGTCGCCTCAGGCGACTTTGACTTATCCGCTTCGCAGGAGACAAAGGCACCGGCAATCATCAGAGCACAGAGCGAAGCAGCAATTGCAGGGAGTGTAGCGGATAATTTCATTCGAAAACGTGCCCCC
>JAGPCC010000041.1 GCA_018058245.1 Verrucomicrobiales bacterium
ACGTTACTCTGCCTCCTGATCTCGCCACCGCTCCCTACTCGTGGGCGCTGCATTTGCCCGACCCGTCGCCCCGCCTCGCCGAGGATTCTAGATTTTCCTATCGCCTCGCCAACCTGAACGCATGGGACGAGGACACTGGTGAAAATGTGCTCATTACCAACTGGCCGGTGGGGGCACGCTAATCTCCTCCTGCGAAGCCATGCGCGACCATACCAGTGCCGCACAGGTCCGATTTTCGATCCCCAGTTTTTTGAGAATAGAGCAAACGTGGGCCGTGACGGTGCGATGGCTGATACCAAGGATCATGGCGATCTCACGGTCTCGTTTCCCCTCATAGACCCAATGACAAACTTCCCTTTCGCGAGGACTCAAGTTTAGCAAAGGATCTGCGGTGTATGATTTTGGTTCCGCGATTTCCAAATCGTATGTATTTTTGCCAATCATCATGGAGTTTAAGTGTTAGAGTTCCCTGTCACTCTCCTTTGCGCTTTTTTTCGGGGAAGGTTACCGAAAATCGGAAATTTCCTCTCTTCCTGAGTTTTAGTATCGAGTAGCCTTCGCGAAAGAATGACTTCTCCCCAATGTCCTGAATGCGGTGTGGCGGTACCTTCCGGTGTCTCCCCGTCAGGGTGTCCGGCTTGTCTTTTGCGGATCGGTCTCGAGCCGGATTTCGAAAGGGAAAGTCGGGGAAAAGTCGGGCCAGAATTGAACCCAGATCCCTCGACGATCCAAATCGGTCCCTATCGGCTGGTTCGGATACTGGGAGAAG
The DNA here is from genome assembly GCA_018058245.1 of Verrucomicrobiales bacterium. Classification (GTDB taxonomy): domain Bacteria; phylum Verrucomicrobiota; class Verrucomicrobiia; order Verrucomicrobiales; family DEV007; genus Arctic95D-9. The sequence continues at coordinate 770 of JAGPCC010000041.1, forward strand.
GCGGAATGGGAACTGTTTGGCTCGCCGAGCAGTGGGCACCTGTCCGCCGCGAAGTCGCCCTGAAGCTCGTGAGGGAGGGCATTGTCGCTTTGGAATCGCTGGAGCGTTTTGAACTGGAACGACAGGTGCTGGAACGTCTCGACCATCCGGGGATCGCCCGTCTCCTTGATGCAGGACGGACGATGGAGGGACGCCCCTATTTTGTGATGGAGCGAGTCGTGGGCGGTCCACTCACGGATTATTGTCAGGACCGAAAGCTCGGGGTGCGGGAGAGGATCGAACTCTTTCTGCAAATCGGAGAGGCGGTCGAGTATGCTCATCAACGAGCTGTGATCCATCGTGATCTCAAGCCAGTGAACGTGTTGGTTGAGGAACGCCCGAGACCCCGGGTACGGGTGATCGATTTCGGGATTGCAAAAGTTCTCATCGATCCTCTGACAGATGTGACCGAACTCACCGTAGCAGGGAGACAAATCGGAACACCTTCCTACATGAGTCCTGAACAGGCATGCGGCGGGACGGTCGATACACGGAGCGACATTTATTCCCTCGGAGCGATTCTCTTTGAGCTTCTTACCGGTGAACGTCTCATCACACCAGAGAGTCTCGATGGGGCTCCGCCTGATGAAATCTATCGACGAATCCGTGAGGAAGAGGCGGTAAAACCCTCGACTCGGATCGATCGGATCCCCAGGGACCTACAGAAAGACCGAGCGGAAGATTTTTCCGAACCGTTTGAGCGATGGCAGCGGCAAGTACTGGGCGACCTCGACTGGATCGTCCTCAAGGCATTGGAAAAAGACCCTTCCCGCCGTTACCAGTCCGTGGGAAATTTTGCGGACGATCTCCAGCGTTTTTTACACGACGAAGTGATCGAAGCGAGGCCTCCTTCCGTATCGTACCGATGCAGAAAGTTTTTTAAGCGTCAACGCAGTCTCGCTCTCGCGATTCTTCTGGCAACAGTCAGTCTGATCGCGGCCGTAGCGCTGAGCACGCGTTGGGCGATCCGGGCCGAGAGTGCCGCTCGCCTTGCAGAAGACCGATTGCTCGAAGCCGATGCTGTCCCGACCTTCCTTTTTGACGCTTTTCGCCTCCCGAATGCATCCCCGGATCGGTCCGGAATGCTGGCCGTCGACGTTCTCGACTATGCCGCAGAGCGTGCTCCCGGCGAGTTCGCCAATCAACCTGTGATTCAGGGACGGATCCTCGAAGCGATCGGGCAGACCTACTTTGATCTGGGTTTCTATGACAAGGCAAACGATGTGCTCTCCCAAGCAGAAAAGGTCACTCGACCGGTCTCGGAAACGACTGCCGATCTGCGGGGCCGATTGTCTCAGCTCCACTCGGGCGCTCTGCGTTTGGATCGGAAGCCCAACGAAGCTCTCGCGGCGAGCGAACAAAACTGGCGCGAGGCCATCGCCCTGCGAGGAAATGGCAGTCCCGAAGAAATCACCGCACGCCACGAATACACGATGGCACTGATGAGCGTCGGAGATATCGAAGGGGCCGCGATCCTCGTGGCGGAAGTACGTGGGAATCGAACCCGTTATCCCGTCGAAAAGACCGGAAGTTTCGAAGATCTCCACGCTCTTATCGAGAGCGCGCAGGGGAACGTGGCGCAGGCACTATCCCACTACGAAAAACGCATGCAGGAGAGGCTCGGTCTGTCCCTCGTCGATGGAGATAAGAACTTCATGTGGACCTTGCGATACTACGGCTCGTTTCTTCAGGCGAATGGCAGAGCGAAGGAGTCGGTGCAATGGACTGAGATTCTCACCCGCGTCTGTGAGAAGATCTACGGCCCCCGGCATCACATCACCGGAGAAGCCTATGCCCGACTTTCCCTCCTCTATCAGTCCACCGGGGCACCGTCGGCGGCGTGGTTAGTCTCCCGACTTCACACCGAAGAATACCCAACGGCAGGCTCCAGCCCTGATTCGGGGAACGACCGCCAGAACCTCCCATCCCCCAAGGATCCGGGAAGAGGAGAAGCCAATCGTCTGGAGCCATGGCTCGCGATCGCAATCGCAGACCCCGCTTCGACCCCTGATCTCCCTCCCGGAATCGAAGAAGCAGAAACCTGGTTTGTCCTCGGCGAGTTTCGAGCCCGCTCTGGCGCTACCGAAGGGGCATCGAGTGCCTACCACAGAGGTCTGGAAATGATTTCCCTCCAGACACGTAAGTCCGGCGACGAAGACCGACCCCGCCACGCTAGGTACCTGGAACTGCTCCTCCGGCAGGGGAAGTATGATGAAGTAGAAACTGCGATCCTGTCTCGCATCCCATCGTTTGATCCCACAAATCTAGCCGAACGTCTCTATCTGGAGCCCCTCTCGGAATTGATCTCAAAACTTGATTTGTCGGGGGAAACCGTTCGTGCGAGGGACTTGGATTTTCAAATGATGTCGGCCTGTGCAGGGTTCGGCGCGCACCACACCGGCCGCTTCCTCAGATCCTACGATCGTTTGCTAAAAGTGGCTCTGGAAACAAAAAATGCAGATACCATTCTACATTTTCACGAGGAAGTCTTCCGCATCGTAAAGAGCACACTCCCCTCCAACCATTCACTCGTGGAAACGCTGTGGCTTCGATTAGCGGAATTTCAAAATGGCAACGGTCAAATCGAGTCGGCACTTTCTACTTTGAACGAGATCGAAACCTCGCTGGATGACTCTGATCGATCAGAGGATGCTCCGATTCGTTTCAGCGTCCGTCTGTTGAAATCCGAATGTTTCCTCCGGAAAGGATCATTCTCTGAGGCGGAGCAACTTCTCTCCTGTCTTGAGAACTCCCTCGACAGCAGAATACCAATTCAGCAGACAAGTGGGGTGACGTCTGACGAAAAAAAATGGAGATCGCGGATTGCCCGAAACAAAGGGGAAATCATCCGCCTGAGGAAAACCCTCGTGGAGCCATAGGTCGAACCACTTCTGGAAACTTCCGGCATTGCATTGCCCTCTCCTGCGACTAAAGATAAACAAATTTCGTTTTCCAATGGGGTTTCCCAATGGGGTTTCCCAATGGGGTTTCCCAATGAAAACCCGTTTTCTTGCAATGGAGTCCACCCCATCCAGCCATCATGGCAAGTTCCCGGAGACGAACTGGACGCGAATTGTCGAAGCGGGGAAATCTGGCGACGGCGTGACCGCTTCCACGGCGCTTGCGTTGCTTTGCGACGATTACTGGCGTCCTGTTTACGGGTTCCTCCGACGGCAGGGATACTCACCGCACGATTCGGAAGACCTTACTCAGGGATTCTTTGCCATGCTTCTTTCGGGCGGATTTCTCCAGAATGCTTCGGCGGACATCGGGCGATTCCGAAACTATCTACTGGGAGCCTTGCGAAACTATCTTTCGGGGGAACGCCGCAAAGCGAATACAGAGAAGCGAGGAAGTGGACAACGCCCTTTCTCTCTAGACTTTTCTGGTGCTGAAAACTACCTGGGTTCGTTAGGCATAGATCATGTTTCTCCCGATCTCCTCTTCGACAAACTATGGGCCCTGAGACTTCTTGAAAACGTTCTCTCCCGTCTCGAGAAACGCTATCTCGATGCTGGGGGAGGGAAGTTCTTTAATGCGATGAAAAATCGTCTCTCGTTTGTCGGGGATGATCGATCACACGCCGAGGTGGCGACCGAGCTTGGGATCGATGAAGGCACTCTGAATGTAGCCTTTCATCGAATGAAAAAGCGATATCGCGCGATCCTTCTCGCGGAAGTGAGAAGGACCCTAGCGAACGAGGAAGATGCCGAAGCAGAACTCCTCCATCTGATCGCTCCCTTTTCGGGGCGGTGAAGCCTAGAAATCTGTCGCTCCTAGGTTCACAAACGAGTCATCCGCTCCAGGATGAGCGTCCGGATCAAGGTTTGGCAGGTTCGTCCGGGAGACGGCAGGATTGCCAGGCTAGGAATTTCCACTCGCCGTCCTCCAGACGCCATACCGCCAGGTATCCGAGAATGGCTCGGATTTCCCCCTTTTCCATCTCCACTTGGAACTCCGCCCGACCATTCATCAGGGCAATGCCTGCCGCCGGGAAGCTGAACTTCCGTTCGAGATGTTTGTATCCCAGGTATTTCGTTTTTCCGGAAACGAGGGTATCCAAGAGGCTGGCCTTCGTATCGATCGCTCCATTGGAATGCGCATAACGAAGTTCATCGGAAAGAATCGTCTCCAGAACAGCGCGATCCGGGGATAACATCGCTGCTACGCGGGCATCATCCGCCGCCGTGAGTGTCGTCTGAAGTGCGTCGTCACTTTGCACCAGTGCGGACGCGAAGATCAGGGCGAATACAAGTAGTGATTTCATAAGCAAAAGAGAGTACGCTAAATTTCCTCACTGGAGCAGCCATTCCACTGCCGTTCCCTCCGGACTTGCGCCCTCTCCCTTTACCCAGAGTGGGAGGTCTCCATTCAGAAGAATCATCCCCGGGAGATCGAGGTATTTTGACCCGCCGGGAAGGAATCCCGGAGCGCGATAATCGAGAATCTCCCCAAAACGAAATCCTCCGGTATCGACGGCGAGTCGATCAACGGCCGCTCCAGTCAGGGCACGGGCTGCGACAGCAACGGGACCTGTCTCTCCCCATCCTGCCAAACCAACAAATTCAGGAGTGGGATGGGAACCTACTTTAGTGTTCCGCAGAAAAGTAACAAGCGTCATGACATCGTGTACCCGCTGCGCAAAGAGAGCATGATTGTAACCATAGGTGTAACCAGCGAACTCCCGCGGTTCTTTCACGACACGGGTTTGTTTCGGTGTGCCGCCCGCCTGGAGGAACAGATCGGCCCCCATCACCGCTACACCGGACTCGACGAGTTTTGCCACCTCTTTGTTTTCCATCGCAAGATTCCCTCCGTCGCCCAGCCAGATCACGACTTTGCCATTCCACGTTTTTGGATAATGCCAGAGGACCTTGATTTCCTCGTCGTAGCTACGGTTCAAAACCGTTCCACTCATTTCGAGAAACGATCCACGATCCTCTTTTGTTCCCAACTCCCAATCGGCCTTACCAGCGTCTTTGTAGGTCCGCCCGATGATCACTTCATGCGCGGGTCGCAGGATCTCGTTTATCCCTTCCGCACTGTTCGAGGCTGTCTTCAGGGTCTCCGTCGCGTCCTTTGTCAACCAGGCGAGGAGGGATCGCTCAAAGTCCGGACCGACCGCTTTCGGCGCAGGATGTTCCGCATTCCAGACTGTGAGTTCCTCTTTTGGAAGAGGTTCGAAGTCCTTTTCGATCACAGGGGAGGGGAATCCGAGTTGAAAATGCCGATTGAGGAAGGTGTAAAACGCACTGCGGGTCACGGAATTGTAGTTGTGAGGAAAGTGCTCGCCGCGCACGAGGAGGACGTTGTCCTTTTTCCCATACAGAGTATAGAGAGCCTGGAGGTCAGGGAATCCTTTGGTGGACATTTCCCGCGTCCAATCATTCGCCGTATTCATTCCCTGCGGTTTGGGAGCAAACAGGGCGGCGAACTCAACGTTCCCCGTGCCGACACGAAGAAGGCTGGCATTTTCACAGGTACACCCTCCCTGCATCGCGGTGCTGACCATGACACAAGGGAAAGAAAGTTTGATCCGCTCATCAATCGCCGCGAGCAGCATCGTCTGGGTTCCCCCACCGCTCGCGCCGGTAATTGCGGTGCGCTCTGGATCGACCTCGGGGAGCGAAAGTAAGAAATCCAATCCGCGCACTGCATTCAGCGTTTGTAGCCCCATGATGGACTGCATGTGAGACTCGGCTTGTGGGCTATAGAGTCCCCAGTTTTCGGTCGTATTCATTTCAGGACGCTGTTTTGCAAAACCGTGCACCACTTCGCGGGAGAGTTGCAGCGAGTCCGAGTCACTCAGCATGTCCCACTGCCAGACGACGCAACCCATGCGGGCGAGCTGTACACAGAGCGATTGAAAGGTACTGCGTCCTCCGTTTTCGAATCGCTCGCCACCCGCTGCGATGACTGATCGGACCTTCGCCTCTTCTTCCATGGAAAGACGGGCATCCGCCCAGTGTCCATGGGCAAACATGATCGCGGGGACTTTCCCTTTTGGATGACTCGGACGGTAGAGGTTCCCCGTTACAAAGAGGCCAGGAGCACTCTCAAAGTAGACCTTTTCGATGGTGTATCCTTCCTTCTCGATTTTCCCATGGATCACCGCATTCAAAGGGGTCTTTGTTGGCATAGGCCACAATCCCTCCGAAACCAGGATTCTACGGCGGATTTCCTCTTTTCGATTTTCCCACGAAGCGAGGTCTTTCGGTGGATCGAAGGGAAAGTAACCGTTCAGGTCTTTCAGAGGCTGCTGCCGGACGTCCTCCGCTGTGGCTACAGAGGCGAACGCGATCATCGAGAGCGCAACGAGGAGGCAAGAGTAAGAAGATTTCATCAATTCGGAACTAAATGGAGAAGTCTGAGGTGTGGAAGCCCGAGTGTAAAGCCTCTCCACTCACCGCGATAGCGTCAGGGTGCAGGACAAAAAAGTTGGAACCAACCCGTATGCCCCGTGTTTTTTGGCCTTGAATATGTCTAGAATCTAGACATATTCAAGGAATGACCACCCCATCCAAAATCGTCGAAGCGGCGCGTCAGTCCCTTGTGGACCAGATTGCGGCCATCTCCACCATGCAGCCCGGAACCCTCGCCGAAGAGTGGCGCGAGCGCCCGAATCCCGAAGGGATCGGCGTCCTGCGTCTCGGTCCCTACTACAAGCACCAAGTCTGGAAAGACGGACGCAACGTCAGTCGGCGCGTCCCCGCCGACGAAGCCGTCCTGCTGCGCGAGGACATTGACAACGCCAAACGCTTCGAAGAACTCACTGAAGAGCTGGCGAGCCTCAACATCAACCACACCCTCGCCCTGCGCGCGACTCCATCCCCTGACGCCGACTCCGGCGAGAGTAAAAAAAACTCCACGCGGAAGCGCTCCACGAGCGATACGCCGAAACCGAAGCGTTCCTCGCGCAAGCGAGAACCCTCTTGAGTGCCGGAGGCCCTGGCGAAAGCCCCGAGTGGTTCGAGCAAGGACTCCGTAGCGCGCTCCTGCGTGACGGCAACCGACTTGTCGCCGCCCTTTACAATGACCGGACCGTGCTGCCCGACGACGAGCAGCCACGACCCTTCGAGACGATCTACCATGATCGCCCCCGCAGCGTGGAAACCCTTTTCGGGACCATCGAGCTGCGGCGCAACTACCATCACCATATCAAAAGCAAGACCGGGCGCTGCCCGCTGGATGATCTTCTCGGCTTGGACGGCACCTACACTCCCGCTGTGGCCCGCCTCATGTGCCGGGCCGCGAGCCGCTCCGCTTCCTATCTGGAAGCCTCCCGTGATCTGGCCGCCTACGCTGGATTGAACCTCGACCCACGCGACCTCGGTCGTCTCGTCGGAGCGGTCGCACCCGGTCTTGGTGAAGCCCTCGCCGAACTCTTGCCCTCCCCATACGCCGCCCCGGTTCCCATGCTCTACGTCAGTTGCGATGGCACCGGCACTCCGATGCGCCGGGAGGCACTGCGGGGAGTCAAAGGCAAAGCGGAGGACGGGACCGCCCGCACCCGCGAGGCCAAGCTCGGCTGTGTCTTCACCCAGACTACCCGCGACGCCGAGGGCGATCCCATGAGAGACCCGGACTCCACCAGCTACGTCGCTACCTACAAGGGCTGCCGTGAGATCGCCGTGTTGCTCCATCAGGAAGCCCGTCGGCGTGGTCTGGATCGGGCTGGGCAGGTTGTCTTCATCGGCGACGGTGCGGCGTGGGTTTGGGAGAACTGCCGCCTCACCTTCCCCGGAGCGGTCGAGATCCTCGACTTCTACCATGCCAGCGAACACGTCGGCCAACTCGCCGCCGCGATCCACAACGACGATCCTGCGGAGACCGCCTTGTGCCGCACCCGGTGGTGCCATGACATGAAGCAGTCAAGTCCCGCAGGCCTTCTCGCCGAAACCCACGGCCTGCTTGCCGCCCATCCCGAATGGAGCGAAGCCAGGCGCGATGCTGTGCAGGCACAAATCAACTACCTTGAGAGCCACGCCGCGCGAACCCACTACGGAGAATACCGGGCCAAGGGATGGTTCATCGGGTCGGGCGTGATCGAGGCCGGTTGCAAGACGGTGGTCGGTCGTCGCCTCAAGCAGTCCGGCATGTTCTGGAGCGAGAAAGGAGCGGAAAACATCCTCGGACTGCGCTGCCTCGTGATCGGACCCCACTTCGATTCCGCTTGGAAGGAGCGAAGAGTCCTTGTCGCCCGGCAGAAGGCCAAGGCTAGAAGATGGGCACCCGACATCGAAAAACGCGCGGCTTAACTTTTTTGTCCTGCACCCATAGCGTCAGGAGAGATCCGCGACTCGCTTGCGCCAGTTGACGGTTCGGCGATCACGGGATTTGTTAGACGGAATGCTGCGCTCCCTCCACGCCGTCTTCAGCCTTCTTGCCTTTGCTTCGCTCTCCCTCGGGTCAGCGGCGGAGAAAGAGCTCGATCCCCTCGTGATCTTCCAAAAGGAATGTGTGAATTGTCATACCGAGGCGAAACGCAAGGGAGGTCTCCTCATCGACTCCCGCGAGTCCTTGCTCAAGGGAGGGGACACCGATGCCGCGATCATCCCCGGAAAGGCAAAAGACAGCTATCTCATTGAGCTGCTCTTTCCCGATGCGGATTCCCACATGCCCCCGAAAGGGCAGCTCGAACCAAAGGAAATCGCGGCCTTGGAAAACTGGATCAACGAAGGCGCTCCGTGGGATGCGGCGCGCTGGGCGACTCTCAACCTTCCTCCGAAAACGGAAGTGGTCCGTGGCGACCTGCCAGCACTTTATCATCCCATCCTCGCGCTCGCGCTTTCTCCCGACCGGAGCCTACTCGCAGTGGGAAGCGGAAGCGCGATCGACTGGTATCGCGTCACTCCTGGCGGCAAAGATCAAACCGAACCTGTTCTCGAACACAGCGCCCGTTCCCTTGGCCACCGGGATGTAGTGCAATCCCTCGCCTTCTCCCCGGATGGCAAAACTCTCGCATCCGGCGGTTTCCGTTCGGTGAAATTTTGGAATCCGGCCTCCCCGGAGAAACCCATCCGCGAAATCGAGGCACCCTTTATCGGACGAGAGACGGCGCTGCTGTTTCTCCCCGACGGAAAACAAATCCTCGTCGCCGACTCGATCCCGTCCCAGCTCGGAAGACTCCATCTCATCGTCGTAGATTCCGGGAAGACCACGACCTTTGATACTGCACATCGCGATTCCATCTTCTCGATCGTGCTCAGTGGAGACGGGAAACAATATGCTACGACCTCAGCGGACAAGCTGATCTCCATCCGCGAGACGGCAACCCACAAGATCATAAAACGGCTCGAGGGTCACACCGGATATGTCATGAGTGCTGCTTTTTCCCCCGACGGACAACGAATCGCCACCGCAGGAGATGATGAACAGATCAAAGTCTGGAACATCGAAAGCGGGAAAAAAGTCGGGGCATTCGCGAGTCTGCGGTCTGGACCGCTCTACGGACTCGCCTGGACCATCGATCCTGCCAACGGGAAAAAGAAGACCGACGAGAAAGACAAAACGAAAGCGGAAGCGATCAACACCGACTTGATCGTCTCGATTGCAGAATCCGGAAAACCCTCTTCCTTTACGGAATTGAAAGAGCACGAAGGGGAACAGACTTCCACCGGCGCGAAGGAACGTGCCTACGATACGACGGGCAGCCCGCTCTTTGCTCTCGCCTTTGACCGCGAACGACGCTGGACCTTTGCCGGGGGAGAAAGCGGAAAACTTTACGCTTGGGATGAGAATGGGAAACTGAAACAAACCCTCGAACCACCATCCGCCACGGTGACCATCGCCCATGAATAAAACGGCCCTCTTTGTAACCGCCTTGTCAGGATTGGCAACACTTTCCGGGGCAGAACCTGCCACGATCTCGTTTGAAAATGACGTCCTCCCGATCATGACGCGGGCGGGATGTATGGCAGGGAGTTGCCACGCCAAAGCGGATGGTCAAAATGGTTTTCAACTTTCCATTTTTTCCTTTGACCCCAATTCCGACTATCGCGAGATCGTTTATGATGCGCGAGGCCGTCGCATCTTCCCCTCCGCTCCAGACCACTCTCTCCTTCTCCTGAAGGCCACCAACCAGATTCCTCACGAAGGGGAGAAGCGGTTTGAGAAAGACTCCGAGTCCTATCGTGTCCTCCGGCAATGGATTGCCGAAGGTGCCCCCCGCACCCGCCCCAACGAGCCTAAACCCTCTGGCCTGACGATAGATCCACCCGACCTGTCTTTCAAAAAGGGCGAGACGAGAGCGATCAAGGTGACGGTATCCTACACGGACGGAACCAGCCGCGATGTGACGCACCTCGGCGAATTCACTTCCAACGATCCCGCTTTTGCCAAGGTCGATCATGACGGGAACATCACCGCAGGCACGATTCCCGGCGAAAACAGCATCATCGTCCGCTACGTCGATCAGGTTGCGGCGGTTCGACTCATCATCCCTCCTGATCGTCTCCTGCCACCGCAGACCTACACCGCACTCCCGAAGAGCAACCCCATCGATGACCTTGCCTACGCTCGCTTTCAGGAACTGGGCCTTTTCCCGTCACCGCCCTGCCGGGACGACGAATTTCTGCGTCGTGCGACCCTTGATGTGCTGGGGAGACTCCCGACCTCAGAGGAAGCACAGGCATTCCTGAAAAACCCCTCTCCCGAGAAGCGCACGGCCCTCGTTGAGACCTTACTGGGTCCGGAAAATCGATTCGATTACGCCGACTTCTTTTCCACCAAATGGGGTGACCTCCTGCGACCCAACACCCAACGAGTCGGGGTGAAACCGGTCTATCTGCTCGACCAATGGATTCGGGAAAAATTCCGCGACAATACTCCCTGGGACGCGCTCGTGACCGAGCTATTGACCGCCTCGGGTAGCACGCACGAATATGGGCCGGTCGCCGTTTTGCGAGACAAGCGGGAACCCGCTGATATGGCGGAGTTTGTCGGGCAATTGTTTCTCGGGGTACGCCTCGGATGCGCCAAATGTCATCACCACCCCTCGGAAAAATGGAGTCAGGACGATTATTATTCCATGGCTGCGTTTTTTGGGTCTATGAAACAGAAAGGCCAGGGAATCTCCGCCCCGATCTCCGGAGAGCCCGAGTTCTGGTGGTTCGAACCGGGAGGAAAAGTCAGCCATCCTGTTAGCGAAGCGGTGATGACACCGACCCCGCCCGACACGCCTAACTATGCGGCCCTCGACCCGGCGATCGATCCTCGGATCGCCTTTGCCAAATGGCTCACCGCAAAAGAAAATCCGTTTTTTGCGCGTGCCCTCGTAAATCGAATCTGGTCGGAAATGTTTGGCAAAGGACTCGTTGATCCCGTTGATGACTTTCGCGAGTCGAACCCCCCGGTGAACGCCCCGCTTCTGGAATGGCTCGCGCGGGATTTTGCCGAAAACGGATTCGATCAAAAACATACCTTGCGTGTCATTCTCAACAGTCACCTCTACCAGCAGAGCTCCGAACCGAATGAGTACAACGCCGGGGACAATCGGAACTTCTCGCGGAGTTATCGCCGCCGCCTCCAGGGAGAAGTCCTCCTTGATGCCATCTCCCTCCTGACCGGGCAACCGGAAAAACTCTCCGGACTCCCAATGGACGGGCGGGCCATGCAACAATGGAATCACCTGCTTCCAAGCACGTTCCTCGACGCCTTCGGGCGCCCCGATTCGAGTGCCGCACCACCCTGCGAGAGGGAAATCGGAGGCAGTGTCGCGCAGGCGCTTCACCTCATGAATTCCGACAATCTCCAGAAAAAGCTCTCAGGCAAAAGTTTATGGTTGGATGAATTGACCGCTACTCCCCAGGAAAAAGCGGTCCAAAATATCTATCTACGACTCTTTTCGCGGGAACCTGACGACAATGAGAAAAAAGTCACCCTCACCCACCTGCGAGGAGAAGCCGATGCGACAAAACGGCGTGTGCTGCTGGAAGATCTCGTCTGGTCGCTTCTGAACTCTGCCGAATTTGTCCTGAATCATTAGACCAAAGCACTGTCGGTGCTTTTAAAACCGCAGTGTCGCCGCAAGGTATCCGAATTGACTCCCTGGCGACGGACCCGTCGCCTCGACAAACTCACCCGGGAAAAAACTCGCAAAAACCGCTTCGATTTCGAGGTGTTTTGTCGCTTGCCAGGAGGCACGCAAGTCCAATTCCTGCCCCACATAGTTCCCGCTCCCGCCGATCGCATTCTGACGCGAACCACGAACCCAGGCATCATGCTCGCCCGCGAGCCAGATGCCACGGTGGATGATCTCGCAGCGCAGTTTTTCCATCGGCTGAAAACTGAGGCGCAGAGCTGGGTTGATCATGTTCTGCCAGGAGAAATACCCCGAGTAACCGTAAAAAGCGAAGGTGGCTCCGTAGAGCGGATCAAAGCGGCCCGATTCCCCATCGATCGGATTGCGATCTCCCGAGGCAAAATTCAACCAGGCCCCGAGGCGAGGTTTCCAGGGATGATCCCAGGAATGCCCGATTTCGGCATGGGCAGCCCAAGCCTGATGCGAAAGCCCGGCGGATTCTCCCCATTGCCCGGCGAAATCAAAATCATAGTCCCAGGCGGATTTTCCGAACTGGCCATAGGTGTGAACTCCACCCGTATGAAGGTGTTTTCCTCCTTCGGTCACCTGATCCGAGAGCAGCCAGTAGGGCTCGATCACCACCTGCGGAGAAAACGCCCGAAGGTACCCTGTTACTCCGTAGAGCAGACCCTCTTCACTAGACTCGTCCAGGGCATCCACCGACCGCTCAACAGGACGCAGGGCAAAGGCATCCCACTCGAGGAGACTCGACTCCTCGCCGATCCTGAGGCGCAAACCGTCAAAGGCATTGATCGTGTTGCGATACCGGTTCCGGGCGATGAGCCGCCGGTCACTCGCGTCGAAGGCCATACGCCCGAAACGAACGCTTACCGGATCTCCGTCAAAAGCATCGGCAAAATGCAACTCTCCGTAGGCCTGGAGCAACTCCGTATGATTTGCGTCGTTCGCCGATTCAGCCCGTTCACTGAGTCCCCGCCGCGAGTCCTCGAACTCGAACGCCGCTCTCAGAGGATCGAGGACATCATGAATCCCGAGGTAGACAAGCGAACGCTGGAAAAAAACGCTCTCGCTGAGAAGATCGGAAGTGCGATAGTCCTGATCTCGAAACTCAAAGCGCGAGCGCGAATCGAGCCCAAAGTCGAGCCAGGCGATCTCCTCCTCGAAGGCAGAGACATAGTCCGGTACCGAAGCGAGCCGATTTGCCGCCACCGCTTTGGTGATGACTGGTTTCCCCACATGGGGAGATACCAGCTGAACCGAACTCTCCGTTTCTCCTGCCTGAAGCGAGATCAGAGAAAAAACGAAGAGGCAACAGAGGCCGAGGTAGGAAGGGGAGGCCATAGCATTGATTGCTTGCTCTCAATGAAGACAAGGCGAACCGCTTTCATTGGTTTCGAAAGATCTCCCGATCGCCTCCTTTTGCTCTGGCGGCAAGGTGGACGATCCTTTTGCGACGCCACTTGCGAATGCGACGGGCACGGTAGCGGGTTGCCGGGACCGTTACGGAAACGGAGGATGAACTGCCGGAAGATTTCTGGGGTTGTAGACCTCTCCGGGGTAAAAGAGGAAACCAGGGTTTTGAGAGATGAGTTCGTATTTCGAAATGCGGAACTCGGGGATCTTGAAGTTCGAATTGGGATCGTAGATCATTTTCCCGGTGTAGCTGCCCCAAATACGATATTCGTAATTGTGGTCAAATCCGTGAACCAAGTCAGCACCCTCTTCGGGAACGCGGTCGGGCTGTTTTGTGATCGATTCATTCATGATGATCAACTTTGACTCGGACCATGGCTGGCCGGGCTGTCGCAGATATCCCCAGAAACGCGTGCCGTCGGTCCACCAGCGACGACCGATGTAATAATTCCCCGGGGCTTCCGTCGCGATGATCGCATTGCGCGCCTTCACCTGCGGGTGATTTAATTGCGAATTGGTCAGTTGACCGGCGACCGACCCATTGGGCCTCGGTGAGGAACCTGTCGTAACGCAGGAGGAAAGAATCGTAGCTGTAAAAAGCCCCATCAATCCCAAAGCCAGTTTTTGCGCCGATGCCGCTTGGAAGCGGGCGGCGCGAGTCGCGATATATTTCATAGATGATTCCAACAAAAAGCCTGGCAGGCAGAAGCAAGACGATACGGGTGAAGAAAAAATTAGTAAACCGGCGTTTTTTAAAAATTAGCGTCGTTTTCGCTCTTGTTTCTCAAAAATGGGAAGGATTTCGGCCTCAATCCAGGAAAATGCGGTCTCTAGCCCTTCCTCCTGGTACAATTTTCCAATTTTCGCCTCGACGGTAGTTGGATTCCCTTTGCAGGCGAGGAACTGGTTGCAGGTCATGCGGCGGAGGGTCTCTCCACAGACGGAACCTCGCTCTTTCAAGATCCAATTTCGAGCATAGAGGTCGAGAATGGTGTCCCCGATCCACGCGAGTTCCTGCTCCCGCCGCCGGGTTTCATCTTTGCGAGGAGCTTTCATTCTCCCTGTTCGGCCTTGAATGCCTCGAGGGCCTCTTGGGTGATCACGTATCGTGCCCCGCACCTCGGACAGCCTGCCGCGACGGTTTCACTCTCCCCGAAGAAGGCTCGCAGGGATTCGTCCGTCATACCGGCGATGATGGGGAAGATGCGTTCGGGACTGCACCCGCAGTCAAAACGATACTGTCGAGTTTCGAGCAGAGAAAGAGTTTCACTGTCATCCATGTGACGGATTTTTTCATCATCGAGGGCCTCAAACCACTCCAAATCACAATCCGGCTGGGCCGTTACCAGAACAAAATCTTCTTCGCTAAAACGGAAATAACGGCCGGGACGCTGTTCGCTCTTTCGGTAAAAATCTTCGGCGATCGCAAAGAGATCCAGCGTTTCCGCCTCGATCATGCTCTGGCGAGGTTCTTGCCCGACGACGGTGACCTGAGAGATAAAGAGATTTTTCTCTCTCTCTTTTACATCCTCTGTGAAGATCCGCCCGACGATGTTCCCACCCCGGTTGTTGCCTGTCACGAATAGGTTCTGAAGCGGATCCTGCCAGCTCAGGGTCCAAGCAATCGCCTCGTTCCACGGCCGCGACGCGAGGTGCAGAGTGAGCGCGGCGAGCCCGTCCTTGATCAACTGATCCTGGGCCGGTTGATGCCGAATGTGGTGCTGCATCAAGTGCAGGTAATAATCGGTGTAAATGGGCGAGAAATCCCCGCGCACGAGGAGAGCATTTCGGTCCCGCACGAAATAGCAGCGCACCTCGATGGACTCGGTTTCTGATTCTTTGGCAGGGTCGTTTCGCATATAGAAAGAAGAAAGGAATTTTCCGCCACGAGGATAGGGCCGTTCCCCCGAATCCGCTATCGGGTTTTCCATCCAGACCGGAAATGGCGCATTAAGACTGAAACGACCACTTGAAGGAATTTTTTGTTGAATGATAGAAAGGAGTGTCCATGAACGAAGTTGATCTCATCTCGCTCTTGAAGAGCAATCCGGATTTTGCCCTGGTTTCAGAGAATTCTCTCGGGGAACTGATCCGTATGGGAGAAATCCAAGCGTTCGCCTCTGGTAGCATCCTCATACGAGAGCGCGAGGCAGGCCAGCCCGTTTGGATGCTGATCGAGGGAACTCTCGACGCGCTCATTGAGGGGGAGATGGTCAATCATCTGAGCACGCCGGGAGAGGTCTTCGGCCAGATCAGCGCGGTCTCCTTTACCCCGGCAACCGCGACGGTGAGGATGGCGAGCGACGGTCGCTGTCTCTCGGTCAGTCACCAGTCGCTCCACGGAGTGATGGAGAAACACCCCGATCTCGCCGAGGCGCTCCTGCGCTCGATGGCAAAATATCTCGGTCGCAGATGATCGCCTGACACCCCGTTCAATGCTCGACGCCCTCTTTCATCTCCTGCGAGAGCTGAAAGAGTCGCTGCACCTGCTTCAATGGAAGGTGACAGACATCGGTGCGTTTTTCCCCTCCGAGAAGGATGGAAAACGTGCCGAGCCCTCGCCCTTCGTCCCGCATCAATGTATTCGTGACGGACTTCCAGGGATGCGCCTCTAGTTCATATCCACCCCGTTTCTCCGTCATCAGGAAAAGGTGTTTGTCGGTCACGATGACACACTGTTTCGTTTTGCTGAGCAATCCGACCTTCGCCTGAACTCCTATATAATAAATGCTTTCCCCGTGACCGACGACATTGGAAATCTCGCGAAAAGCGATGCCGACTTTCATCGTATCCTGCCCGTCGTCGATAAAGTGGGAGATCTGCTCCTGCACCTCGAAGACCTCGTGGATTGGCTTCCACTCCCCAATTCCGTCGTAGTAGACCAGATCGTCGACCGAGACCCTCTCGTCGTTGAGGAGACGTAGAAGATCACTCTCACTCAGTGGTCCGATGGGCTCGCGTTCGCCGCGTTTCAAAACGGAAAACACTATGTCGGGGAATTCGTTGGACGGTTCTGTGCTCATGATTGCAGGCGAGTGCCGAATGTATTTACAATGTGAATGGAATCATCAGGAACGGCAAGAATAAAAATTGCCCTCAGTCAACGAGTTGAGACCATTCCGCCGGAATCCTGCGAGGGCGTCCCTCGGGCATCTGGACGAGGGCCACGATCTGTCTTGCCCCGGCGGCGAGACGAGCGCTCCCATCCGCCCCGGTCGTAGTGAGCGAATACTCACAGGTGGCTCGCACTCGATCGACCGCGCTCAGCGTAGCGCTTACACGGATTTCGTGTCCGAGCCGTGCCGGGAAGCGGTAGTCGATCTCGCTACGAATCACGACCGGGAAGAGTTGACTCTCCTCCATCGAGAGGAGATCCAAACCGAGGGAGGCAAACAGCGCCGCCCTCGCTTTTTCCACATATCGGAGATAGGCGATATTTGAAACGACACCACCGCAATCGGTGTCGTAAAAAAGAACTGTTTCACTGATTTCCACTTTTCGCATAAAATGAGGCCGGATTAGAGAGCAAGATGGACATGCCCGAGCCCGAATGATAGCATCCCCCACCGAATCGAGAGAATGAAATTCCGCCGTCCTACAAGCCATCGTTTTGCGAGCGGACTCGTCGTACTCCTCCTCGGGTTTCTCCTCAACGCAGGCAGCGTCTCCGGCTACGATTCGCCCGATTTCGTCACACGAGTATTTTCCGGGGACGGCATCTACCTGCCAGATGACCAGAAAACCAGTCTTCTGGAAGCACTCGCCGCGATCGCATCGAATTTTCCGAACAACCAAAAAGTCGACGACGACCTCAAAGAAAAAGCGATCGCTCTCGCCCTGCGGATTGATCCCCTTCACTACCACTCCCGACTCGCGCAACGGGCACTCGCAAAAGGCGAAATGCCAAAACCGACGAGCTTTTTCGATAGCCTCAGTTCTATTTCGGAAACCCTCTGGACGATCGCGACCCGCTTCTCTACTCCGCCACTTGAGCCCGAACAATACATTCTCGCTCACTATCTGATGGAGATGTCTCTCCTCACTCATCCGGAACCTCCCTCTGCGAGGCTTGAAGTATTCGCGACGGATACGGACCCGAGAGACCTCCAGTGGGACAAATTTGTAAAACTCGCACCGAAACCGAACGGTTCGACCGCGCTCGCAAAATTTCTCCTGAAAGAGGGCTCAGAGCTCGTTCGCGAGAATCGCCAGAAAAATCCCGCAAAAGAGGACCGAACGAAAGAACGCCTCACGGCGGCAGATCCGCTCCCATCACCGGACCGCACCCGTCCTGTGGAATTCACTCCAGTCATCCGCTCTCTCGCGGCGGTGAGAGAGGTGAAAATCATGGACGAGTCAAAACCTGTCATCGGCACCGTCTCGCTCACGATTCGGAACCCCGCGAGGAATGCCGAGCGGCAGTGGCTCAATGAGCAAATGGCTCTCACTCCTTTTCCATTGATCCCGTCACAACAATCAACTCCAGTGGACAGTATCTCCATCCCTGGGGGCCTCTCGGTCGCGGCAGCATGGTCCTGGCCTCCCGACACTCTGGGCGAAGTCAGCTTTGTTCCCCTTACCTCAGCACCCGGACCTCGACGGCTCATCAGTACTGAAGTTTTCCTCCCGACTATCGTTCTCATCGAGGGCGCACTCAAGAATCTCACGGTCAATGAAGAATTTCTTCTCGCGGGCACCCTAAATCCCACAACCCTCGCCCCATCCCTCACGGGCAGCGTGATCGAGACTCTCACCGTTGCGCGGAAAAACGGGCAAAAGTATCTCCTCGTCCCCGCAACGGTAGAGGACGAGCTGGTTGAGCTTCTTTTGAAATCAAATCAGCTGGATCTCCTCTTTTCTCCCGAATTGGTCTCCTACACATCTCCTGAGGGGGCCATCGCCCGCATCTTGTCGCCGACCGACCCATCGTTCACAGAGGCAAGCACCGTCTTTGCCGAGATCAAAGCCGTCACGGAAAGGATGTCCCTCCCCGATCTCGCGCGGAACCTAAAAGTGCAGGAACGGCTTGAATCCATCCTCGCCACCTGTCCCGACCACCTCTCCGCTCGTGTCATGCTCGAATTCGGAAAACGACCTGTCACCCCGGAAATGCGTCTCAAGGACTTGTCCGGCAGGATCGATACAATCGTGAGACCCTTTCTCACCCTCGACGATTCGGATACTAACCAGGCCATCCTAAAACAAAAGATTGAGGCAGCCGAAGTGAGTTTTTCCCGGATACGGAGCGACGTCCCTCTTGAGGGACGCGAGTTTCTTTCCGCCGCAGAGGATCTTGTCGACGCTGTCGAGATGTTTCTCAGCCTAACAAACAAATCCACGTCCATTGCCATCCAGCGGCGCCGCGAAGCGAATCAGGCTATCGCCGCCTACTCAACCCTGCGCACCGTCGTCGGTCTCGCTCCTCTTACTGAGGAAGGGGAGTGAGCGCGGAAAGCATTGTTTTCGCAATATCGCCGCTGCATGCAGATGGGCCAACTTTGAAAATTGGCAGGAAGAGCTCTGCTGCGTGAATTTTCCGTCTGAAAGTATTTCGTCATGACCAGGAGTAGAATTCAGGGTTTACCGAGAGAAGTTCTCGAGCAAATCATCTCGACGGGAGCGAGCCTCGACCAGATCACGGGTCCGCAGGGACACCCGGAAGCGCTCGGCAGTGTAGTCCGTCCGATGCAAAGTAAAATGGCACCACCAGGTTCCCCGGTTGTTCCAAAGATGATGATCGGGATTGTCGCCTGCCCTCCGACCGGGGAGTGCGCGAGTTGCGAGAGTTCCGGAAACGGTTGGTTTCACCCCGCCGACAGATTCATCGAATAGGTCTTGATATGTCATTTCTTGATGCAGTTTCTGTGGGATTCAGTTACCGCACCAGGACCTGGAGGTTCCCGGTCCACCCGGGCTCACTCCGGAGAAATTCTGTTCGGACGTGATCGTCCGCACATCGGTTGCTGCGACGGTGACCCGTCCACAGCATCCAAGGCACCTTGGCTTCTCCAAACCAGGTTGCCGGACTCGATTTTCATCGGGCCACTCCTGATGCTTGAGGGAATACTGCGACATCGCACGTGGTTTCGCAAGCACGTCTTGTGTCATACAACGGAATTTGGAAATTTTTCGATTGCATCCTCGTTGCCTCGCGATTATGTCATATCTATGAAACGTGATTTGTTGATTTGTTTTTTTGTCATCAGCTTCTTCCCTGCCTTTTCCTATGAGGTTCGGTCTCAGGAGGGGATCGTTTCCACCTTCGTCGACAATACCGCGACCCTTGATGTCACGGTCGTAGAATCGGCCAATCGAACGAGGACGGTGATCATTCGCGAGGAAGCCGTGCAACAGTTTTACACTCCCTCCATCGCCACCAAAACGCCCCAATCACAGGAAGGAGATCATGAGACCCTCCTCCCTTCGACTGACACCATTTCGGGAGCCGAGATTCGGACAAGTCAGCACTTCGATCTCGGGGAGATCTTGCACCACACCGCCGGAACGACTTTCGTGCAAGCCGGACAGTTGGGCGGGCAGTCCTCTCTCTTCATTCGCGGCATGGAAAGCAACCATACCGTCGTGCTCCTGAACGGACGCCGCCTCCCTCCTGGGCTGGCCGGAATTTACCAGTTGGAGTTTCTCGACGTTTCCACTCTCGAATCCGTTCAGATCATTCGAGGGGCAGCCAGTTCTCTTTATGGATCGGACGCCCTCGCCGGAGCGATCGATCTGCGGTCGACCGATGCTCGCTACGTGGAGAAAAATACCATCTCCTCCTTTGCCGAAGGCGGATCTTTCTCCACCTTCCGGACCGGACATAAAATCACTCTCCGGGACGGCCGTGTCGGCATTGCCCTCGACACTAGCTATCTCGAGACTGACAATGATCGTCCCCGCTCTGCCTATGACAACGGAGTTGTCCGCGGCAACATTGCCTACGAAATTGCCGATGGTGTCTACCTTGATGTCCTCGGTTACATTCAGGACTCCTTCACGGAAGTCCCCGGCTCCTCGCTCAGTCCGGCTTTTCCCGAACAACAGATCAATCGCAATCAGTCCTCCCTCTTTTCCCCGCGATTCTCGATGCAGCGCGACGACTGGGATTTTTCCGTCTTTTACAGCCGCACCGAAAATGCCCTTGAGGCCACGCGTGATCTTTTTTTTAATGACAATCTCCTCGAGCAAGTCGGCAACGAAGCCGAAGCTATCTTCAACTGGCATCCCACCAAAGAAGCCACCTACACCCTCGGAGCCGGATACTACGGGTACGAATTCGAGCGCACGCCCCTCATTCCCGGTCCTTTCAATCTGCCGAGCGAGTTTGCCTTTGCCTACAACAGCGTTTTCGCCCAGGCCGACCTTGAGTTGCCGTGGAACTTCCACCTTCTCACCTCGGGTCGCTACGACGACCACGACTCCTTCGAGAGCAAAGCCACCTACACCGCGCAGTTGAGCCACGAGATCGAAGCCACCGGCACGACCCTCTTCGGAAAAGTGGCGACGGGATATAAAGCTCCCTCCGGACAGGACTTCATCTTCCTCGCTCCGACGATCAATCCTGCAACGATCCAACCCGAAGAGAGTATCACGCGTGAACTGGGAATCCGTCAGACCATCCTGAACGAACGCAGTTCCGTCGCCCTGACGTATTTCCAGAATGACGTCGACAATCTCATCGACGTCGATCCTTTCACCTTCGTCGATCCCGCGATCGTTGATGCGGAAAGTCAGGGATTCGAACTGGAGTTCGTCTACTCCCCGGCAGAAAACGTCCGTTTCTACACCAATGCTACCTGGCTCGACACCGAGATCATCGACGGACAATACCTCGGTGGATTCGGCGGTGCTCCCGGCGATTCTCTACCCCGCCGTCCCGAGTTCGTTCTTTCCGGTGGCCTCGTCGTGAGCGGCGACCGTTGGAAAGCCGGAGCCGAAATCCGCGGTGCCTACGAAAGACTCGACTCTCCCGGTGTCTACCTTGACGACTACACCGTCGCCAGGATTTTCGGCAGCTACGAAATCAACGAAACCATCGAGATCTACGGAAGACTGGAGAACGTCTTCAATCTCGATTACGAAACGACGACCGGCTTTGAAGCGGCGGGCTTTGGGGTGTTTGGTGGAGTGAGAGTGCTGTTCGGGAAGTGAAAAGAAGGAAGAAGCTTGGGACCACGAATTACACGAATGTTCTCTGAATCCGAACGTCTCCAATATCCCGTCAGGATTCGTGCGCATTCGTGTAAATTCGTGGTCAAAATCAATCCGTTTCAACCATGAGCATTCTCTATAAGGACGAATCTTTCCAGATCATCGGCTGCGCAATGGAGGTCCACAACACACTCGGCCCTGGCCTCAACGAAAAGCCCTACGAGAAGGCGCTCGCAATTGAATTCAAACTTGTCCGGATCCACTATCATCAGCAGCGCGCCTACCCAGTCGTCTACAAAGGCCACGTTGTGGGCGAATGCATCCCGGACCTGATTGCCTTTGGCTCCATTGTCGTTGAAGCGAAAACCATCACGTCCATCGGGGATTCCGAACGAGGACAGATGATGAACTATTTGAAAATCACCGGTCATCAACTCGGAATCATCATCAACTTCCGCAATCCGAAACTGGATTGGGAACGAGTGGTGTGGTGACAGAAGTTAGGACCACGAATTTACACGAATTACACGAATGTTCCCCAGACCCGAACGCCTCCACTAGCCCGTCAGGATTCGTGTCCATTCGTGAAAATTCGTGGTCAAAATCAATCCATCGTCCAAGCCTCAGCATAAAAAGAGTTCAGGACCACGAATGCACACGAATTACACGAATATTCCCCGGACCTGAACGTCTCCAATATCCCGTCAGTATCAGCCGCGATCCCCCCGCGTTGCACGCCCCCGATTCCCTGCTACCTTCCATCTCCCTTTCCTAAAAAAGGGAAACAGCAAAACGGTTGACTTCGTTTCACTCCGTCCAACTCCACTCAGTTTCGATTCCCGCTAAACAGCTCCTTCCCATGACCAGTGACCCGTTAACTCTTGAGCTGCGAGCAGAGCTCGCCAAACGAATCCTCGTCCTCGACGGGGCCATGGGCACGACTATCCGTGGTTACGGACTGACCGAACAAGACGCACGAAGTGAGCGCTTTGCGAAAAACGACAAGGATCTCCTCAACAACGGCGATATCCTCTCCCTGACGCGGCCCGACGTCATCGGCGACATCCACAAACGCTTCCTCGAAGCCGGATCGGATATCATCGAGACGAATACGTTTTCCGCCACGACCCTTGCCCAAAGCGAGTTTTTTGTCGAAGATCCCCGGGAGAAAGGCCTCGGCCGCAAGGATCCCGCCTTTTTTCAGGACAAAGTCTGCGACAATCAGTTTCTCAAAGACCTCGCCTGGGAGATCAACTACGAGTCCGCCCAGCTCTGCCGCCACTGGTGCGACCAGATCGGATCAGACACCGGACGCAAACGCTACGTCGCCGGCGCGATCGGGCCGATGACCGTCTCGCTCACGAACTCACCCGATGCCGAGGATCCCGGCTTCCGTGTCATCACTTTCGATCAGGTCAAAGAGGCCTACTGCCACCAGATCCGTGCCC
>JAGPCC010000042.1 GCA_018058245.1 Verrucomicrobiales bacterium
ATGATCGTGGAAGCTCTCATCGCCTGGCCCAAAGCTAAAGGGATTCTAGAAGAACAACTGGCCCCCCTGTCATCACCGACTTTTGCGTCCGTGGGCGGGAGATCCTGCTGATCGCCCGCTCGGGCACATCAGGCGAAGTCTCTTTTTGCTACCGCGAGCTATGCTCGCACAAGTCATAGTACCGTACGTGGGACGCCATTCGAACAGAGCAAAGACGGCACACAGAGGGACTCCGTCAGACCGTTAGAGTTGCGGGAGCACTTTCGAGACGCGCTCCTTCAATTCTTTTCCGGGCTTGAACTTCACGATGGCACGGGCTGGGATCGGAACAGTCGCGGCGGGTTTGTTCGGATTTCTCCCGATCTTCGGCTTGGTCTTCGTTACCTGAAAAGCACCAAAGTTCCGAAGAACGACATCTTCATTCGAAGAGAGACAGGAAGTCACTTCCTCGATAAAAGATTTCAACACGGTAAAGACTTCCTGTTGAGTCATTCCAGTCTCGTTGCTGATACGGATGACAAGATCACGCTTTGTAATGGTGGCCATGGGCTATGATGCGACAAGGGTTGTTGCAGATTCAATCTGGTGAGTTTCAATCATTTGGCAAATACTCTTTCCAATCCGGCGTCGGAATTCCCATCACGGTTTCGGCAACCGAACGCAAAACATCGCTAGCAGCGAGTTTCATACCTAGTATCCTCAGAAAATCCCTCCATCGAATATTTTTTGGCAAAAGGCGGGTCTGCAACAAGGAAATCCCCCCCCTTTTTTCTCCTGTGACGATGAAGCCCCTACCGAAAAGAACCTTCTGCACTGCGATGGCCTCGCACCGCAAAAAGATCGTCTTCCGTGATGCGCTCACAGGTTGGTTCCGAGCAGAAGGTAGGGACTACCCGTGGCGAAAAACGCGGGATCCCTACGCCATCCTCGTATCGGAATCGATGCTACAACAAACCCGGATCGCAACGGTATTACAGCGTGGATACTACTCTCGCTGGATGGAAACTTTTCCCGATTGGGGAACCCTCGCCCGCGCAGACGAAGCGCAAGTCTTGAAACTCTGGGAGGGACTCGGATATTACAACCGGGCGCGAAACCTGCAAAAGGCGGCGCAGATCGTTCACGAGCGTTTTGCCGACAATCTTCCCGATGATTTGGAGACAGTCCTCTCTCTTCCGGGAGTCGGGCGGTACACTGCCGGGGCGATCATGAGTTTTGCGTTTGATCAGCCCATCCCGATCGTGGACGGAAACGTCGTCCGCGTCCTCTCTCGCCTCTCGGCATGGCGCGATCCCGTAGACACACCTCCCGCAATTCGCCACTTCTGGGAACTGGCAGAAACTCTTACCTGTCTAACCGAACCGAGGCTCTACAACTCGGCCATTATGGAATTGGGACAACGGGTTTGCACCCTCGCTTCGCCGGATTGCCCAAATTGCCCGGTAAAGAAATGGTGCGATGCGCAAAAACAGGGCCTCATTCCTGAGATTCCCCGCAAAAAAATCGCCCCTCCGCCCACCCGAATAGACGAAAGAGTCGCCTTTGTCCTGAAAAATGGAAAAATTCTTCTCTGCCCAGAGAACGGGAACCGAAGGAAAGGACTCTGGCGCATGCCATCGATTTCCGAGGCGGAATCGGCAGATTTACCGGAACTTTGCTGTTTCGAATATTCCATCACTCGGTATCGCGTCACCCTGACGGTATTCCAGCCCTCCGCAGGCTGTATCGTAGACCTCGCTGCGAATTCTGGAGCAAAATGGTTTCCTTTCGGAGCGTATGCAGACCTCCCCGCGCTCGGCTCCCCGTATCGAAAAGCCTTGGAAATCGCATCCAACCAGAAAGAGGACATCCGATGAAGCGATACTTTGTTGATGACAGAATCAAAATTTTCCGTTAGATGGGACTTGTTTTATTCAGAAAAATTTTTAATTGTGAGTCGCTGACAAAATTTTGGAGTTGTTTTTGAGAACTCCAATCGCTAGTTTGCTGGCTTCAGACACGTTCATTCTCTTTAAGTAAACACGCAGACACCATGTGGAAGGTATTATTAGTCATCGCATCCGTAGTTCTGGGAGGAGCTCTCTACTTGACCTTGAACAACAAGGGCCTCAAAAAACAAAAGACTGAGGAACTCGCGACGCAGAATGCCACCCTCGCGGAACGCACCGTGTCTCTTGCCAAAGCCAACGAAGAGATTACCCAGTTCGAAAAATCGATTCAAATGCTTCAAGATGAGGCAGAAACGCTCCAGACTACGAAAATCGATCTCGATGCAAAGATCGTAGAAGGCGAGTCAAACAAAAAGGCCCTCGAAGCAACCTTGACCACCGCCACTGCCGATCTTGAAAAGGCGAAATTGCTCATGGGCGATGTCGTGAAAATCGAAGGTCTCCAGAAGGAAATGGTTCAAATCCGCACGCAAGTCGAGGAATCCGAGATCGAACTCACTCAACTCGAAGGTGCCGTAGCCGCCGCGCAAGTGGATCGCAATCGTCTGGAGCAGGTCGCTGCTGAGTTGGCGGCCCTGCGGAAAGACCAAGAAGCGGGAGTGATTCGCTCCGAGTTTCAAAGCACGATTAAGAATGCTTACAACCAGTGGGGATTTGTCGTAGTGAATGGAGGGAATGATCAAGGCGTCGTAAACCGTGCACAACTGGATGTCTACCGCCGCGGCCAGCCCATCTGCCGACTCCTCGTCACCTCCGTCGAAGCAACTGATTGTGCCGCCGATATCATCCCAGGTTCTCTGGCCCCAGGTCAGACCGTCCAGGTCGGTGACACCGTCGTGAAGTCCGTCCGAGTGCAGACTCCCGCCATTGTACCAGCCTCCGCCCCTGCCGGTGGAGCTGGAGGCGCTACCCCGGCTGCCGCTCCTGCGGCTGGTGACGCGGCACCTGCAATGGCACCAGATCCCTTCGGCGGTGCCCCTGCCGCTGATCCGGGAATGGCACCCGATCCTTTTGGCGCAGCTCCGGCAGCCGCTCCGGCCCCCGCAGGCGCTCCAGATCCGTTTGGCGCCGCACCGGCAGCTGCACCCGCAGCCGCTCCGGCCGCTCCAGCCACTGGCGCTGCTCCAGATCCGTTTGGTGCTGCTCCTGCAACCCCTGCTCCGGCAGCCCCAGCAGCACCGACTCCAGCCGCTGGCACTGCTCCTGATCCATTCAAATAATGGGTCCTCCTAGTCCCGATTTTACCAGTTCACAAAAATGAAAAAATTTATAATGATCCTCTCATGCCTCACCATGATCGCAGCAGCGGTTGTCGGTGTGGTGAACAAAAAGAAGGTTGAGATCTTCACCACCCAGCTCAAAGAGGTCACAGCCCAGGTAACAGAGGTCGGTGCAAAGCTCGGTGAAGCCGAGGACAAACACGACGAAGCTCAAGAGAAAGAAACCCAAGCAAAGGACAGCCGAAATCAAGCCGCTGCTGGTGTGGAAGAAGTGAATCAGAAGCTGAAGCAAATCCAACGCAGTGTGGAAGATGTCACCGCCGAACTGAAGAAGAAGGAAATTGAGAAAAAGGAAATCGATCTCGCCGTGAGCAAGCTCTTCCCTGGTGGCGAAATCCAGAAGTCGGAAGATCTTGAGATGACGCTGACGATGCTCAAAGACTCGTTGACGGAATCACAAGCAAAAAAGGCCGCGCTCAATACGCAGCTTGGCGCTGCCTCAGGCCTGAAACAGACCCAAGTCGCGAAAGTCAAAGAGGAGGAGAAATTCCAGATCCAACGGGCGCAGAAACTCGCGCTGAATGGTCTCGTTGCGACCGTAGTGGCAGTAAACAAAGAGTGGGGATTTGTCATGATCAACGCCGGGCGTAGCCACGGAGTGACCGCCGATGCATCCCTCCTCGTAAAGCGCGGCAATAGCCGGATCGCCAGACTCCGTATCGTAAATCTGGAGGAATCCAGTGTGATCGCCGACCTCGTTGATGATTCTCTCGTGAAAGGAATCGAAGTCCAACCGGGCGACAAAATCATCTTCGAAAACGTTCAGTAACTCAACCCGACATTCTCCCATGTCCCTACGCATTCTTACTTTTTCTGCTCTTCTCATCGCCTCTTTCGGGTTCATCTCCTGTGAGACGCTCGATAAAAGCCCAAAACCAGAGCGCGAAAAACTTAGTAGCCTACCGCACAACATGCCCGCCGCATGGGAAGGTCAGGCAGGGATGCCGGGAATGATGGGCGGCCAATACTGATCTGTCAGACTTTCTCTCCACACCCCGTCCAAGCAAGTTCATGTCTCAACAAAACGCTATTCTCCCCGAAATGGGATTCGCATCCGATTTCGATACTGAAGAGAGGACACAACTCGGGAATTTCGGAGAGTTCCTTACTTTGGCCGACGGAGACACCCTCATTGAGGAAGGGCAGAATCAAGACGGTCTCTACATGATCGTTTCCGGCACCTTCCACGTGCAAACAGTGGTTACGGGGCGCTCCGTTCTCCTGGGAAATCTACGCGTCGGTGACACCGTCGGGGAAATTAACATATTCGACCCAGGAATGGCGAGTGCCAGTGTGGTCAGTCGCTCATTCTCAGAAGTCTGGCGGATTGATCGCATTCGGCTTGAGCAATACCTAGAGGCACACCCACGCACCGCCGCTCGCCTCCTCGTCAATGTTGCTACCCAATTGAGCAAACGTCTTCGGAAAACGAACGAGAAAGTCGCAATGGCTCGCGAAGCGATGCTCGATTCTTTCTAAGGAGAATCGTTCCTTCCTGAGACACCCTTGATGTTTCTTCGCTTCGCCTGCAACTGCGACGCCCCCTATTTTTGATGCCTGAAGCCTTCACACTTCCGTTTCAACAACCAACCGGGATTCTGTCGGCTCTCGCCTTTCTGTTCGCGCTGGTGATTGGACATGCCCTTGCCGATTTCCCCCTGCAAGGCGACTTCCTCTCCCGTGGAAAAAATCGAAAAGGGGATCCGGTCAAATTAGCGGACGGAAAATCAGGTCCGGAGAACCTCTGGGTCTATTTGATGAGTGCTCACTGTCTCATTCATGCCGGATTCGTCTGGATCATCACCGGTTCCGTCGTTTTTGCGCTCGCAGAATTTATCCTTCATTGGATCATCGACGCGGTTAAGTGTGAAGGGCGCACCTCGTTCGCTACCGATCAATGGCTGCACATCGTAACCAAGGCAGCCTACGTGGCCGTTCTATGGTTTGCCCTGTTTTGAGTCACCGATTATCTTCTCGCATGACCGAATATGATCCCAACACCGGTCTTGAAAAGGGAAGTCAGGTGAACGTAGGTTGTCGGATGAAATTTCTGCGGAGTCTCCTTTTACTCGCTGGATTGTCCTGTTTTCTGGGGACACCCATCCTCCTACGCGCCCAGAGTAATGATGCCGGCGCAGACTCCGGATATAAGGAACTCGAAATGTTCACGGAAGTCCTCGAATCGATTCGTCAGGGATACGTCGATCCGGAGAAGGTCACCTACGAAAAGCTCATCAACAGTGCGCTGGAAGGAATGTTGGCGGGACTCGACCCACACTGCCAGTTCATGCAGCCTAAGGTGTTCGATCAGCTGAAGCAGCATACCGACAGTACCTATGAGGGCATCGGTGTAACAATTTCGACAAAAAATGACGTTCTGATGATCGTGACTGCCCGAGAAGACGGGCCAGCCGCTCGCGCGGGAGTCCTCCCCGGTGACCAGATCCTGAAAATTAACAATCAGCTGACAGAGGACATCGGAATTTCCCAAGCGGTGAATATGCTGCGCGGAAAACCCGGGGAAGTCTTAAAGCTGACGATTCGAAGACCTGCCACCCAGAAACTTCACGAGTTCGAGATGAAGCGCGAGATCATCAAGCAATCGTCCGTGAAGGACATTCGCATCCTCAATCCCCGGCTCACGACACCCTATCGCATGGGATATGCACGTATCCTTCAGTTCAGCGAACCGACCGCAGAGGAGTTAGCGGACGCCCTCGACAAACTGGAACAGGAGGGCATGGATGCCTTTATCCTCGATATGCGGAACAATCCAGGCGGACTCCTCAACAGCGCCATTGATGTCTGTGGTGAATTCGTAAAGGCCGGTACCGTGGTTCTCACGACCGAGGGCAAGCCAGGCTCGGGAGAAATCAAAGTGTTCCGGACCAGCGCGGAAAACAAACGAAGAGACCGCGACTATCCGCTCGCCATTCTCGTCAATCACTCTTCCGCGAGCGGAGCCGAGGTGGTCGCGGGAGCGCTGCAGGACCTGAAGCGCTGCATTGTTGTCGGGGAGACCACGTTTGGAAAAGGATCGGTTCAGTCCATCATTCCCATCGCAGAAGGGAAAGCGATTCGCATGACAACCGCGAAATACTACACCCCGAGCCATCGAACCATCCACGAAAACGGGGTCATCCCCAACATCGTCGCGACCCTCACCCCCTCTCAGGATCAAGCATTGATGGAATGGTTCAGCAAAGACACTCTTTCCCCTGAGGAACTGAAGCAAGTCGAGAAATTTAATGATCCCCAACTCATTCGCGCGGTCGATGCGATGAAAGGTGCTTTGGTCTACACCTCCGTCCGAAACGGCGAAACGCCAGCCTCTACCGCCAAAAAACAACCCACGCCCGAAACCGCTCCGAAACTACCGGAGGAAGGAAAGTCAAAAGCACCAGTTCCGACGAAAGCACCTCCCGCGACTGAGAAAACGGCACCGGCGATGGAAAAAGCGCCTCCCGCAGCCGGGAATCCACCTCCTGAGAGCGGGGAGGCA
Source organism: Verrucomicrobiales bacterium (assembly GCA_018058245.1). Classification (GTDB taxonomy): domain Bacteria; phylum Verrucomicrobiota; class Verrucomicrobiia; order Verrucomicrobiales; family DEV007; genus Arctic95D-9. The sequence continues at coordinate 6,732 of JAGPCC010000042.1, forward strand.
CCTCCCTCGAAAGAGAAGGAGCCGCCCGCAGCCGCGAGTACCCCAAAAGTGCCGACAAACGAACCTGCGCCTGCTCCGGCAGAATAGTTCTTCGTTTTCTGGACTTCTTCCCGCCGGAACGATGGCATCCGATTTTGTTCTCGCGATCGAGACTTCTTGTGACGAGACCGCCGTGGCGATCACCGACTGCGACGGACGTCCGATTGTCAGCACCGTTTCCTCCCAGATTGCCCTTCACGCTCCCTACGGAGGAGTCGTTCCCGAAGTCGCCTCCCGAAATCATAGCGTCGATCTGCGGCCCCTCATTGAGCAGGCACTCCGGGAGGCAGGAATTGCACGGGATCAGATCAGCGCGATCGCAGCGACCTCAGGTCCGGGTCTGGCTAGCTCGCTCCTCATCGGTGACACCACCGCAAAGGCGCTCGCAGTGGGTTTGGGCTGCCCCTTTTATTCGATCAATCACATGGAGGGCCACCTCCTCTCCCCCTTCATTCATGTGAATCGTTCCATAGCACCGCATGTTGCGCTCATCGTGAGCGGTGGACACACTCTGCTCATCGATGTGGCCGGAGTCGGGAACTATCGCCTCCTTGGGTCCACGCGGGACGATGCAGCCGGGGAGGCTTTTGATAAAGTCGGGAAAATGCTGGGCCTTCCCTATCCTGGCGGGCCGGAAATCGCAAAGCAGGCCGAGACGGGGAGACGAAACGCTTATTCCTTCCCGCGCAGCATGATTCAAAGTGGAGATTTTCACTTCAGTTTCAGCGGGTTAAAGACCTCGGCACACCATGCCCTGAAACTTCACTCCCTCCCCCTCAAGCAAAAACAAATGGCGGATTTCTGTGCCTCGTTTCAAGAAGCCATTGTCGAAGTCCTCGTCAGCAAATTACTTCTCGCCGCAGAGACTCTCGGCACCACCCTGATTAGTGTCAGCGGTGGAGTCAGTTGCAACCTCCGCCTTCGCGAATCCATCCTCTGCGAGGCGTCGCGGCGAGGACTCGAAGTTCTCCTTTCCGAACCTCACTATGCTACGGACAATGCCGCGATGATTGCCTTTGCGGCAGCGATGAGACGAAAGGCTGGCATTGCCCCCTCGCCTTTGAACGCCGACATCAATCCAAATCTCCGGCTTGCGTGACCACTGTGGACAATGTTTCTGCGGAATCGCTGTCCCTACTTTTCCAATTCCAAAAACAGGAATACCAGCATCATCCGAAACACCTAAAGATCCCATTGGAGAGCTGCATCAACCGCCGTTGTTTTGAGATCAGGCCAATCCATGAATTCCTTTCTTCCGCGTGTGGTGGTGATCGTAGCCTTTCTTGTCGCAGGGGCCTTTTCTCCTAGCGCCGCTAGGGAAGTCTGGTGCCTACCGGAATACTACCGGATTGATCCGGTGAACGGCACCGTCGCGGAGCTGGGGCACAAAGCAGTGGATACCGCCTTCAAAACCCGGAATGCGATTTTTGAGCAGGAAAGTAGGGTCGTTCACCTGCAAGCAATGCGCGGGGAAACACTCGCATTCCAAATCGTGATCGAGGGAAAATCGACGGGAGTTTCCCTGGAGGCGACCGGGTTTCCCTCTGCTCTGGAGTTTTTCTATGAGGGGTATCTGCCCTGGCTCGACGAAGCGGCGGGGCAGGTCCGATATACCCCGGAAGTGGCGATTCCTCTGGATTGGTTGAACGGGCGATTTGATGTGTCCAGCGTGCCACCTCCGTTGCCTGCCGTGCCCGGGAAGCGACTGCAAGCGATCTGGGTTGATCTCCCGGTTCCACGAGACCAGCCCGTAGGGACATTCCAAGGCCACGTTCGCGTCACTGGAAACGAGGGGGAGTTGGCGACCGTGGAGGTCATCGTTGACGTGCTCCCTCTCACCCTACCCGAGCAGCCCGTCTGGCTTCAGGGCATGATCACCTATTCGACCTTTGGCCAGAACTATCCCCAGCGCGAAGCTGACGCTTGGCGCTGTATGCAGGCGCATCGCTTGTCGATTCACGAGGTGCCGTATTCTTCGCAGCGGGGTTATGCGATGAGCGATGCCATCCCAAAGACAACGCTGAGTGGGGCGTTCGAACGGTTCGACGAGTTCCGGAGGAAGGCAACCCACTTGAGCACCGCGGAACGAGCGATCTATCCCTACGAACCCGAAATCGAGCGGCTTCGAGATCCCGCTAGGCACACTGTAATCGGAGAAGATCTACAGCAGCGATTCCACGAAACCATGGTTCTGCACGATCTAATGCTGAAGGAATGCCGCAAACTCTACGGCGAGGCAGGAGCCGGGGTGACCGATTGGACCGAGTTCGATCATCGTTATGGTCCCCTCTTCGATGGCACGGCCTTCAAGGACGGCATTCCCGTCGCCTCCTTTGAGCTGCCCTTCAATTTCAACTGGCCTGCGCCTCTCGACCGCTTCGAAATCGAGGAGCCGGCCCAGAGCGCGATGTTCGAAACAATCTGGGTGAAAGTAGCTCGGGACTTGCTCGATCATTTTACCGAAAAAGGGTGGACCCGGACCCGGTTTTTTGTCTATTTCAACCCCAAGGACTCCGGAAACAATCTCTCCATGTGGAAAGGGGACGAACCTACCGAGAGGAAAGATTTCCTCTCTCATCGCTACTTTCACACGCTTTTTGAGAAAGCTTTCGCAAATCCCGGTCGGATAAAGATCGATCACAAGATCGAAGTCGGGCACTGGGAATGTGATGCAGGCTTCTGCCGCAAACGCGACCAAGTCGAGAAAACCTGGGACGAATCAGACGCCCGCAGCCTTCTCCGCGATTTTCGCGTCTGGGTCTGCAACTCGCGTCATTACCAGAGCGCCCGCGAAGTTGCCTGGAAACAGATGGCAGACCAAGACGACGAGTTCTTCACCTACGAAGAAAGATTGAGCCGATTTTCGGGGGGAGCTCTTCGTCGCAAATTCGCAGGGTACTCTGTTGATTCATGGAAGATACCCTGTTGATTGCGGGCCGCGCATGTATCTTCGGACCCTCAACCTGAATTTCTTCCGATGCTTTGAGTCTCTCCGGCTCGAGTTGCAGCCCGGCGTCACGCTTTTCCACGGCAACAACGCGCAGGGGAAGACCTCCATTCTCGAAGCAGCCTGCGTCCTCCTACGCCTCCAAAGTCCCCGCACTTCGACGCTCGCAGAGTGCATTCAGTTCTCTCAAAAGGCCTTCGCGATCGGCGGTGACCTCAAGAGCAACGACCCCGTCGAGCTGCGATTTCAATATCGCGAAACGGGGCGGCGGCTCCTCGTTGACGGAGAGAATCAGAAAAGTGCAGGCGATTTTCTGCGTCAGAGCGGGCTTGTCGTATGGATGGCAAATGACGATCTCGCCCTCGTGCGAGCCGGTGGAGATGGAAGACGGCGTTTTCTCGACTTCATGGCTTCGCAGATTTTCCCCGGCTATCGACAGGCTCTCAAGGCCTATGAAAAGGCTCTGCGTTCGCGGAACTGGCTCTTGAAACGTGATGCCTCGCCCCGATGGCCGGAGATCGACGCGTATTCGCAACTGCTGAACGACTACGGCCAGGTCCTCACAAGTAGCCGACGAGTTCTCATCGAGCATCTCCAGCCCAAAGCAGCAGACTCGCAAAGACGCATCAGCGGTTCGGACGAGACCCTCACCCTCACCTATGAAAGTGCTTCGGGCGGCAACGATGACCTGATCTCGATTCTCGCCGGACGACGGGATGAGGAAATGCGAAAGCGGCAGACGGTCGCGGGACCGCATCGAGATGATTTGCGCCTCGATCTCAACGGAATGCCTGCTGCGAAATTTGCCAGCGAAGGCCAGCAAAGGACCGTGGCCCTCGCGTTGAAACTCGGACAGACAAATCTCTTTTTCGAGGCTCGCGGCGAAGCCCCCCTGATGCTCATCGACGACGTGTTCGGAGAACTCGACCCCGCGCGGCGCAATGCCCTGATGGCGAACTGGCCGACCAGTTCCCAGAAGCTGATCACGACGACCCACCTCGACTGGCTCGATGAGCGCTTTGACGAAGCCTCACGATTCTCCGTGACGGGAGCACTCGTGGAGCGAGGTTAGAGATAGATCCTCTCGACGCGCTGAGTGATCCCGGTGAAGATCTCCCAGGGAATCGTCCCAGCCTTTTCGGCCAACTCCGTCGCCGAGATCTCCTGCGCTCCCTCCCGACCGATGAGAGTCACTTCGTCGCCGGACCGGACGGTGCCTACAACCGAGGAGACATCGACGACGATCTGATCCATCGTGACGCGACCGAGCAGCGGGCAACGCTGCCCTGCGATGAGCACATCCGCTCCGTTTCCAGAGAGATGTCGGGGGTAGCCGTCCCCATATCCGACCGCGAGAGTCGCGACGGTCATGGGACGATCCGACAGGAAGGTGCGTCCATAACTGATCCCGGTCCCGGCAGGGATCTCCCGCACGAGAGAGACCCGCGTTTTCAAGCTCATGACGGGACGCAGACCGGCAGTGTCCGAGAGTGGCGAGATCCCATAGATCGCCAACCCAGGCCGGGCGAGGGTCGCAAAAGGACTCTCCTCAGGAAACCCAATAAGACCGGCGCTATTATTTAAATGAATCTCGCAACCCTCCGTCGGCCCCGTTTCGACCAGTTCCCGGAATATTTTGATCTGCTGCCGCGTGAAAGTTTCGTCTTCATCGGCCGAGGGGAAATGGGTCTCCACTCCTTCAAGGATGCTGTGAGAATCCCTCCGGATCGAGTGCAGGAGATCCAAGAAGGCAGAGGGAGGACTACCGATCCGTCCCATCCCCGTATCGACGACAGCGTGCATTTTCGCAGGCTTTGCGAGACGTTTTGCGGCTGTAGAAAAGGCGCGGACTTCCTCTCTCGTCGAGATCGACGCAGAAAAACCGTTTGCAATGATCAGATCAATTTCACCGGGTGTGGCCGGGCTGAGAATCAGGAGACGGAGTGTGCTCTTGTCCGCCGCTTCCCTTGCGCGGATCGCTTCCCGCACATTCGCAACACCGAACCAGTGGAGACGGTCGGCGAGCGCAGCGACCACTTGTTCCAAACCATGACCATAGGCATTCGCCTTCACAATCGCCATGATCCCGCAACGGTCTCCGGCGAGAGTCTGACAGACCTCCACATTATGACGCAGGGCCTCCGTCTCGATCTCGGCCCAACAACGCGCGGACGGTAGGGAACTGGCGATGGAATCTGTCATCAAAACAGAAGGAGCGCTGGAGTCTTTCACTTCTTCGAAAGTTTCAATGCCTCTTGGATGTGCTCAAAATCGCCCTCTTCACAGCAGCGGACAAATCCTTCGCTGTAGGCTTTGAGCTTATCCCAGACCACCCGGATCTCCGCCGACTCCTCCGCAGTGATGGCGTCATCCTGCGCCGCCCGCGAAACCGCATCGAGCAATCCGGCAAACTGCTGCACAATCGTATGCGTCGCAGGAACGACCTGGTAGCTGCCCGAACCTGTCCCCTTCGGATTGCGGACAAAATACCCGCCAGCGTGCTGACAGAGCCATTCGACAATGCCCATGTGATTCGTCAAGCGGATCAGATCCTTCACTCGATCCAACGGATTGCGACTCCCAGAACCAGTCTCGGTGGCAGGTTGCGCCCACTTGTAGACCAGGGACAGCGACACTCCCAATTCCGAAGAAATTTCCTTCGGGCTGGTCGAGGGACTTTCAAATGCCTCCTTGAGAATTTCGTATGACTCCATGTTGCCACGCAGTGTGCCTGAATCTCCCCTCCATGACAAGCGGGGAAACACCGAAAACCGGCTTACGCTGGGGGCGAGATTTTGTCCGTATCGGTTGACCTCTGCTCGTGTGTTGGGCACATTCAGCTCGCATGTGCCTCCCCAACACCGTCCTCCACCATCCCTCGTATTATCCCGAGCCTTCCGCTACGGCAGGAACGGAAGAGTTGGAAAACAGAAATCCAAGGCGTCTCGCCTATCTAGCCATACTCGTGGTCGGAGTGGCGTTTACGCTGCCTCGCTCGGTGATTGCTTCCCCTCAAGGCAAAGGCGTTCTCGCCCTCGATGTTTCCGTTGATCGCAGTCGCCCGGAAGGTCCCCTTGATCTTCTCTATGCCGAACAAGCGGCAGATCACGAGAGTCCACTTCTCTTTTACCAGCGTTCCAAAGAGGAGGGAAAATCTTGGACCGATCCGGTGAGGGTGGATGAAGGAACTTCCCCTCCGTTCTCGCCCCACCGTGGACTCGATCCTCAAGTCGCTTCTCACGGAGATCAAGTCATCGCCGTTTGGACGACGCCCGGCACTGATCAGTGGGGAAGTGGCCCGATGGCGACCGCAAGATCTGAAGATGGAGGAGTGACGTGGACGGCAGGCCCAAATCCCGCAGATGACGGTCTCACGACCGGGCATGGATTCATCGATCTCGTGGCCGATCTCGACGGGAGATTTCACCTCGTCTGGCTCGATAGTCGAGATCAACACCAAGGACTCAGATACGCTCGAAGCGAAGACGGTGGCCAGACCTGGAGCAAAAATCTCACGATCCAGCAAGGGACTTGCGAGTGCTGCCGCAACACTCTGACCGTCGGAGAAAACGGGGAAATCGCAGTGCTCTATCGAGACCACAATCCGCGAGACATGAAAATCGCCTCGTCTTCCGATCATGGCAAAACTTGGTCGGCTGGGAAAACGGCTGGGATCTTCGACTGGGAATTCGAGGGATGTCCCCATGCTGGCGGCGGTCTCGCTATTTCCATTGCCAGTACGGTCCAGAGCGGGCCGAGTGATCGCCACGCCGTCGTCTGGACCGGGGCAACAGATCGAATTGGCGTCTATGCCGTTTCCCAAGTTGCGGGAGAGCCGACCGAGTCGATCACACAACTGGGCCTCCCCACGGCGAGCTACCCGGATTTGGCGATTTGGAAAGGGAATACCCTGGCGGCAGTGTGGGTCGAGCATGGATCCGAGGGCAGTCCAGTTCGTTGCGCGATGAAACGATTCGATCAGGATTCCTGGCATGACCCTATCGTCCTCGATCTGGCCGATTCCACGGCGACTCATCCTCTCGTCGTCCCAGTGCCGAGCGGTTTTCGAGTGTTCTGGACCGAATCGATCGACGGACAAGGTCGATGGAAGAGCCAAGCGATCCTTGCCCGGAAATCGGAGTCACGGAACGATTTCTGAATTTCCTATCTTGATCTCATCGATTCTTTTTCCTCCATCCCCAGGATGGCTTTCGGGAGATCCTTCTCAGGCATTTCCCCAAGGTTCCTTACTTGCGCCGACACGTTGTCAGCGCTTCTCATCGACAACCGCTCCGGGATTTCAGCCTGCTCCAGCGAAGCCCTTCGCGATATCGCCCAGGTAGGCGGGCGGATGGCAAGATGGTCTGAGTGAGACCCTTCCGTTCGATCCAGTTCCGGCGGGGCGCGTCTGAATTCCGGAGGCGCACTGAATTCATGTTCGCATGTCTTCGGCGAAACGAGGAGACAAAAAAGGTAGGTTCTTGGCTGTCTCCGAAAACGTCAATCGAATGGCGGTTTGAGCGACTGACTCTATGCCTACCGGATCACTCTCACTTCCTCTTACCTCTTCGCCGTATGATTTTTTTGGGAAAACCCTTCATCGCGTTGGAAAACAGGATTGACCCGGAGTGCTGCAAAGGTCAACGATTCGGATTCCATTCATGACTGAGCGCCCCACCAACGTACGCAACTGGATTCTCGCTGCCACCACCGCAGCGGCCTTCCTCATGTATCTCGACCGCATCTGTATGGCCGAGATGATGAAGTCGGCTTCCTTCAAAGAGGATCTCCCGCTTGATCCGGTCATGGATGGATGGGTCAAAGGAGCCTTCTTTGCGGCGTATGCGCTCGGGCAGGTACCGGCAGGATACCTTGCGGTACGATTCGGTGCGCGATCTCTGATGTCGATCTACATCCTACTGTGGTCGGCCTTCACCGTCATGACCGGGTTTGCCGGAGGGGTCGTGACCCTCCTGATTGCACGCATCGGATGTGGATTTGCAGAGGCCGGGGCCTACCCGATCAGCAGCGGTCTTCTTGCGCGGTGGTCGCAGTGGAACAAGCGCGGGTTCACGAGCAGTGTCGTCTCTCTCGGTGGCCGCATCGGCGGTGCGGTCGCTCCGTGGCTCACCGTCATTGTGATCATGAATTTTGGCGACTGGCGCTGGGCTGGCTGGATCTACGGGGGAGTCGGTCTATTCTTCGCCGCCTTTTTCTGGAAAGTCTTCCGCGAAAATCCGCAGACCCATCCCTTGACAAACGAAGCCGAACGGGAACTCCTCGCGGCCGGCCGGCCTGTCGGGGAGAACAGTGCGAGCGATCGGAACTATCGCTTCCCTTGGCGCATCGCCCTAACCCATCGCAGTCTCTGGATGAATTGCCTGACGCAGTTCTTCACCAATCTTGGCTGGGTTTTCCTTGCGATGTGGCTGTCCGAATATCTCACCAAAACGAAAGGCGTAGACAACGATCTCGCCGGGAAGATGACAACGATCGTGCTAACTTTTGGGATTGTCGGATTGATCGTCGGCGGATTTTTCACCGATCGCTGTGTTCAGAAATGGGGCGTGCGCTGGGGGCGCATCATTCCCCTCGCCGGTTCCCGATTTGCCGCCGCTGCGTTTTATGTCGCAGGGCTCTATCTCGACAATCCGTGGGTTCTCGTCGTTGCCTTCGGACTCGTTGCTTTCTCGACCGATTTCGGACTCCCTGCGCTCTGGGCGGGTCTTCAGGAAATGTGCGGTCGCCACACGCCCCCTCTTTTCGGCTGGGCGAATATGTGGGGAAATCTCGGAGCCGCAGTCGGGACATGGGTCCTACCTATGGTCATCAAGGCATGGGACAGTAACGGGGACTGGCGCGAAGGGCTTATCTTTTGCGCGATTGCCTTCGCCCTCTCCGGACTATTCTGCCTCGGTTTTAATGCCGAAAATCGCGTGGAGGAGCCCCTGAAAGCGAACTAAGAACCACAGGCCACAGCGGGAAAAACCTCTCTCGCGAACTCGGAACTCAGTGCCATGGGTGCTGCGATTGCCTGTTGACGCGCCGAGAAGAGAATGCTTCGGTGGAAAATCTTTCGCCGGGGTTCTCAGAATCACCTCATTTCCTTTTGAGACCCTTGGGCGTAGTTGACCGGTCGCCTCTCTCTCCCTCCTTGCGGGATTGAAATCAACATCATGGAAAAGCCGTCTCGTCCCTCCGAGTGGACTGTTGCGCTAATGGCCCTGGGTGTCGTCTTTGGCGACATCGGGACCAGCCCCCTCTATGCATTGAGAGAGTGCCTAACCCGCGCCGGATACCATCCCGGGAGAGATGGTGTCGAAGCGGTCTACGGACCGATTTCTTTGATCTTCTGGTCACTCACCGTGATGGTCTCACTCAAATATTTGACGTTTCTGAGTCGGGCCACCTCTCACGGAGAAGGAGGGATGTTTGCCCTGCTCTCCCTCCTGAGGTCCAGGTCTGAGGCTTTCGGAGCGCGAAGTTCCCATATCCTCCTGATGGTAGTCCTGTTTGGGGCTGCGCTTCTATACGGAGACGGAATGATCACTCCCGCCATTTCGGTTCTATCGGCGGTGGAAGGACTCAAACAAATCGAGAACGGTCTTTCCCAGAATATTGTCGTCGCCATCTCCGTCACGATCCTTCTTGGTCTCTTTCTCGTGCAGCGTCACGGAACTGCAAAGATTGGCGTTGCTTTCGGTCCTATCATGATTGTCTGGTTCGTCGCGCTTTCGGGTCTCGGCGCGTTCCGATTCCTCGCCCACCCGGAAGTAATTTTGGCACTTTCTCCCCATTGGGGAGTGAGTTTTCTAATCCACCACGGGCAGTATGGTTTGGTGATCATGGGCATGGTTCTCCTCTCGGTCACGGGCTGCGAAGCTCTCTACGCCGACATCGGGCACTTCGGGGCAGGCCCCCTGAAACGGGCTTGGTTCATGCTGGTTTACCCGGCACTGATTCTGAACTATCTCGGACAAGGCGCTTTAATCATCAGCAATCCGCAGGCAATTGAGAATCCCTTTTTCGGCATGATTCCTGCACCGCTGTTGGTGCCCATGCTACTCCTCGCCACGGCCGCGACGATCATCGCCTCTCAGGCCATGATCACCGGGGTTTTTTCACTGACGCAGCAAGCAGTGCAACTCGGATACCTCCCTCGATTGACGATTGTTCACACCAACCCGCAGGTGCGAGGTCAGATTTACATGCCGCAGATCAACTATCTGCTCATGTTCGCCTGCATCGCCCTCGTGATCGGATTCCGAACCTCCAGCAATCTGGCTTCGGCCTACGGCCTTTCCGTCTCGATGGAAATGTTTCTCACCAGCATCCTTTTCTTTTTCGTCGCGAGACGAATCTGGCTCTGGAAGCTCTGGAAAGCACTCCTTCCGGTGTGCATTTTTCTGATCTTCGAATTCGGATACGTTGCCGGGAGTCTTGCGAAATTCATGGAGGGAGCTTGGTTCCCGCTTTTAATCGCTCTGGGCATCTGGCTTCTCATGAAAACCTGGACGGACGGACGAGCGATTCTCTACCAGGTGGTGCAACGCGGGCATCTCCCAGTGGAATCCCTCGTCGAAGAGATCCGAAACGACCGGATCATCCGAGTGCCGGGCACTGCGGTCTTTATGTCGGGAAGCGCAGAAGGGGTTCCGGTGGCCCTTCTCCATCACTTAAAACACAACAAGGCACTCCATCAAAAAGTGATCCTTCTCACCGTGCAGTTCGATACCCACACTCATATCCCGACGACAGATCGATGCCTCGTGGAGGAGTATCACGACGGTCTCTATCGTGTGATTCTTCGATACGGTTTCGCCGAGCACCCGAGTGTTTCCACAGATCTCCCGTTGGCACTAGTCGGCAAACTGAAGACTGCTCCGGATGAAGTCACTTACTATCAAAGCCGGGAAGTTCTCCACACGAGTGGAAATGGGAAAATGACACTATGGCGGAAGAAGCTGTTTGTCCTTCTCTCCCGGATTTCCCGACCCGCTACCGGATATTTCGATCTCCCACCTCGGCAGGTCATCGAACTGGGCATTCAGCTGGAACTGTAACCGGTTCAGTCAAAAATCGGATAAAAGGTATTAAAAGCAGCTTCTCCAAATACGGCCGGATCATTGAAACGCCGGTTGCGGTCGAGTTGGTCGATCACGGTCATTTCTTCTTCGGTGAGAGCGAAGTCAAAAATTTCGAGATTGTCTTTCAGATGTCCGAGCGTCTGGGTTTTCGGAATCGTCACGGTTCCGCGCTGCACCGCCCACCGCAGGACGATCTGACCCGGCGTCTTTCCGGCGCCGTTTGCGATCTCTTTTATGATCGTTTCGTCGAGCACAGACTCATTCTCCTCCGCCATCTGGAGCGGAACGTAGGAACTCGCCCCAAAGGGAGAAAAAGCTGTCACGGTGATTTTCTCTTCCTGACAAAAGCGCAGAAGACGCTGCTGAGTCAGGTAGGGATGCATCTCCACCTGAAGGACGGAGGGCTGGACTCTCGCAGAGGATTGCAGGTCACGAATCAGGGCCGTCCCGAAATTACAAATCCCGATGCGTTTCACGAGCCCGGAATCCGCGAGAGCCTCCATCGCTCCCCAGGTTTCCGAGATCGGAACTTTTACGTGTTTCATCGCCGCCGTTTCCGACTCGGGTTCAAAAAACCAGCCGGGAGGATACCGCTCCTCGAAGGGGACATACGCGAGAGTGACGGGGAAGTGAATAAGATAGAGATCCAGTTCGTCGAGGCCCAGATCACTCAGATCCCGTTCACAGGCGGCGCGAACATGATCGGGATGATGGTAGGTATTCCAAAGTTTTGAAGTGATCCAGAGATCGTCACGAGAGCAGGCCCCGGAAGTGAGAGCCTTTTTCAGACCCTCGCCCACGGCTTTTTCATTCCCATAGTCACAGGCACAGTCAAAGTGGCGGTAGCCCAAGTCTACTGCTGCGGGGATCAGATCAGGGAGGACCGCATCCGGGATCTTCCAGGTTCCGAGTCCGACGGTGGGAAAGAGGCCGCCGTCTGCCATTGAGAAGTTTTCGAGAGATTCGCTCATGAGAGCACTCATACAGAGGCCTGTCCCGTCTCGCAAGCACGTGATTTCGCGCGACCCGCAAATAGATCATCAGTTGACGGGAGAGAGTTCGAAGCGTTACGATTCGGTCGAACTCTTTGTTTTTGAATATGAAGCCTTTTCTCCTCGGTGCAGCCGTTCTTATTGTTTCTTGCTTCCCAGTCCTTGCCGACGGTCCCACGCTTCTTGCGCCGGAAGCAACCACGATTGCTCAGGCGGATCTGACCTCTCGAGGGCTGGAGTCGACGATCTTCATTGCGCAGGTCATTTACAAAAAGGAATCGCTCATGGGTGGCGCTGCTTATTGGGAGGTGATGTGGTCGAAGGAAGTATCAGCCCAGACCGAAGGTCGCAAAGAAATCGGACTTCGCATCACGATGGACGGCACCTACAAGCGCGCCGTCCGCTGACCGAGAAATCAGCGTGCCAAAACGGCAATCGTTTCCCGTGTGAGTTTCAGGAAACGAGCATGGAGTTGTTCGCGTTCGTAAGGTTGGAGGACGCCGTCGTTTTTGTAGTATCCTTCAAAGCGCTCGAGATCATCCGCCTTCACTTGGATGCGGGAACGAGCCCCTGCGGAAAGAGTGCCGCTCTCACATCCCCACGCGAGGAGTTCTCCGAGCCAGGCCTGATATCCATTGATGATCGGGGTCCGGATCGAGGGCACAACATCCTGCAGGGGGATCGCAGTTTCACAGAGTTGTTCTTGAAAAAAATGCAAGTTTTCCACGACCTCAGTAGGAAAATCTTCCTTCCGGATTCTCTTCCCGAGCCATAGGTGAGTCTTTTCGATGAGCTGTCGATGGATAGAGAGCATTTCGCGACCGAACTCTTCGGTGACTCGATCATCCACGAGAGCACTCAAGATCGCTGAATAATTGGTAGAAAACTCCAATGCCATTTCCTGAGGCAAGCCCTCACCGCGCATTGTTCTTTCATAGAGATAAAGGAGTTCCTGAATGGCACTGAGCCGCTGCAACTCGTCCTGCCGTGAGATCGAGAGGAAGGGAAGATTTCTCACGAGATCATTTAAGGTGTTCTCGTTCGTCCGTGCTGCCCGGGGAATCGGGTCGGCTTGCAGGCCAGTGAGACTAAAGAAAAGACAAAGCAAAATAAGGGTCGATTTCATCTGGAATAAGAGATATCCCCCCCACCATGAGTCGCATTTATTATAATTGCAATTTATTTTAATAATGATTAGAATTACTTAACTAATAAAAAGTCCGGATATTTCGTCTTAGAAGAGACGAACTTCCTTCTCTGACATTCCCATGAAACATTCCCTCCTCTGCCCTCTAGCCTGCATTTCCGCCCTATTCCTGCTCGCCGGCAGTCCTTCTGCCACAGCGGGCCCCTTTGAAAAATCTGCGGAGAAGCTGGACCTGCGTATTCGCCGTGCGGCGGAGCGAATCACAGAGATGCAGGCAGATCCAAAAAAGAGAATTCCTGCAAACCTGCTCGCTCAGGCGAAAGGCATCATCATTCTGCACAAGGTCAAAGCAGGATTTGGCATCGGCGGGGAAGCCGGCAACGGGGTTGCGATGGTTCGGGATCGAAATACCGGAATCTGGAGCGCCCCTGCGTTCATCTCCTCTGCCGAGGGCAGTTATGGGCTCCAGATCGGAGCGCAGGAGTCGGATATCATCCTCCTTCTCATGAATGAAACCGGTCTCAAGCCTCTCCTCGGAGGCTCGGTCAATATCGGCGTCGACATCTCCGCGACGGGTGGCCCGATCGATGAAGGCGGTGATTTTGATACCACGACCCTGAAAACCCCGATTTTGGTGTATTCCAATTCAGGGGGCCTTTTTGCCGGAGCCGCATTCAAAGGCGGTGGCATCCTACCAGCCGAAAAGAACAATGAACTCTATTACGGTCGCACCATGAACGACATCCTCTTCGATCCCGCTGTCCGACCGGGAGCGACCGCCCTGCATCTCATCAACGTGATCGAGACCTATGCCGGAAAGGGGACTAGAAACTAGACATTTTGACCTGACCCTATCAGGTGCTTGACCCTATCAGGTGCTTGACCCTATCAGGTGCTCAACACAAGAGGGTCTAGTCCGGCAAAAAAGGACGTCACTTCTTTCGCCACCCTGGCGGGACATTCTTCCGGCGCGGAATGCCCGCAGGGACTGAGGATCACAAGGGTTCCATTTTGCAATACCTCCGTGATCTCATGACATTGTGCGAGCGGGATCACGGCGTCCTGCTCACCCGCAAGGAGGAGAACCGGGTGGGGAACGGACGCAAAGGGAACGGGCGGAATCCCTTTTCCCAGAAGTGCCTCGACGTAGCCGAGGAAGGTGGATTTCAATCCCCCGATCAGCAACTGTCTCCGATAGGTCTCGGCGACTGCCTCTGTCATGATCCCGTCGACAAAAACCGCACGTTTGGCGATCTCTCGATATTTCGCAGAGTCGGAGAGGAGGCGACGACACAGCAGGTAGACCAATTCCCGTCCCAAGCGGAGAGAATAATACCAGGGCAATCGGTCAAATTTCGAGGCGGGACTAACGAGAATGAGAGCGCTCACCCGATCCGGATGCCTCTGTGCGACAAAAGTCGCCACGGCCGCCCCGTAGGAATGTCCCAGAATGGCAGCCTGCTGAATCCCGAGTGTTTCCAGAATCCGCACGAGGAGGTCGGCCTGTGTTTCAATCCCATAGGCAACCGATTCCATCGGTCGCTCCGTGTAACCAAATCCATTCAGGTCGATCAGGATCACTCGAAACTGCGTTTCGAGAATCGGAGCGAGGTACCGGAAACTGAAATGGGAGGCGATGAATCCATGGATCATTAGTAGCGGAAAGCCCTCGCCCGTGCTCCGGACAAAGACTCGTTGACCGTCGATCTCGAGGAAGTCCGACGCGGAAAGATGCGCAATCGCCTCTGGGAACGGAATCAGCGGAGCCAACCACGTTCCGCGTCGGGTCTGGTCATCTGCGAGAGTCCGATGCCCCGAGTCCTGAGCATCGCGGGGAGCGGCATGGGAAGACGGTGAAGACTCTACCATTTCATCACTTTCCCAAGAAACGAACGAACCACTTCCGTCTCAGGTGACTCAAAAAGTTCCGCCCCGCTCCCAGACTCGACAAGCCTGCCGTTCGCAAGGAAGAGCACTTCGTTGGCGGATCGCCGCGCAAAACCCATCTCGTGAGTAGAGAGCACGATACGCTGCCCGGCTTCGCATAGTTCTTCGATGACATCGAGGACTTCGGCTTTCATCTCGGGATCAAGTGCAGAGGTAGGTTCGTCGAGCAAAAGCAGGGCAGGTTCGTGCGCCATGGCTCGGGCGAGAGCGATCCGTTGTTGTTGTCCTCCGGAAAGTTCGGCGGGCCTCTTTTCGACATGCGCGGCCATCCCAAATCGCGTCACCACCTCATGCGCGCGCTGAGCGGCCGCCGCTCGACTCCAGCCGTGGACCTCGACCAGAGGTAGAACGATGTTTTCCAATGCGGAGAGATGGGGAAAAAGATTAAACGACTGGAACAGAAATCCATTTTGCCGCCGGTACTTTCGCAGTTCTTCGTCCGAATGGGGAAGAGCCTGTCCCTCGAGCAGGATCTCGCCGCTCGTGGGTACTTCCAATCCGCCGAGAAGACGGAGGAAGGTCGATTTCCCCCCGCCCGAGGGTCCGATCAGGGCGAGTACCTGGACGCTGTCGCGAATCATCCATGAGAGATCGTCCACCGCCCGGCTTGAGCCATAGGATTTGCGGAGGTTCCGGATCTCAATGGTCATAACGAAAACGGTTTTCGAGGCATCGACTGAGCAGTGAAATCGGAAATGTCAGGAGAAAATATCCGACGATAAGCGGCAGGTAGGCTTCGAAGGTGGCATACGTATTCGCATTGACTTCGCGAGCCTGCATCGTGAACTCATGGACGCTGATCACAAAGAGCAGCGAGGAATCTTTGATGAGATTGGCGAACTGTCCCGCCGATGCGGGGAGGACACGGCGCAGAGCCTGGGGGATCACGACAAAACGATAGGTTTGAAAGCCGGTAAATCCGATCGCACGTGCTGTGAGCCACTGGGATTTTGGGATGGACTCGATCCCGCCGCGAAAAATCTCGGAAAGATAGGCACCGGAAAAACAGGCGAGGATGACCCACCCGACTCCAAAGCGGTTGTCCCACCCGACGGCGTTGGCGATTAGGTAGTATCCAATCAGAATCTGAGTCAGCAGAGGCGTCCCTCGAATGAATTCCACAAAAATCCGGCAGAGAAGGGCTGGAAACCTATGGCCCGAAAGTTGGCCCGCCGTGAGGAGGACGCCGATCACGACACTTCCCACGAGGGCCGCCGCCGAAATAAGGAGCGTCATCCACCAACCCGAAAAGAGATTCCCCCAGTACGGTTGGATCAGATCCCAGCGATACTGATGTGTCGCCACCACCCAAATCACGAAACAAAATGTCGTCGTGAGGAGAATCGAAACGAGGAAGCGGACCGCGTATTTCAATCGAGGGAATGATTAGACCGTTTCCGCCGTAAGGCGATGTGTCGGAACGGGCATGCCTGGTCGGAAGTGTTCCAGATGCGCCACACGAAAGAGGAGACTCCGCGAAACCGCGACGGCCTCTTCGAGAGCGGCCAGAGTAGCTTCTTCCAGTGTCGCAGGATCGACTTCCGCGCGGATGTTTACGAGCAATTCTCCGTCTTCGAGCGGTTCGTAGAGCCGATGAGAGAGCTCCGGGGCGGAGTCCCCCCGCACGAGGTTCACCGCTGCGATTTCGTAGGGATCACCCTGCGGAGTCAGGGTCATTTTCAAATGAGCCACCTCAGCTCCGGCCATCTCCAATCGCCCACGCAAGGCGAGAGCAAGAGACTCGATCAGATCATTCCCGTCAAATTCCTCGACTCCACCGCCTTCACATTTGATCTCCACGGTAGCGTTGAGCCAGCCGAGCAAGGCCTCACCCTCACCGTAGCGATCGTAATCGATCTCCAGAAAACGGGCCGTATTCATCTCGGCTGCCAAGACGGTCTCGAACCAGGCTTCGCACCCCTGACCGCTACGGGCC
>JAGPCC010000266.1 GCA_018058245.1 Verrucomicrobiales bacterium
GGCTGGAACAGTTCCGTGAGTCGCTGCCCAAGTGAGGTTGCGCTGCCCAAGTGAGGTTGCGCTGCCCAAGTGAGGTTGGGGAGTGAAAGGAATGGTAGAACGACCCAATCTTTTGGGCGCAACGGTTGGACGCCGACGGCACAAAAAAGCCGCACCCCCGGAAGGATGCGGCTTTTCAAAAGGGGACTGAACAGACGATTACTCGCCGGCGGTCTCTCCGCTCGTGGTGACGAGGGCATCGACCCATTCGATCAGAGCCATGGGGGCAGAGTCGGAACGACGCTGGCCGAGCTTGATGATGCGGCAGTAGCCACCTTGACGCTCAGCGCTGGCAGGAGCGATCTCTTCAAAGAGAACTTTCGTGCTGCGCTGGGCAAGCTGGTTGCTGCCAAGAAGAGTGATGGCGCGACGGCGGCTGTGAAGAGTGTTCTTCTTGCCGAGCGTCACGAGTGACTCAGCGAACGGACGCAGGGCCTTGGCCTTTGCGAGCGTCGTCTTGATCTGGCGATGCTCGATCAAGCTGGAAGCGAGATTGCGCATGAGAGACTCACGATGCGCTTTGTCGCGCTGGAGTTTGACGGTTTTACTTCTATGTCTCATCGGAAATTACAGATTGGAGAGGGGAATCAGTCGTGGATGTTCTGGGCGATCAGAGCGGCGAGACCAGGGCCTTCGTGCATGCGATCACCACCACCCAGGAGGGAGGAGGTGAAGGACTGTTCGAGCAGGCTCGGATCGATCATCATGCCGAGAGAGAGACCGAGTTCGTGGAGTTTGTCCTTGATCTCGTTGAGCGATTTCTTGCCGAAGTTGCGGTACTTGAGCATCTCTGCTTCGCTCTTCATCGCAAGTTGTCCCACCGTAGTGATGTTCGCGTTGTTGAGGCAGTTGGCAGCACGGACGGAGAGTTCGATCTCGTTCACGCTCATGTTGAGGAGCTTCTTGAGCTCTGCGTTTTCCTCGCTCTGTGTCTCGGGGCGGTCCTCGATGAGGATCGCGTCGTCGTCGTAGTTCACGAAGACGTCGAGGTGGTGGCGGAGGATCGCGGAGGCTTGGAGGAGGGCATCGTGAGGTTCGATGCGTCCGTCGGTCCAGATCTCAATGACGAGTTTGTCGTAATCGGTGCGCTGACCGACCCGAGTATTCTCGACGGCATATTTCACACGGCGGACTGGTGAGAAAATCGAGTCAATCGGGATCACGCCGATGGGCATGTCCTGATGCTTGTTGTCCTCGGAAGTGTTGAACCCACGACCGACACGGACTTCCATTTCCATGTCGAATTTGGTGGCACGATCCAGGGTGCAAATGTGAAGGTCCTTGTTCACGATCTCATACTGAGAGATCTCCTGGATGTCCCCGGCGGTGACGGCTCCCGACTTGTCAACCGTCAGCGAGAGGGTCGCAGGGTCGCGGTCGTCAAAATGTTTGAAACGGATCTGCTTCAAATTGAGAATGATTTCGGTCACATCCTCGACGACTCCGGGAAGAGAAGTGAACTCGTGCTGCGCCCCGGCAATCCGAACGGAAGTGATGGATGCTCCCTCCAGAGAGGAGAGGAGAACGCGGCGAAGGCTGTTGCCAATGGTGTGTCCAAATCCTGCTTCGAAGGGTTCTGCCGTGAATTTGGCATAGGTTTCGGTAGCGGTGGATTCATCCTTGAGAAGGCGATCCGGGATTTCGAACGGTGCGAGTGCTTTAGACATATGGTTTTTGTAGGTAGCCGGGTTTCCCATAGGTAGAGCGTGAACTTTTCGCCAAACGGAGGCGAAATACCAAGGACCGACGGCAATTAACGTGACGCCCAGAGCGCGGAATATGGGGGAGATATCGAGAAAGTAAACCGCTTTTTTGGGAGGGCGAGCCTCCTTACTCGGCGGTGGGGAGCGTACCGATTCGTTCGAGCAAATACTCCCCCGAAAGAATGGACTGCCACCATGTCTCATTTTCCAAATACCAAAGCACCGTTTTTTCCATCCCACTGGAAAATGTCTCCTGGGGAGCCCACCCGAGCGTCGATTGGATTTTTGCCGTATCCATGGAATAACAGAGATCGTGTCCGGGGCGGTCGCTGACGTGGCGAATCAAGTCGACGTAGCGGGAGACGCCTTCTGGTTTCCGATTTGCCGCGTGCTTTTCTAGAGTCTGACAGATCGTTTGAACCACTTCGAGATTTTGGCGAGTGGAGTTTCCGCCGATGTGATAGGTTTCTCCCGGATTTCCGCGAAAAAATACCTCGATGAGGGCGGAGACGTGATCTTCAACGTAAAGCCAATCCCGAATCTGGGTGCCATC
The DNA here is from genome assembly GCA_018058245.1 of Verrucomicrobiales bacterium. Lineage (GTDB taxonomy): Bacteria > Verrucomicrobiota > Verrucomicrobiia > Verrucomicrobiales > DEV007 > Arctic95D-9. The sequence continues at coordinate 2,296 of JAGPCC010000266.1, forward strand.
GCCGTAGATTGGGAGTGGTTTGCTGGAGAGTGCGTTGAGGATCGTGTGAGGGATTAGTTTCTCTGGAAATTGACGGGGACCATAGTTGTTCGAGCAATTGGTGATCACAAAAGGGATTCCGTAGGTTCGCCCCCACGATCGCACGAGATGATCGGAGGAAGCCTTGCTCGCGGCATAGGGAGAACTAGGGAGGTAGGGATCCCCCTCGGAGAAAGATCCTCCCGATTTTCCGAGATCACCGTAAACCTCGTCGGTGGATACGTGATGAAATCGGAAGTTACTCCTCTCCGTGTCAGTCCGCTGGGAGAGGAAATGGCGACAGGTCTCGAGGAGAGAAAAAGTTCCCATCACGTTCGTTTCAAGAAAAATGGAGGGATCGTCAATCGAACGATCCACGTGCGATTCTGCCGCTAGATGGATCACGCCCGTTGGGCTGGTAACGGAAAAAATCTCCGCCATCACCGAACGGTCGCAAATGTCCTCCTGAAAGAACTGGAATCCCGGGTGCCCGGAGATCTCTTCCAGCGAACGGAGATTTCCGGCATAGGTCAGTTTGTCGACCGCGATCACTTCGCTTGTTTTCGACTCCAGAAGATTTCGGACCAGTGAAGAGCCAATAAATCCAGCAGCGCCAGTGACCAGCAATCGATTCATGAGAAGGTTGATGTTCGTAGGAGTCGAGAAGACCTCCCGTAAAAGGGGCGCTGAGGAATCCTTAGATGATACGGTTTGTCCTGGAACGTTTCGAGGGAGAATTCTCGAGTAGCGTCAAAAATTTTCGATTCAAGCAGGAGCGGCCCCCTCTCAGATTGCAATTCTGGGCCAAGTCTTAACAATCGGGAAAACCCAAAGTCTGCCCCGGTAATGGAGCGGACCTCGGCTGACCTGGTGCAACTGCTCGCCGATGACCTGTCAGGCGTGGATGAGGCGCTGACGGAAGCTCTTTCGGAAGGGGTTCAGGGGTTCAGGGGTTCAGGAGGATGCCGAGGAAGAGGAAGGCACGCCCAATCGCTGGGAGAACTCGGATTGCGTGAGACCGAGCTTGTCTCTCGCCAGCCTCAGCTTGTTTTTCAATTCCTCTGACATACCTTTCTTTCATGGTTTCTAGGTGGTTATTGCACTTGGCTACTTAGGCCCGGCTCGGTGTTCTCGCACTGCACCGGGCTGCTTTACGGGTGTGAGATAGGTCATTGAGAGTAAAAAGATGCGATTTCCCCGAAAATAATTTGGGATGAAACGGGAAGAAACGGGAATGCTTGTTATCCTGTTGACACCCTGTATATTGAGCTAAGCTACGGAGCGGTAGATCCGAAAGAAACAAATGAGTCCACTCACCCACATTAACCGTCTCCTTGACAGTGTTGATCACCTTTTCGGTGGGGAGCGAGCCATTGATCGCGATCCGCGCGTCAGTTTGGATCACATGCGCTACCGCCAGGCGAGCGGCCTCGGGTCAGTGTCGGTCTCTCTCTCGAAAATCGCTCGCCCCCTCATAGTGGAAACCCTTCGAGAGGTTCGGGAAAAGAAGGCAAACGATGGCAAAGCGGGCTCCAAAGACAAGGGTTGAGCCGGGTATCGTCCCGACCGTTCATCAAAACTTCTTCCTCAAGCGCGATCAGATGGAGATCGCGGAGAGCATCGTTCCCGGCGCGACTGAACGTATGCTGAAGGTTTTCGAACTACAGCAAAAGCACGATCAGAAGATGGACGAGGGCATTCTCGAACTCCATAGGATGAGTCAGTTCCAGGAACGGTCCGACTCGTGGAAAGCATTCATTCTCGTTTTCGGAATTCTCATCGCTGTCCTTTACTTGCTCATCAATGGGCAGCTCGCTGAGGCAGGCGTTTTAGGGACAGTGTTCGTAGGGCTCGCCGCCATCGCCCGTGCCTTTCGGAGAAAAAGCTGACTCGATGAATACGAACTACACCGACGACGTTGATAAGTGAATGCTCGTTCGGAGCCGTTTGGAGCGAGGGCGCGAAGATAGTCAAAAAAACCTCCAATCCTCTGGAAATACGCCCCCCCTCGGTCTCAATGTTGAATCAGCGGCGCTCCAGTTTCAGACCCGCATTCAGGACACCGATCATCAGTCCAGATCTGCACTCGACCACTGGTTGAGTCGAGGTAGTCTTCCCGAGATTGTAGAACGACAATTACAATTACCCATTCGGGCGATTTTTCGGGGTGGGGCGGCTTGCTGTTTGACTCGGAGCGGGGTGGCGAGTGCTGGTCTGGGTTGTGGTCACTAAATTCCAACTCAACAGGCTCGTTATCGAGCGCAACCAAGGAAGAACAATCGGTATGTGCGCAATGAAATCAGGAATGTCCCGCAAGACAGCGGGGAAGTATTTGAAGCAGAAAAATCCTCTCGAACAACGCCAGGTCCCTCATCAATGGAGGGCACGCAAGGATCCGATCAAAGCGATTTGGCCCAAAGCCCAGGAAATGTTGCGCGAGGCTCCAGAGCTGGAGGCCAAGGCGCTTTTCGAATATCTGGTGGCCACGGAGGAGGGCGAAATCCCCGAAAATCATTTGCGCACTTTCCAGCGTAGGGTGCGGAAATGGCGACTGGCAGAGGGGCCGGAGAAGGAGGTTTTCTTCACGCAAGATCACAAGCCAGGCCGCACTTTGGCGGTGGATTGGACGGATATGAATGGGCTGAATATCACGATCCAGGGTCGCTCTTCGGCGCATAAATTGTTCCATGCGGTGCTGCCGTTTTCCAACTGGGAATGGGCGGTGCGGGCGTAGAGCGAGTCGCCCCTGTCGCTGCGCGGAGGCTTAAAGGCGGTGCTGGGGCGGCTGGGAAAAGTGCCTACCGAACTGCTCACGGACCATTCCTCCACGGCGACCCATCAGTTGAAGCGCAGCGTTTCGGAGCGTGGTTTTAACGAGGAATATTGCGGTGGACCGTGGAGAAGGAGATCGACGGGCGACACAAAATCCGTGTGCAAGTATCGGCTGGAAAGCGACGTGCCGGGAAGGGACCGCCGGTAGTGATCTTGCCAGTGACCTACTGGATCAAGAATGTAGCTCCCTCTCCGATGCAGTAGACCTGCCCCATGCAGACGAACGCCCAAAACGGGGAGCCACTTCACTTATACTGTGAATCCACAAGTTCTCAATCGCAAATCTACGGCCCGCGCGTGCCGACCTGGCAACAGATCGAGGCGAGTGGTGAACATTCTTCGACTCTCGATGACGAGCCTGTCGTCCGGGTGATCGATGCGGAGGCGATGCCGACCATCTCTCGCACGATCCCAGGCAGACCATCCAGGCCAAGGCGAGGCCGGTGGATCTGGAGATCCGCAATGGGGAGCCCTGAGGCCTACTCGACTGGGCGGATGTCGGGGCCGAGGCGGTGCGAAGGAAGCGCTGGAAATGCTTTTCGACCGAATACGTTGCGGGAGGTTTGGAGGATCTCGGCACCGGGCCAGATGGAGTGCGGCGCGGGCGCCCTCGCCGTCTCGCTATGACGAACCGCCCGAACCATCGCGGCGGTTGACCAATCACTACGCAAGGCTGTCGATGACTCCAAGCAAAACCAAAACAAAGACGACATGAAGAACATCGCTCTGAAACTCGGACTCGCTGAGACGGCGTCCGAAGATGAAATCACGGTTGCGATTGCCTCGCTGATGAAGTGGGCAACGAAGGCCGACGTAATAGAGACCGACGCAGCGGCCGAGCAGTCGTCTCTCGGCCTCAAACAGGTACATTTACTAAATTATATGAAATTTATAAATAATCAGGAAAGAAGGATAATTATTTTATACATTAATAGCATTATATAAAAATTGATGGTTTCATCGAATTTGGCTCGATCTGGGAGTCTTTTTCCCGCGGCGGAAAGCGCCGGAGAATACAAAAAAGCCTCCGCAGTCAGCGAACTGCGGAGGCTTTCTATTCCCCTGGTCTGCCTGAGATCGGCGGACTCAGACCGTGAGCAGGTTACTTCTCGGACTGTCTGTTGGAAAAATCGATAGAGGGAGTCCCTTTTTGCTGATGCTTGGTGCGGACCTGAGACGCTCGGATTTGCACGATCTTGTCGTGCGAGAGGTTTGCCGCCGGAAGGGCATGCCAGAAAGAGCGGCCGCTCTCCTGTTCCCATTGATTCGCATCCCAGACATTTTCGAAGAACGTTTTGCTCTTCGTGGTTTCGCCTCCGATGAGAGGAATACTCCAGGAAAGGGCAAGGAGGGAGAGAAAGGAGATTACGGATATTTTGGTCATTCCACAACACCTGACCTGCAAGTAGTCGGCTTGTCTAAATTATTGTAATTATTGAAAATGTCAAAATTATAATAATGTATAGACCTGGAAATTGCCCCTCTTTTTATACTCGGAAGAGAGTGCCCAGTTTACGGCCGAGAATGACGCCTGCCCCTAGGATCGTGACGGCGAGGAATGCCATCGCCCAGACCCCGAGGGCGGAAGCGAGGTTCGGTCCGGTCCCGAGAGAGGAAATGAGCGCGTAAATGGCCTTCGTAATCGGATAGTGCTGTTGCTGCTCCGCGAGAATGAGGGAGTCGGAGACCTCCAGCATTGCGAAGGAGAACGCGAGGAGAGCCCCTGCGATGAGATTGGCGGTGATGAGAGGGAGGGTGACCTTGATC
>JAGPCC010000043.1 GCA_018058245.1 Verrucomicrobiales bacterium
GCTGACCATAAAAATAAAGAGGAACGAAATACGTCTCCACCTCTTCGACCGAAACCTAGTCAGCCCTGAATCCCTGAATCCCTGAATCCCTGAATCCCTGAATCCCTGAATCCCTGAATCCCTGAATCCCTGAATCCCTGAATCCCTGAATCCCTGAATCCCTGAATCCCTGAATGTGAGCGCTTCATCGTTCGGAGAGTTTTATCAATTCTCTTTCCGATTGGAAAGATCTAATTCGAGACTTCTTCCATTTTTTTCCCATTTCCCAAAATGATTTTTTGATCACGGGTAAGGCAAACCGGGGGCACAGAGATCCTATCGAATTACGTGAATGACTCTGTCAGATCAATCGCACCCGACTACCGAATTCGGGGAGTTTGCGTAGATTCCTCGGTTTCCCTCGCTCGCGCGAAGTCCGAGACGCCTGAGTAGAACTCAACCCATTTATTGCCCCATATTTTGCGGGGCCTTCTCCGCTCCGCTCTGATTGCCCACAAAAAAACCCGGCGCGAATAAGGACGCGACGGGTTTTCGAAAACAGGACTTCCGCTCGTTACGAATCAGAAAGGAACTCGGAAACCGGCACGGAAGAGAGTAAAATCGGGCTGTCCTTGATCTACCCAGTTGTAGGAGAAGTCACCGAAGAGACCGATGCAACCCCAGGACTCAAAACGTACGTCCAGTCCTCCGCCGAGATTCCAGAGCATCTCACTGGAACCTGACGACACCACGCCCGGTCCACCGAAGAAGTAAGGGGCCAGCGTGCTGCAGCATTCCCCGCCAAGTGGGAGACGATAGACGGCATTAAATGTCCCGACCTGCTCTGCGACTCCGGAGCCGTGAACCATGTAACTGCCCTCAATTCCCAAATTGTGCCCGAAGAAGTAGGCCAGCGAAACACCGCCGCCCATTGCATTGCTGAGACGATTATCTTCTGGCCAGAAACCGGAACCAAAGCCACTGAACTCAAAACCTGCGTCGTAGCAGTAGCTCGGACTGGTGACACGCTGCTCCACCATGGGAGACTTTGCGCTTTCATACGCCTCTTTGTTCCATCCCCAACCGGCCTGAACGGCGTTGCAGAGGAGGAGTGATAATCCGAAAATGAGTGAAATACCTTTCATGTGTGCGCTGATCAAATGTGGGAAGCTACTGGATGCTACGAATAAATCGCAGTAGGACAATCCTTTTTTTCCGAATTTTCACTACTTTTCCCAAAGCAGACACGCACCGGTGCGAAGTTCACTCCGTTTTTCCACCCCGGAGAAGACGGATCACGGCCTCGGGAAGTCCGAGTTGTGGAATCAATCCTGCAGTTGCCTGAATCAAAAGAGGTTCTTTCGCAGGATCCAGCCACTGTAGTAGCGCCTTCACCCGGGAGACCGCCATGGCGGTACAGCCGATCGTGGGATTCCCGGGACGGGACCAGGCATGAAGGAAAATCGCGCTGCCGCCTCCAGATTGAATCCTTTCCCGATTGTGACCGACAACGATGGCGAATTCATAAAGACCGTCGGAGCGGCGAAGGATTTCCGCAGACTTCCAATCGGGCCGAACAGAGCGGTCTGAAAGATCGACCCACTGATTGTAAAATCGGGAGCCGGGATCATCCACCCAGAAATCCGAAGCGGTCGTGACACGGTAGGGAAGCAATGTTGTCGGCAGGGGCGATTCTCCAAATCCGGATTCCAGCCGAAAAACTCCGGCCGGTGCCCGCTTGTCGCCTTCCTTTTTCCGGGGAACACCGACGATGTCAGAGTGAAGACCGATGCCCAACCCTAGACCGGCGCGCCCGATAACCACTCGGGCGATGTCCCCGCGGAGCTCCCAGTTTTCACCCACTCTCTCGAGGCAGGTCATGAGCCCCCCCGTGCTCGACCAATCATCTGCGACCACCACAACCAACTGCCGGGAGGAATCCTGCCAGGGAGCCGCGTGGAGGGAACCGGAAAAAAGGGACCCGATCAGGATACTCAAAATCCCCACCGCTGAGGCACCATAAAAGGGAGTTATCATCCTTTCTTTCACTCTCGATTGCCCAGTACGAAGCAAACCTGTTCTCCTTTCTACGCCAAGGGCCATGGTCCCCGCTTCGCAGGGTCTGCGGCCATAAAATGGCGGACAGAGTGGGATTCGAACCCACGGTAGGTTGCCCTACACACGCTTTCCAAGCGTGCTCCTTAAACCGCTCAGACATCTGTCCATAGTCGCATGAGCAATGCGGGGCCTAAGATGATTCGTTATCTCCCTTTCGCAAGGGAAAAGAGCAAGATACGATAATCGCCTTGATGTCTCTACGAACCTGAACCGAATTCCCGCAAAAAAAGGTGCGGACCACTCGATCCGCACCTTTCTTCAAACCAATGACTCACCAAAAAAATCTGGATCAGGCTGCTACCGGTTGAGCGATCACATCGAGTCTGAGATGGGACCATGCGATCTGGCTAGGGGCATCCCCAGCCTCTTGACCGACAAAGGCCGTGAGTTTCGTAGAACTCGACAGGGAAAATGCTGGATACAGAAAAATTTCCCCCTGGACACGAACACTGCAAACAAAGTTCTGCCCAAAACGATAGAGAGTAAGATCACAGGGAACCGGCACTCCCGGAGCGAGCGGCGAACGAGCCAGATAACCGATCACGCCTCCGCCATTGATCAGATCGCAGACTTCGCCGGTAGCAGGATAGATCGCAACAGAGATCCCTCTCTTGCGACTTTCATCAAGAATTCCCACAACAACACGGCGGGTGACTCGTGAAGGTTCGATGTCAATTTTAAAACTGACTTCTGCATTGGGATTCTCGATGATCGGTGTCTGCCCGAGTTCCTCTAAGGCAAACTGATTCAGCTCAGGAATATTGACGTTCATAATTGGATAGTTGAAAAGGAATCTAAAGAAGCCCTCACACGAGGAACTCATTAAGTATTGTAAATTATATCGGATAAACTACGGATAATCAAATTAATTATGGAAATTCTTGTTATTTTTGTAAATATTTTTATTTTACTCCCGATTGCCGGAGAATAATCATTGCATTGTTCCGGATCGGGCTAGCGTTCCCACCTCTTTGTATGGACGACGACCTCTTCATGGGCGCGCCGGAAGACGCACTTCTTCCCTCTAGCGGTTCCATCGGGGACCTTTCCTCTCCGAATTTGCGTTTGGACCCGACCATGCCGCTCGCTGCCCGCATGCGCCCCCGGGATCTCAGTGAATATGTCGGGCAGGCTCACATTCTCGGCCCGGGAAAGTTATTGCGACGAGCGGTGGAAGCAGACAGGTTCACCTCCCTGATTTTTTACGGTCCTCCCGGCGTTGGAAAAACGAGCCTCGCGGAACTAATCGCCCGGAGAACCGAATCTCGATTCATCAATCTCTCCGGGGTCGAGAGCAATGTCGCGGAGATCCGGCGAGCAGTCGAGGCGGCGCGGCAATTTCAACGTACGCGCAACGAGGTCACGACTCTTTTTGTCGACGAGATCCACCGCTTTAATAAATCACAACAAGATGTCCTGCTCCCTCACATCGAGCGAGGCACAGTCCGGTTCATCGGTGCGACAACGCACAATCCCTACTTTTACATTAATAGTCCGCTCGTCTCGCGGAGCCAGGTTTTCGAACTCGAATCGCTCACGATGGAGGATCTTTCTCTCCTGCTCCAGGCCGCAGTGCGCGACCCGGAGCGAGGATTTGGAAAAAAGAATCTAGTGGTCACCGAAGAAGCGGCGCGGCATCTCGTCACGATGTGCGACGGCGACGCTCGCAAACTGCTGACCTCGTTCGAATTGGCAGTGGTCACGACAGATCCAAACGAGGAAACCGGCCAAATCCTCATCGACCTGACCGTGGCGGAGGACTCCATTCAACGAAAGAGCGTGGTCTACGATGCCCATGGGGACAATCACCACGACACGATTAGTGCATTCATCAAAGCCATGCGAGGCTGTGATCCTGACGCGACACTCTATTGGCTCGCGAAAATGCTCTACGCAGGGGAAGACATCCGTTTTATCGCCCGCCGCATCGTCATCGCGGCGAGCGAAGACGTGGGGATGGCGGACTCGAACGCCCTGCGGGTCGCCGTGGCGGCGCAGCAGGCGGTCGAGTTCATCGGAATGCCGGAAGCGAGAATTCCCCTCGCCCACGCCGCTGTGTACATTGCAACCGCTCCGAAGAGCAACCGTGCCTATGTCGGGATCAACGCCGCAATGAAGGACATCGCCGAGGGCCGCACCCTTGCTGTGCCCCCACACCTCCGGACCAGAACTCGGAAAAAAATTGGCGAAGAGAGCGGTGCCATCGCCGAAGGAGAGGCTATCTATCTCTATGGGCACGACAACGAAGAAGGGTATATCCCGCAAGCCTATCTACCCGAAGGGAGGACCTACTATGAACCTTCGTCCAACGGAATGGAACAGCGCGTCGCGGAACGACTCGCACACTGGCGCAATCAGTTCTCCGATTCTCAAAAATCCTAATCCGAGCATTTCTTCGAGCTTGTCCCGCCCGGTCGCGAATCAGCGAAATTCTTCCTCCAGATCGTCGAGATACCGTGAGATGCGGTCGTTTCGACGCGGTGGTTCTTTTTCCTCGAGACTCTTTCGCAAGGCGCTGTAGTCATCAAAGGCCTTGCTGCGCTCGGGAGCACGGGTCGCTTCGAAGTGGTTCAAGTAATCTCCTGTCCGCACGAGCGTCTCTCGAATCTTCGTCCGCATCTCCTCAATACGCTGTAGTTCGACATCGAGATCCCGGGTCTGGCCCTGCACCAACTTTGCGATCACGGCTTCATAGGCCGTGTAGACAGGACGATAGAGCGGAAATCCAGCTCGCTTCAGATTTTGAAGGCGGGAAAAGGAGGCATTCAGCTGATCCTTTGCACCCGGACGATTGAGAAACGCGGCAAAGTCGCTCACTTTTCCATCAAACGGCTCGTTCAATGCGGCAGGTACTTCCGCTTTGGGTTTCATGAAATCGAACAGTTTCCGAACACGGCTCTCCGGTTCGGCGGCCTTTTCAGGGACTGCCTCAAGGTGGATCGTAAGGATCTCATCGAGGAGTCTCTCCGTTTCTTTCCAATCCAAGTATTCCAGTCCCTGCTGTTGACCAAGTGCGGCGACTTCGAGAGCCCACCACTTATCGAGCCCCTGATCCATCTCTCTTACGGCTGGGAAATGCTGCTTCAAGAGGACATCGAGCGGGGCGGAACCGGGCTGACCGAGGTCACTCAAAAGTGTCCGCATCCCCTCGTCCCCATCCGGTTGATCCAACAGTGCTTCTACCATTGCGGAGGAGGAGGCACGAAAAATCCCGTAATTCACCGGCTCCAGCTTCGTGGCATCCTTCATCGCAAAAATTTCCTCGGGTTTCAGCATCTGACCGCTCGCGAGAAAACCCCGGTAAAACGCACTCGGGCTGCCTCCTCGCCGGTGCGAGATCAGCTGATCGAGTCCATGCACGATCCACTCGGGCGCTTTGATCTCACTTTGCGTCAATGCTCCGGGATCATCGATAAACGACGAGAGCATCTGTTCGATGAGAAGATCCCGCAGCAATTCCAGACGAAACTGGGGTTCTTCAAACGAATCATGGAGTTTCACCGATAAGCGAATGAGTAGGCGATTGTCCGGGCCGATCTCGATTACTGACTGGAAGGCCTTCCCTTTGTGGACGTCGAGGGCATCTCCCCATAACTCGACCTTGAGAGGGATTCTCCAGGTTTTCCGAGCTTCGAGGGTCTTCTTTTCGAGAGTTTCTGGAGAAGGCACCTTAAAAAGAAGCATCCGAAAATCTTCGCGATATTCCTGAATATAGGCATTGAACATCATCCGCGTCCGGGGATCTCCGCCGCTGGTTCGAATCTGATATTGATCCCTCCCAGCCATTCCCTCGATAGACTCGACCGAGGATCTCGCCTCGGAGGTTCCAGCGTTTGGTGTGGCAGCGCCCGCTTCATCTTGCCCTTGAAGCGTGACCAAAGGCGGACACAGAAAAACGGGCAATCCTGCGAAGAAAGCCAGACGCCACGAGAATGAGAAAACCCTGAACACTGCTCTAGGATAACGAAAAGGAGCGGTCTCGACAATCTCAGAAAATCGCATTTTTCATCCCTTCAGCCCTTCCCGCCGAAGGCCCGGGGACGGTGGGTGTTCGAGGCCAACTGATGACGGTCCACTGAGATCACTTCTCTACGGCAGCGCATGGTGCTTAATCTCAAGGTTGCGCAAGCGGCCCTCAAACGGCTCGCCTTTCCATCCTGCCCCGAACACCGTAAAACCAATATTGCTCGCAGCGTGCGTGAGCGGATACGACTCCGATTTTTCGCCTACCGACAAAGTAATCCTTTCAAAGTCGCAGCGAACCAGAATTTTCGACCACACTGCCGCTGGCACCGGCAATTCGGTTGGCCAACGATGTGAGTTCCACGCGGCGTCGCGAAAAGAAGCGAGCAGTTTGCCGCCCTGAATCTCCAGCGCGAGACCGTACTGCCGAGTCACGGTGCCATTGATCAGAAGGGATTGATCTCCCACCGTCTTCGGCTTCACGTCGAAGCGCAGCGTAAAAGCGCCGCGTGACGGAATCGCTTCGCGAGGCAATTCCAGATAGGTCCCCTTGCCGTCGAACTCTAGGCAGGTTATTCCATCGTCGTCGACCCAGGCCGGATCGGAACGTTCGACCTTGGTCGGATATTGATCACCGAACAAGTCGTTCACGGTGCCGCGTCCAGTCGTACTATTGGAAAAACCGCCCAGTGTCGCCCAGAATGGTCGACCCGCATGGGTCAGCAACACCGCTCCATGATCCGGTGTGAAGTCATACTTCAGGGACGGAATTCGCGCTTCGGCAACTTCGACATCGATGGGTCTCCGCTTCGTTTCGGAATAAATGCGTAGCGTTTTGTCACCTGCGGCCCCGACCAATGGTAGCGTCAGCGGGCGAGAGCGGTACGTTTTCCCCGACGCGCCAGTAAGCCTGAGATGGAACTGCTCGGTAGCGATCTCCGGGGCGATATCTACCTCAAACGACGCTTCGCCCACCGCCATCGACTCGGGCATATCAAACTGTCGATGAAAGGCCCTGATCGAAAGATGAATGCCACCGTCGAAACCGCAGGCGACCATCTCTTGGTCGACCACTTCTTGCAGTGGAACGCTGAAACTTTGCCGGTTGAATTCGAACTGTAATTCACCGCTCGCCAAATCGCCTTTCGGAATCGCCAGATAAATCTGTCGCTGATGCACCGAAACCGGTCGGATCAGGGTCACCTTTTGCGGATTCTCCGCGTCGTGATGTAGCGGCCCACCGTTGGTGAACCAATCAGCGGTCGCATTTTTCAAGGTCAACGTGCCGTCAATAGACTGAGTATTGATCGATCGAAATTCGATGATCAGCCGCGCTTTATCCGGATCAATTCGAAAAAACTCATCTTTCGGGTCGTAGGCGTAGACTTCGTCATCATCGCCTAGCACTTCGATCAGACTCAATGGTTCGGACGCTTTCACCTCGCCGGTAAGGATCAACGAATCGCCGGTTTCGCCCGAATCTTTCCAAGAAAAGGTGGCTTCGTCAGGGCGCAGCAGATCGCGCAAGGGTTGCTTCACAAACAAATGATCCCAGTTCCAGGTGGCGCGCACGGCGACATGATGAAAGCCGTCCCGATACTCGATATCCTGGCCTTTAAATCCCTTTACCGTGAGCGTCGGGATCAACGCAAGGACTTGGGGGAAATCCTCAGTCGACAAGTGGACGCGATGCTCCTGAAGCTGATCTCCGGCAAACTCCACGGCGGGGAAACGATGTACAACCTTGCCCAACTCATCCTCCAATTTCAACTCGACGCTGTAGGCGTTGGCTTCGGCGGTATCGGGAACGTTCAGCAATTCAAAGATCGCCTGCTCACCCAGCGTCACCACTTTTCGCGAACTTAGGATGAGATTCGGAACACCCAAATCATCGTCGGGAAGCGGGCTCGGAACCTTGCCCTTGATCTGACTCATGTAGTAACGAACGATGCGCTCAGTCGTTCGACTGCCGTAAACGGTAGGACGGAAACTGGTGTTCTCATTTTGCTCGTCCCATTCCGGCAACACAATCACGTCCGGCCTCGCGCTCATCGCGGCCTCGAACGACAACCGCAACGTGCGCGTGCCGTCCTCATGCAGACTGTTACCGCGCTCCGGCGACATGTGTGAGCGATAGGCACTCAGCCCGAAATACTTTTTCCGATAAGCCGGCTCGCTTAGCACACTTTTAAATACCGGAATGAAAATGTCGCGGTAGAAGGCGTCATCGAAGCTGTGATCGGGATTTTTGAACGCAGCTGGATAATTGAAATAGATTCCATCGCAAACGTCGAGGTAGCTACGCAGATAATCCTGTTGCTCTTCTACCTCCGATCGAGTGATTGGCTCTCCCTCCATGAATGGCTTCCGGAGCTGGCCGACATTTGCCAAGCTTGGCAAAAAAATGAAGCGATCGCCAACCTCATCGCGCAGTCCGCTGAGGAGATTTTTCCAGCGCTCAGGGCTGAGACTCTCGGCGCCGTAGCTGGTGACTAACACCTTACCATCGATGCGTGGCACTGCTGGGTGCTTCAACGCCGTTTTCAAGATCTCAAGCTTGGCGGCGAAGGCCTGTTTGTCGTCCGTCCCGATGAATTCCGGTAACAGGCCTACCTTGTCGAATCCCGCTTCCCGCTGTGCTTCGAACATGCGAATGCGGCGTGTCGTCTCGGGAAAAAATGCCAGACCATCGATGTCGTATTTGACCACCTCCGCCAAGGTTCGCTGGTAACTCGCTAAAGGAGTCGGATAGTTCGAAGCCTCGCGATATTTTCGATCAACTAGCAGCGGTCGGTCATTCCATTCGTGATAGTAATTATTGCCGAGCGGATACTTCATTTGCGAACGCGAGAACACCAGTGGACGAGGCGTCAGCGGCTTGCGAGCATCTGCGGCGGCACGAACTTCAGCCATCAGTTCACCCTGCTGAGCCATCCTTTGTTCGTGCGTCATCGGTTTTCCACTTGGCGTTCCGAGAAATAGCTGGAACTCAGAAAAGCGCAGCTCGCCTGTCAATTCGGTGACCACTATAGCAACGCTCAGCGCGTGAGTATTCTCACCGGTGATAACGGTCAGTTCGCGCTCACCCATTTCACCTGAAGCCAACGGTCGGGTGTGAAGTGGTGTTCGGTGATACGGCGTGAACGCCGCAATTCCTTCTGCGGAATGCTCGCGCATCATCAACGAGACACCCGCCGTCCCCTTGAGTGTCGCAGCGTCGACATCGAGGCTCGCCCGGTAAACCAACCCGGGCTGCACCGGCATCGACCCGAGATCGATGCTCAGCGAGGTCTCCGCATCGACGCTCGAAACGGTAAAACTTTTGCCGCCATCGAGAACTCGAGTCGTCAGTCCTTCTGCTTTCGGCACCGAGTACGCCGACGGCGACACCGAATAAACCCGCAGCGTTGAAGACGTTTCATTTTCTGCCGACTGAACCGACGAAGTTGAAAACGAGCAAACGTTCAGGACTGCCAACAACACGACAACGAACGACAAATTCTTCATAATCCGCAATTCATCAGGGACAAGCAATTCATCAAATTCATCAAATTCATCAGGGACAGGTTCGCTATTCCACAGCCCGAAAGCAATCCGATTTATCATCCATGTGGGAGTCACTTCCACCGCAATCTGCTTGGTTATTCAACGCTCGGATCCCCCCCTTGCCTCCATTCGGGCAAGATGTCAGGCCAATACTGCACAAGTCCTCCTTGACTGACTGACCACCCTTGAGCCAAGAGAGAAATTCCTTCGCACAACAATTTTCAAAGGACGAGTCCTGATGCCGTGATAGACTGATTTCACGATCCCGGCAGTCCGCCTCGCATCACACCCTGAACTGACCTCCCCCATGTCTCTCCCCGGTACCATTCCCAATGAAATGATCCTCGCTTCGGCGGGATCTGGAAAGACGTGGCAACTCACGAATCGCTACATTGCCCTGATGGGCCTGCAATGGAAGAGCGATTTACCCGTCGCGCCGGAAGGAATCATTGCGGTCACTTTCACCCGAAAAGCCGCCGGAGAATTCTTCGATTCCATCCTCGTAAAACTCGCCAAAGCCGCGAGCGATCCAAAGGAGGCTGCCGCGCTTTCGTCCGATCCGCGCGATCCACTCGCTGCAACCTTGGCTTCCCTCACCCCGTCGGATTTTGAAGCGCTTCTCCGCATCTTCATCTCGCGAATGCCGCGACTTTTCCTCGGAACTCTCGACAGTTTTTTCTCGAATATTCTTCGTTCCTTTCCTTCCGAATTCGGTCTCACTAGTGACTTCGAGGTGATGGACGAATACCAGACCTCAGTGGCGCAGTCTCGGGTCTATCAAACGGTCTTCGAGCGTCAGGCCGGCTCAGGCCCATCGGATGAGACCGCCCGAACCGCCTTCCTCGAAGCGTTCCGTCTCGCAACCTTCGGGAAAGCGGACTCTCGCATCACAAGTCAACTGGACGAATTTATTTCCGATCTCCACAATCTCTATTTGAGTGCTCCCGACGAAAACCTCTGGGGAAATCCCGCTGCCATCTGGAGTGACAGTGGTAGGCAGTGGTTTGTCGGTGAGGTAGACTACGAAGTCGAATTCGAACGCCTCTTCCGCGCGCTCGCCGCTACAGGCGAAAAGGTCGACTGGAAATACTGGGAGGAGTTTCGCGAGCAACTCCCGGAGCGCCCTCCGGGAACTCCGATCAAGGGTCGCATTGAGTACATGATCACCCGGCTCCTGCCGATCTGGCCCGAGATCTGCGCTGGTTCCACTACGCTGAAACTCAACCGCACCGTTCACGAGCTGGACCGGGCGGCTTGTGATCCGCTGAAGCGCATCCTACAGCGTTTTGTTAGTGCGGAACTCATCATCAAACTTCAGCGCACCAGAGGCATCAGAAATCTGCTCCATCTCTACGAGTCCACCTACGCCGGGCAGGTTCGACGACAGGGGCAGCTCACCTTTCAGGATCTCCAGCTTCTTCTTTCCGGTCACGAATATGATGCGCACTCCCGTGCTCCTGTCCTGACGCAGACACCGGGCGACGATGCTCGGCTCCAGATCGACTACCGGCTCGATGCTCGCTACGATCACTGGCTGCTTGACGAATTCCAAGATACGAACATTCTGCAATGGCGGGTCATCGCGAATTTGATCGACGAAGTCGTGCAGGACAATTCCGGAACTCGCTCGCTTTTTCAGGTGGGAGACATCAAACAGGCGATCTATGCATGGCGAGGGGGAGACACCCGTCTCTTTACGGACATTGCCGAAAAATACAAGGACGGGGAAACTCGGGTGCATCCCCGTCATCTTGATGTTTCCTGGAGGTCCGGTCTTGATGTGATTGATCCCGTCAACCGCGTCTTTGGTTGTCGCGCGACAATGGAAATGCTGGAGCTTCCAGAAGCGACCCTCGACCAGTGGCAGTGGAATGACCACGAAGTACCCGAGAGAAAGAAAGAAATTCAGGGATACACGACCTACCTGAACCCTGTTCCGCCCGAGGGCGAGAAGCTCGTCAAAGAAGACACCTACGACCTTGTCGTTGGCATCCTCGAAGAGATCAACCCGGTCGAGCGCGGTATCCAGTGCGCCATCCTCGTGCAATCAAACAAGCAAGGCATCGAGTTGATCGACTACATCCGAACCCACTGCCGCATCCCGGTGGTGAGTGAATCAGACATTCTCATTGCGTCGGACAATCCTCTCAATCGCGCTCTCATGAGCTGCTTCCAATGCGCCGCGCATCCGGGAGATACCTTTGCCTGGGAACATCTCCGAATGTCACCCTACCGAACCAGAATCGAACGCGATGAACTCAACGCAGCCTCTTTTTCCCGGCTCGTTCTCAGTGCTCTTTTCGACTCAAATTTTGAAACGGTCACTCGCGATCTCGTCTCGACCGTTGTCGAGTGTCAGGGAACTCCCCTCGATGCCTACACCCTCGATCGGGCCGAGGAATTCGCTCTCGCTGCGAGACTCTTTGATGAAAAAGGGAGTCGTGACGTGGACGATTTCCTTTCCTACCTAAGCCGCTACAAAACTCGCGAACCAGTCGCCGGTAGTGCGGTGCAAGTCATGACGATTCACAAGTCGAAGGGATTGACGTTTGATGCAGTGATCCTGCCAGAACTCGGTGGAAATTCCTTCACCACGGCAAGACGCAGCATCGGCGCAGGGGAAAACGAATCCCGCGAGATCGAATGGGTGCTCGACCTGCCGGTGAAGGAAATCGTCAAGGCAGACCCGGTTCTCAGCGCCTACGCGGAGGAGCAAGAGGCCGCTGCTGCGTATGAGTCTCTCTGTAAATTTTATGTCGCGATGACTCGGGCGGCACGAGCCAACTATCTGATCGCTGATCCTCTCGGAAATACTTCGGTCGTAAAGAATTTTGTAAAACTGCTCGATCTCAGTCTCGCGGAAGAACCGACCGAGACCGACTTTCACGGTACCCCGACAACGGTTCGGTTCGAGACCAAAGCGGACCAAAGCAACCGACAGTGGTTCGAAGAATTCACCCGACAAGACGCGGAGGCGGGCTCGGAATGTACCGTAAGGGGCGAACTCGACCCCGCACTCGCGAGACTGCGACCACGGCGTCGCACGCCGAGTGGCTCAGAAGCCCATTCCGTCACTGCGGCCCAGATCTTCAGCCCCCGCGGTGGCGAAGCTCGTGAATTTGGGACCATGGTACATGCCATCTTCGAAGAGATCGAGTGGGTTGATGAAAATACGATCTCAATGCTCGCGGCGCGATTCCCTCAAAGCACCTCAATGGAGCAAGTCACCGGCAGTCTTGAGAATCCGGCAGTCCGAAACGCTCTTTCTCAACCGACCTCTTCTGCGGCCGTATGGAGGGAAAAGAACTTCGAAATTCTGCTCAACGGGGAATGGCTTTCAGGCACTTTTGACAGGGTCACCATCGAAAAGGACGCTTCGGGCAATGCTACTCGGGCAACGATCCTCGACTTCAAGACGGATCGTGTTTTCACCGACCTCGAGATCGAAACCGCCGTTGCCAAGTACCGCCCCCAGCTCGATACGTATCGAGAGGTCCTGCAACGAATGGTCACTCTCCCCGCCGCCGCGATCCAGTGCGGCCTGATCTTTACCCGGGAGAAGACCCTGCGATGGCTCTGATCTTGGCGTAGACGCGCTCGATTTCACATTGAAGTTCTGACACTTTCCCGTTTTCGTAACCCAAATGATGAATCGTCGTATTGATCGCAGAACCCTCCTCCGCGGAGCAGGTGCCTCCCTCGCTCTCCCCTGGCTCGAGATCATGTCTCCCCGCAGTCTCCGAGCCGCCTCCGCGACGATTCCCCCTCGACGTTTTGTGAGTTTCTTCCAACCGAACGGAGTTTTCCCAGCTGCATGGAACGTTACGGGGGAAGGGCGCGACTTTCAGCTCTCGCCGATTCTGGCACCACTCGCGGACTTCCGCGACGAGATGATCGTCCTCAGTGGAATCGACAGTTGTGGAAAAGGACATGTCAAGCTGACCGGAGCCTTCCTCACCGGGACCGAGATCACGAATGGAATTAATGGCGTCTCGGTGGATCAGATCATTGCGGGAAAAGTCGGCCAGACAACACGCTTTTCCTCCATCGAACTAGGCACGGAACCGCCCCGCCAGGGAATGGCCGGGGATGATCCGATCGCACTCGCGAACACCGTTTCGTGGTCGAGCCCGACGCAGCGCATTTCTCCCGAGATCAGCCCCCGGGCGGCTTTTGATCGACTCTTCAGTGCCCCCTCGTCCCCCGAGGCAAAACGAGCGGCAGAGAACAGGCGTAGCGTCGTCGATCTGGTCATGGAGGAAGCCAAAGATCTCCAGCGCATCGCAAGCGGACGGGATCGCCAAAAGATCGACGAGTATCTCGCCGGAGTTCGCGGGGTGGAGTTGCAGATCGAGCGCACGCTCCATCCACCCGAGCCGGAATGGGCGCCGCTTTCGGAGCCTGATCGGCACCGCCCCCCTGCCGGAATCCCTCTCAACAAACAGGAACACATGCGCCTGATGCTCGACCTCCTCGTTCTTGCATTACAGACCGATACAACACGAGTGGCGACCTTCATGAGCGCTCACGGATTCAGCCGTCAAAATTTCACCTTCCTCGACGGCGTGAAAAATGACCATCACGGCATGAGTCATCACAAAAATCAAAAAGCGCTCGTTGCGGAGTACACAACCGTGAGTCGCTGGTATGCCGCGCAGGTACACTTCCTCCTCACAAAAATGCAGAACATCGAAGAAGGCAACGGCAGCCTCCTCGACAACAGCATCGTGCTCTACGGCAGTGAAATGAAGGACGGCAATGGACACATCCGAGAGGATCTGCCACTCGTGCTCTTCGGCCGAGGGCAAGGACGACTCCAGCCAGGGCGTCATCTCTCGTTTGCCAAAGGGACTCCTCTGGCAAATCTCCACCTCTCCCTCGCTCATCAGTTCGGAGCAGAATTGGAAAATTTCAACGGAGCGAGCACAGGGACTCTCAACGGACTTTTTGTGTAGAAGGAACATTCTCAAAAAGAATGAATCATAAGGGAGGATGGATCGTCCACCTCATGAGTCAAGCAATTGACTTGCCTTCGGATCCAGCAATCCAGCCGTATCCGGGAAAAAACTCCAACCAACCAAAAAACATGAAAAAACTCCTCACCATATCCGGTGCCCTTGTGGCCCTTTCTGCCTTACTGCCTGCTGGTGCAATTGCGGGTCCCCACAATCACGGGAGCCATCAGCCGAACTATTCTTCTCACGGACACGGACACGGACATGGACACGCACCAGTTCGCTATGCCCCCCAGGTCCGCTACGCCCCCCCCGTTCGATACGTTAGCCGTGGCAACTATCAGAATTACCGGTATGCGCAGCAGCAGCATTGCAATTCCAGTGCCTATCGCCCTTCCCAATATCGACCCGTCTACAATTCGTATCGCGGCTACAGTCGCCCCGGTGTCACGTTCCATTTCGGTGGAGGGAGCCATTCCCGACGTTAGTCACCGGATGCAGTGACCTATCACCCTGTGGAAAACACCTCGCCAATGGCGGGGTGTTTTCTTTTACGCACGACACTTTCGCAAGCGTATGATATCACCGTTCGGGACAGAAATGAAACGATCCGCAACTTTAGCAGCCCTCATCGCAACAAGCGTCCTTGCTCTTTTTATGGTCCTTGGCGGCACCATCATTCCCCGGACCGTGTTCGGACATCATGACACCTACATTGCCCTCCTTGAGCGGCAGGAAGCGGATTTTGCTCGGGATTTCCCTACTGAGGAGAATGGTAAAATAGAAAAAATCGCTGAGGAGCTCGCCTCTCGAAGGGATGGAATCAAAGGTTTATCCTCAATCATTGTCATCTTCGGAAGAAGTTTTATAGGGTTTGGAATTGCGATACTTATTTGTCAGTTCTTGATCCTGCATTCCCTGTTCATCACGACCAAGTCCTCCACAGATGACCACACATTGAACCAATAACGGCCGCAGGAGCCTCTTCTCATTTTTTCGTTTTGCGGCAACTTGCTTCTCTTGGGTCGAGCGGGAGGCATGGGCAGGATGCCCATGCTACCTTTTTTTCCATGCTACATTCTTTATGGCGATGACTTCTTCTCCCTCCCCGCCCGGATCATCGTTCCGAGATACTTTGCGGTCTCACTTGCGATGACATTGTATCCCGCCTGATTCGGATGATGGTCGGAATACCAGCCGGGGAGATGCCCAAAGATTGGATCAAGGCGATTATCGAGCACGACGATGTGCGGATCATTTCCACGACTCAGGTAGGGGGTCGCGAGGGGGCGCAGGGCTTCGGGCACCTTCGAGAGAGGAAATCGACGGTAGTGCAACATCTCGGGACCGCGTTCGAGTTCAGCAAAATAACGCGGGGCGATGTCAAAGAGGGGCAGCTTGTCCTCGGTCGCAATGCGGGTGATGAGAGCATTGATCCCGGCGTGATCGTTCACGGTGGAATAGGGAATCGCAGTCATGGGAATGAGGACGGCGTCGGGATGATCGTGCCGCAGACGACCAAGTAACTCGCGGAAGTCTTTGGGGAAATTCTCGGTGAAGTCCTCCCGCTTCGAGGAGTCGTTGAGGCCGTAGCGGATGAAGATGTAATCAGCTTTTGGTTTGGTCGCGATGGACTTGTCGTAGCGTCCGCTGTCGAGGAGTCGGCGGATGTATTCTCCGCTGACTCCCTCGTTGTAAACATCCGTCGGAGGCAGGTCGGGTTCGGTCGCGAGGAGGATGCGGAGGAAATCCTCAAACTGTGGTTCGTCGGGCGCGAGTTTTTTGGGAATGCTCGCCTCGGTCGTGCTGTCACCGAGGAGGAGGATCTGGAGACGCGGAGGTCCAGCCGTGGCCTCGCTGAAGGTGAACTCGATCTCGTCACCGAGGATCTGGTCCGAGGTGATGGTGGGGCAGATGCGTTTTTCGATATGTTCGATAAAAAGTTCCGTGCCACGGCGATGACTAACAAAGGGCCAGCGCAGCGGGTTGTACATGGCGTCGGTCATGTCACGCATGAGGACGACGTTTTTGCCGTTTTTTTCCATCTGACGTAGTCCGAAGGGACGGCCCGCGACGCACATATTCACATGCACACCCATGAGGATGACATTGTCGATCTCGCGGGACTCGAGCAGATTCCAGATCTCGACACCGGAATCGCTGATGGCATCGCGTTCCTGATCGATGCGGAGGACATCGATCTGTTTTGTCCACGGGGTGCGGGGGTTGAGGCCCTTTGCTTCGAGTTCTTTTGCCCACGCGGCATGCTCGGTAGGATCGTCATCCTCTCCGCCGTCGCTTTGATCGATCGGGTAGACGGCGCTCTCTTCGGACGGGATCTGTTTGCACCAGTCGGCGATCTGATTCGGGAGCCGGGCGGAAGGCGGCGCACTGGTGGCGCGAATCCGTGCCGGGGTGCCTTCGTAGGCGGACATGCAGCTGCTCGGGGCATGGATGATGAGGACGCCGGCGGCGCGGGCTTTTTCGAGCACCTGGTTCATGCGCGGGGCCATCTCGCCCTCGCGGGTGACGGCATTTTTGCAATGATGTAGATCCCACATGTCACAGACGACGATGGCGCTGCGCGAGGGCAGCCAGGACTCGGTCGAGGTCTGCTTTGTTCCTGTAGCGGAGCGGGTCTGGAGGGCGAAAGGGAGCGGCACCTCCTCCGCCCCGGCGAGACAGGGTAAAACAGTGAGACAAAGAGCAAAAAAACAAGAGGGTCTAGTCATGGAGGTGACAGAGTGGGAAGTGCAATAATGGACGCAATTTGGGGGAAAAGGGCATGGGGAGTCAAGCGTCGATTCCAAGCGTCGGCAAAGGCGAAGGAATGAGATCGGCTCCCATGAAAAGGAGGTTCATCGAGGGGATCTCTCCACGCAGGAGGGCTCATCCCACTACTTTTTACTTGGAACCTTCCGTCGTTGCAGGGGGCGTGATTTTTCGTGTAGGGTGGCCTCTCGACTTTTCTCCTCTATGTCTCCGTATCTCCTCTCTGCTCTCGCCCTGCTTCCCATCGGGGTAGTGGCGTTTTTTCTCGTCGGTCTGCGCTGGCCGGCGGCTCGAGCGATGCCGCTCTGCTACCTCACGGTAGTTGTGCTCGCGGGTGCGGTGTGGCGCACGCCTCCCGTTCAGATCGCGGCGGCGACTCTCAATGGAGTGATCATCGCAGCAACAATGATCTTTATCGTCTTCGGTGCGATCGTGATGCTGAACACGCTGCGCGAGAGCGGCGGGCTCCGGGCGATCCGGGCGGGTTTTGTCAGTGTCTCACCCGACCGGCGCATCCAAGTCATCATCATCGCGTGGCTCTTTGGATCGTTCATCGAGGGCTCGGCCGGGTTCGGCACTCCGGCTGCGGTCTGTGTGCCACTCCTCGCGGGACTGGGATTCCCCGCAATGGCTGCGGTCGTCGCAGGGATGTCGATTCAGTGTACGCCCGTCTCCTTCGGCGCGGTGGGCACGCCTATCCTGATCGGGATCAGCAATGGCCTCGCGGGCGATCCCGCCGTGCTCGCCTACGCGGCGCAGAGCGGACATGGGGAATGGACGGACTTTCTGGGATTCCTCGGTGGCCGTATCGCCCTGATCCATGCGGTCATCGGGACATTCATCCCGCTCCTCGTGGTCTGTCTCTTGACTCGATTTTTTGGAAAAAACCGCTCGTTCGGGGAAGGACTCGCCGTCTGGAAATTCGCAATCTTTGCGGGCCTCGCGATGACGATCCCTTACTGGCTCGTGGCCCGCTTCCTCGGTCCGGAGTTTCCCAGCCTGATCGGTAGTGCGATCGGGTTGCTCATCGTGATCCCAGCGGCAAAACGCGGATTCCTGACTCCGCCCCGGGAATCTCCCTGGGATTTTGCTCCCCGTGAGAGCTGGCCTCAAGACTGGTCGGGCACGATCGATCTGCGCGAGGAGAAGTCGGACGGTCCCATGATGGGGCAGCTCCGAGCCTGGGCTCCGTATCTGATGGTCGCGGGCCTGCTCGTGCTGACGCGGCTGAAGTCCCTGCCTCTGGGAGAATGGATGAAGTCGGTTTCTCTCGATATACCGAATCTCTTCGGTTCGAAGGTCTCGATCTCGGTGCAACCGCTCTACCTACCAGGGACGGTCTTTCTCATCGCTGCGCTCGGCGCGGCAGTGTTGCATCGCCTTCCCCTTGCCGGGGTGCGTCGTGCCTGGATCGACTCGGGGCGGACAGCAGCGACAGCCTCGATCGCGCTGATTTTCACTGTGCCTATGGTCCAGGTCTTCCTCAACAGTGGAGGCGGTGGTGCCGGGTTTGAGAAAATGCCCATCGCTCTCGCGATCGGCATTGCGGAACTCGCCGGAACGGGCTGGCCTCTCGTCTCGCCGCTCATTGGCGGGCTTGGCGCGTTCGTTGCGGGATCGAACACTTTCAGCAACATGATGTTTTCCCTCTTCCAGTTCGGAGTCGGGGAAAGGATCGGGGTCGATCCCAGCTGGGTCGTCGCGCTACAGGCGGTCGGGGGCGCCGCCGGAAACGTCATCTGCGTACACAACGTCGTCGCTGCTGCGGCGACAGTGGGCCTGCTCGGGCGCGAAGGCACCATCATTCGCCGGACGCTGGTGATCTTTCTCTACTACGCCCTTTTTGCCGGAGCGCTCGGGTACGCGATCGTCCAGTACCGGGAAGAGGGTTGGCTCAATGCCGGCACGATCCTGCTCGCAGGCATGGCCGTTGGGGTCGGTGTGTTTGTCCGGCGGGTGCGCCGGTGAGGAACTTCAAAGAGGCCTCTGCTGCCGTGGAGCGAATCCGCAGGGAGACACTCTGAGTCCGATGCCTCAGCGCTTCAGTGTATCAGTGAGAAAGTCCGCCATCGAGGCATGTGTCACTTCTGGAGCACCGGGATAGACCAATTCGCATTTTAGCCCGAGGGAGCGGCAGTGTTCCTGCAACTTCACCCCGTAGTTGGCGGTGTGCGTGGGGTCTTTCTGCTCTTGGCCGATGGCAGGAGGTGCGCTATAAATCAGATAGACTGGCGGATCTCCTTTCGAGACATGTTCGTAGGGCGAATACATTTTGATCCATTTCAGGACAGATTCCCGCTTTTCGTAAAACTCGGCAAAACTCTTGTCGCGTGATTTCAGATCATGCGGATCCATGAATCCAAAGGCGTGACCACCGTAGCGACTGTTCGGCGTCCACTCGCGCAGTTGCACCGGATCGAGCGAAGTCTGTGCGCCATTCACTGCGGCACACCAGAGGCGCGTCGATTCCCTCGCAATCGGGTCACTGCTCGCCGGATCTGCCATTTCTTCATGGAAGGCAAGATAGAGGCTGGAACACGCTCCCGCCGATCCGCCACTGGCACCGATCCGTTCTTTGTCGAGATTCCATTGCTCCGCTTTGCTGCGAACAAACTGCAAGGCCCGAGCCGCATCCTCCAGCGGCCAGGAAACCGGCGGCATCACCCCGGCGAGCTGCGCTTGCCAGGAGTAGCGATAGTTGATCGAAACCACGGAAATCCCGGCGGCGAGACACGCCTCCAGATCGGAAACTTTGGCTTTATCTCCCGCCACCCAGCCACCTCCGTGAATGTAAAATAGGAGTGGCGTCGGTTTATCCGAGTCCGCCCGGTAGAAATCAAGAACCTGACGTTCATGAGTGCCGTAGGGCACATTCGCAGCAGTGGGCAGCCTATGAGCGATCTCGACTCTCGTGGGATTCGTTTTTGCAGGATTCTGGGTCGTAGTTTGGGCGCAGAGAGGACTGATGAGTAAGAGCGAGGTGAGGAGAATTTTCATGCTTCTGATCAAAAAGGTTTATCGATCATGTCCGATTCCGCCCTCCAAAACCAGATCAAAACGCTACGGTTTCGCGCCCTTAAGGACGATCCTGTGCAAGCGAGCAAAAAACCTATCCCCTACTGTCGGAAATTCAAAGTCCCAACATCGAGCGGTCGCAGACGACCGGACGAATTGGCGACGGGAGGATCTGTGAACTCCCTTTGCCAGACTCCCTGATACCGTTTCGAACCGTCAGGCCGCTCATAGACGTCACTTTGCACCAGAGAGAACCCTTCTTGTTCCCGGAGAAGGATGGATTGGGAAAATTCTTCTTCGGTCTGATCGATACGATAGTACCATCCATACCGCTCTGGATCGGGATTTTTCCCGATGACAATGCGAAACTCGTGAGTGTCATCCCTCCACCGGCCCTCGACGGCCCGGATCCAATGGCCGCGCTCCCAGAATGTCGCCTCAAACCCACTGTTCTTTTGCCGAATGTAAGTGTCCAGCGCGAGAGGTGACATCCACGGGGTAAACTCCCTTTCCTCGATTCCCGCTGCCTGAACGAGTGGGAGCGTTCCCGACAAATCACTTTTTGCAGTCGCGATTTCCGATTTTTTTGGCTGAATCGGCCGCTCCGGAAGTGCGGATGCGCTCACTGACACAGGAATCGGACTGCCAATCGGGAGAGATTCTTCGCCCGTTCCCGTGCTGCCCTGAGAGGAGAGGACCTCGGAATCAGGATCAGAAATTCCTTTCTCGATCACAGGCTCGGATACCGTCTCCCCTCCCGGTCTCGTCTTCACATAAAAGGTGAGCATCGCCCCGAAAAGGGCAATAATCACGACCGGCAAGAGGATCGTTTTCGGACCACTGTCGGATCGATAGGACTGTTTGATCCCGGTAATGTGATATTTCTCGTACACGTTATACAATACGCTTCCAAGCGCACCCGCTTATATCGAATCAACGAAAGAGAATCAATAAGGTTCGGGAATTTTTTTCCTTTCGAAACGCAATTTTGAGATTTCTCACGGAACTTCTTTTCCCTGCTTTCGAAAGGCATCGCTCAGGACGATCCCTTCGATCAAGGAATCGGCTCGATTGCCTGATGCCGCCAGCACCACGAGCATCTCCCGAACAAGCCCCTCATCAGGAGCTTGCAGCGCGCGTCCCAGCGCAAAGGAGGTAAGCCTTCGAGTTACGTTGGTGAGAAACTCCGTCTCATGGCGTTCCTGCAGGAGGGCACGCAATTCCGCAGCCCCCGAAAATACGTGTCCCCCGGGAAGTTCCCCTTTGGCATCGACCGGCCGCCCGGCCTCTTTCTCACGAAATCTGCCGATTGCATCAAAATTCTCCAACCCGAATCCGATCGGGTCGATACGATCATGACAAACGGCACAGCTTTCGTTACGGCGATGTTCAGCGAGTTCTTCCCGCAGCGTTTTCCCACGATCTTCTCCCGCCTTATCGTCCAGTTGCCCCGCGTCTGCAGGGGCTTCCTCCAGGCGGCGTCCGAGGAAATTTTCCAAAACCCACTTCCCCCGTAACACAGGACTGGTGCGATTCGGTGTCGCCGAGGTCGTCAGAATCGCCGCCATTCCGAGGAGCCCTCCACGCTCATCTCCGAGAAGCCGGACTTTCTGAAAATCATCGCCCTCCAGACCCGGTATCCCATAGAGCTCCGCGAGTTCTGCATTCGCAAAGGTTTCCCGGGCGTTGAGAAACTCGGTGAGGGGTGTTCCTTCTCGGAGCATCGCTTCAAAAAAAAGAACCGGCTCTTCTTTCATCGCTGCCGCAAGTGAAGCGGTGAACTCTGGAAATTTTTTCGCGTCTGGGACATGTTCCTTTCCCAGCTCCGCGAATCCGAGCCACTGACCGAGAAAACTTTCCGAAAAGGCGCGAAGTTTCGGACTCCGGATCATTCGCTGCACTTGCGACCGCAACACCTCGGCATCGAGAAGCCGACCCTCGTCGGCGAGAGACCGTAGTTCGGCATCGGGCATGGACATCCAGAGGAAATAGCTGAGACGACTCGCCAATTGATGAGCATTCAACGTGAATTCCTCTCCGTCGGTTCCCATCTCATCCCGGAACAAAAACGCTGGAGAAGTCAGTGCTGCGGTATAGGCAAGTTTCAGGGCCTGATGGTGCGACTCCCCTCGATTCGTAGCATTTTCATACAACCCAAGGTATCGCTCCGCCTCACCCTCTCGAAGCGGGCGACGGAAGGCCCTCGCGAGAAATGCCTGCAACGCTTCTGCGGGCTCTTCCC
The DNA here is from genome assembly GCA_018058245.1 of Verrucomicrobiales bacterium. Taxonomy (GTDB): domain Bacteria; phylum Verrucomicrobiota; class Verrucomicrobiia; order Verrucomicrobiales; family DEV007; genus Arctic95D-9. The sequence goes on from JAGPCC010000043.1 coordinate 22,591, forward strand.
GAACCAGAGAGGCGACGGTCTCTGCGTAAGAGCCGTCTGGTAGAATGGGCCCCTCGATCCGGATCCAGTCCACTCCGGGAGAACCCACTTTCCGGGGAAGAACTGGTGGAGCATTTCCAAAAAGGAACTGTGGATCGTAGTCCACTCCGAGAATTGCCAATGAGTCTGCGAGGACTTTCTGATTCGAGGCGATCCGATCGCGATTTGCCTCTCCAAGTCGGCGATCGATCTCTGATGCTTTAACTTGGAGAAGTGCCGCGAGCTGTTTTTTGATCGTCGCCATTCCTGCGGTTCGCTCCGGGAGGAGACCGTAGTAGGTTCTAAGTTCTCCCGGGTTTCCCTCCGGGGTGACAAGTCGGAGATACTCGAGACGGCGCTGCATTCCCCCAAGCGCCAGATTCAAACGGCGTATCATCGCTACTGCTTCTTTTCCCGCTCCGGGAGGAACGGGGAATACAGGAGTATTTTCCTCACAGGCGAGACTCACGAGGTCCCCCGCATTTTCTGGCAAAGGTGTGAATTTGCGATTCGACTTCTTCTTTGGCTTTTTTTTTCCATTCACTTCCACCTGGACCTTCCGGAGGTCTCGGGGCAATTCAATGTTCCATGTCATCTGGTGCGTTCCGGCTCGCAGGAGCAGCTCGACCGTCTTTTCCCCTGGCACATCATCCGCACAGAGAAAATCCGCCCGAATCTCGTTGTCGATGCGCAACCTCATGCCACTATCCCCCTGAAGACCTACCGAGCGGACCGTGACTCGATACCAACCGCCAGCAGGGAGCGAAATTTCATCGTAGAGGGTACGCTGTCCAGCTCCCGCGAGAGAATATCCGAAGCCTCCGCCAGGGAGTTCCTCCGGCTTCGAGCTGCGCTCGGTCATCAACATTTCCTCTGCCTCGTAGACTCGCTCCATCGGCCCTTCGCGAAGATCCAAGACCGCCTGAATCGTTTCATCGGCTGCTTGAAAGTACTGCTCTGCGAGAGCAGGGGAAATAAAGAGAGCATCGCGGTCGTTCGTGAATCCCGAAAGTCCCTGTCCATCATCGAGGAGCCGATCCCCAGGGCGGAAATCTACACCCAAGAGATCGCGGAGAGTGTTATTATATTCCTCCTTCGTGAGCCGGGGGATAGTGAGCCGCTCAATTTCTCGATGCTGCGACCAGTCGATCGCATCGATCGCCCTCCTCACC
>JAGPCC010000267.1 GCA_018058245.1 Verrucomicrobiales bacterium
GGTATGACCTCTGCCTTGTCCCAATCCGCGGAACCAAATTTCAGAACTACTCCAGGCGAATCGACGTAGACTTCGGTGAGGGGAAACCTGCCTTGGAGGCTCTCCTTGATTTCTCGGAGAGATACGGCGGAGTTATCTTTCAGTTTGGAGGCAGGGATTGACCCGAAAAAATCCACGTCGCTGTGGCGGGCAATACTGGTTCCGTTATTCGACGACCCCGAGTAGAACATCTGCTTTAGGTCAAAATCGCGTTCGAGCCGGGCGGTGATCGAAGCTTTGTGAGATGCGGCCTTACCCGCTGCATAGCTGCCGGGGGTGAGGTTCGAGTGAAAGGCTTCAAAGCCCTGATTGATGGTTCTAGTTGACATAATTTCTTTATTTTACAAACGGTATATCGTATACCGAACAATACGTTACAAGAAAAAGTTCTGGAAAAATTACGGTTTCGAGTATACCGATTGTGTAGAACGGACGCAGAATGAAGCGAATACTCAAGAAATTGGCCAAAATTTCCTCGGGCTACCAGACTCGGAAGGGCGTGGAAGAATGCTCTGATGGATCACATTACTTGCTGCAAATCAGGGACTTCAATAAATCTCGCACCTCGGTCGAGATGCGGAATATGGTGCGGATTTCACCCCCTGGGATGGATCCGGATGCTCACCTGCGTGAAGGTGACGTCCTCTTTCTGGCAAAGGGGCAAAAGAATTTTGCCTGGTGTGTCGGTCGGTTGCCAAACTTCCCGATCCTTGCAGCCTCCTACTTTTTTGTGCTCCGGCCCCTGCCTGAAATATTGGGCGAATATTTGTCGTGGTTCCTCAGTCAGGAGCCTGCTCAACAACATTTTGCCCGACTTGCCACGACGGGCGCGCACATGCCGATCATTCGGCGGGATGTCCTGGAGAGCTTGGAGGTATCCGTCCCGGATCTCGCGACCCAGTGCAAAATTGTCGAAATTGCGGACCTTGCCGAGGAGCAAGGCAAGTTGCTCGCTGAACTGGCTGAGAAGAAAAAGGCTCTCGCTACTGCTGCTTGCCTTCGAGCCACAGACGGACGAATCAGATTTTCCAACAAACCTTCATGAGTGACCAGCAAATCAAAGACGAGATCTTCAACGTGGTGTGGGCTGCGTGTGATACCTTCCGAGGTGTCATCGATCCCAGCGGCTACAAGGACTACATCCTGACCATGCTTTTCGTGAAATACCTGAGCGACGTCCGGAAGTCGAAGCTCGCGGATTACACGGAGAAGTATCAGGGCGACCAGACACGCATCGACCGGGCCATGTCCCGGGAGCGGTTTATGGTTCCGGAAGATTGCACCTTTGAGCATCTCTACGCCCATAGGGACGACAGCGACATCGGGCAGGTCATCAACACCGTCTTGGAGAAGATCGAAGACGCCAACAAAGCGAAACTCCACAACGTCTTTCGCAACATCGACTTCAACAGCGAGTCCAACCTCGGCAAGACCCGCCAGCGCAACCAGCGGCTCAAGACGGTGCTGGAGGACTTCGCCAGTGCGAAGCTGGATCTCCGGCCCGAGCGGGTTGGCCACATGGACATCGTGGGCGACGTATATGAATACCTGATCGGGCGCTTCGCCGCGCAGGCCGGGAAGAAGGCTGGTGAGTTCTACACCCCGGCCGAGGTCTCCGAGACGCTTGCCCGTCTCGTGAATCCCGACGATGGCGATCGTATCTGCGATCCTACCTGCGGCTCGGGTTCGCTGCTGATCAAGGCATCCAAGCAGGTCGGCACGAAGAATTTCTCCCTTTTCGGACAGGAGATGAACGGCAGCACCTGGGCGCTGTGCAAGATGAACATGTTTCTTCACGAGGTCGATGCCGCCCGCATCGAGTGGGAGGACACCATCCGTCATCCGCAGCTCGTCGAGAACGATGCCCTGATGAAGTTCGATATTGTGGTGGCGAATCCGCCCTTCAGTCTCGACAAGTGGGGGCAGGAGGGCGCGGCCGGCGATCAATTCAATCGCTTCCATCGGGGGATCCCGCCGACGAGCAAAGGGGACTGGGCCTTCATCAGCCACATGATCGCAACGGCACTGGAGGGCAAAGGGCGCGTCGGCGTCGTCGTTCCGCATGGCGTCCTCTTCCGTGGCGGACAGGAGGGAAAGATCCGGCAGGCACTGATCGAAGAGAATCTGCTCGATGGCGTCGTCGGTCTGGCGAGCAATCTCTTCTACGGGGCCGGCATCCCGGCCGCGTTGATGATCTTTGACAAATCGCGGACACCGGATGCCCGGGATGATGTGTTCTTCATCGATGCATCGAAGGACTATGCGCAGGGCACCAACCAGAACCGCCTGCGGCCCGAGGATATCGACAAGATCGTCGAGACCTTCCGCAACCGGACCGTGATCGAGAAATACTCCCACTCCGCCACTTTCGAGGAGATCAAGGAAAACGACTTCAACCTCAACATCCCGCGCTACGTCGACACCTTCGAGCCCGAGCTGGAGATCGACATGGATGAGGTGCAGCGGGACATTGAGAGGATCAATGGCGAGCTGGCAGCGGTGGAAGCGAAAATGGATGGCTACCTGAAGGAGCTGGGATTCAAATGATCGTTCTACCCGAGAGGTCTGAAAGCAGTGTCTGCCCGAGCCAACAGGGTTGGGTCGTCCGTCGAACCCTGTTCGATGATCTGTGGGCGTTTTGCCTATTTTTCGTTGCCAAGGAGAGCGCCTCGATATATAAACGCCACAGCAAACCCGCCAGGCCTCTTCTTGAAAGCCCAAATGTGGCGGGTATTTTTTTGCCCTTTTGCCTCGGTTGGAGAGGGGGGCGGGAGAGTTTCCAGCCCGGCACCGATTTTGATGTGGTCTGGGACCACTACCGTCAGCCCCCTGCGTCGGACAAGGTCTACGCGGTGCTTGCGATTCTGCAATATCTGCTGAGGGTCATCGCCCCGCAGAGCCACTGGGCGGATCGGTTGGAGTGCTTGTGGACGGTGAAGCAACTGGTGATTCCGATTCAGCGAATGGGCTTTCCGACGGATTGGAAAGATTGCCCGATCTGGGCTGCAGGGGGGAATCCGGCAGGAGGAGGGCAGACCGTATGAGTGTGAACGATCCCAATGCGAATAAGGCGGGGTATAAGGAGACCAAGGTGGGGTGGATTCCGGAGGAGTGGGGGTGTGCTCAGCTTTCCGAAATCGCACTGATGCCAGGAGGGATTAAGACGGGACCATTTGGCAGCCAACTTCATCAAGAAGACTATGTAGACTCCGGGGTTCCTGTAATTATGCCGCTTAACATGAAAGACGGGCGGGTTGTATCGGCTGGGATTGCTCAAGTCACCGAAGAAAAAGCTCAAAGTCTAGTTAAGCAGAGATGTGAAAATGGTGACATTTTGTTCGCTCGACGGGGGGAGATTGGACGTTGTGCATTGATTTCCCGAGATGAAATTGGCTGGCTCAATGGAACAGGATCTCTTCGTGTTAGACTGACTGTGGCAAAGGCTCTCTCTGCGTTTGTCATTCGAGCAGTCGGCGTGCCTCGTGAAGTGCATTGGCTAAACGCAAACGCAGTCGGGCAGACCATGCTTAACTTGAATGCCGAGATTATCGCAAGTCTTTCAATACCGTTACCACCACTCCCCGAACAAAAGAAAATCGCTGAGATCCTCTCGACCTGCGACGAGGCGATTGAGAAGACCGGGGCGCTGATCGAGGCGAAGAAGCGACAGAAGAAAGCCCTCATGCAGCAGCTCCTCACCGGCCGGAAACGGTTGCCGGGGTTTGAGGGGGAGTGGGCGGATGTGAAGATCGGCAAATTGATGAAAGAAGTCAGTCGTCCTGTCGATTGGGACGACGACGAGCTCTATCGGTTGGTCAGCGTTCGTCGTCGGTCAGGGGGCTTATTTTTTCGGGAAGCCCTTCATGGTCGAGATATCAAAACGAAGGTGATGCACACCACCGAGGCAAATGATTTCCTGATCTCCAAAATGCAGGTCGTTCACGGAGCAATGGCGATGACAACTGAGGAGTTCGCCGGAGGCCATGTCTCGGGGAGTTACATCACTCTGGTTGCTCGAAAAGGTGTTCCGATTCACATGCCGTTCTTCGATTTTCTCTGCCGGACGAAATGGCTGTATCACCTCACGTTTATCTCCAGCTACGGGGTAGTGATTGAAAAGATGACGTTCAATCTTCGAGACTTCCTTAAAAAGGAAATCAGCATCCCGCCAACGACCGAAGAGCAGGAACGGATTTGCGAGGTGCTGCAAACTTTCGAGCGAGGAGAATTCGTGTTGGATCAAAAACTCGCCGCCTTAAAGCAGCAAAAAAAAGCCCTCATGCAAAAGCTCCTCACTGGGCAGGTCCGGGTGAAGGTTTGAGAATCTCCAGAAATTCAGATCCGAAGCGCTTTAAAAAACAACTTGCCTGCTCGTTATGGGTAATTTATTTGTATTCTAATGAATTTGGACGCACAAGGACTTAACGAGGCATTGTCCCTTCTCGGTGAGTTGGTCGCTGAATACCCGGCCCAGCACTATGTGATCTGCGGCGGCTCGTCCCTTCTTGCCCTCGGCTTGGTGAGTCGGAGCACTACCCGCGATGTCGACGTCCTCGCTTCGCTTGAGAACGGCGAACTCTCGACCGCCAAACCTCTGCCCAACTGGTTGGATGAAGCGGTTGCCAAGGTGGCACGGGATCTCGATTTGATGGAAAATTGGTTCAATACCGGTCCATCGGATGACAGCTTCTTTCGGCTGGGACTGCCAGAAGGTTTGGTGACACGTCTCACGACCCGTGAGTTCGGTCCTACGCTGAAAGTGAGCTTCATCGACCGCTACGATCAAATTCATTTGAAACTTTACGCCACGGTGGATTCCGACCAGGGACGACATTTCCAAGACCTTCAGGATCTGAAGCCGACGGCGGAAGAGCTACTCGCCGCGGCGCGATGGACTCGAACCCAAGACCCCTCGGAAGGTTTTCTTAGCGTGCTGAGCGCGGTTCTCAACCACATGAATCATGGCAATCTCATTGACCAACTATAAAGAGCAGCTCATCGAGCAGCTGACCCGATTCCTGTGGCGTGAGTGGTCCGCTTTGGGCGTGGCAGGGCATGCCAGCACGAACGCCCCCTGGATCATTGACCCCGAAGCTCTGTTGTTGTTCTCCACCGTTGTAGCCCGCCACGATGCGCGCCTCTTCGATGAAATCCTGGACTGGCTTCATACGAATGATTCGTGGATCAGTTTACAACGCTTGGGCACCATGATCAAAGAAGATCAACTCGGCGATATGTCCGTTCTTGCCGCAATGTCGGAATGCCTCGCCAAGGATGCGACACACCAGAAATGGAAAATGATTATCAAAAAGGCTGGAACCTCTGGATCAGTCACCAATCAGGTCGTCGAACGCCTTTTTCCGGGGCTGCCTGTTACCGGTGAGGCGGATCCAATCTTCCTGGAACGTTCGCTGAGGCGGGGCGCGATCCATCTACGCGGCATGAGTCGTTCTCCACGCCCCAATCAACCCGCGACCTTTCTCTTCAAACTCCGTGCGCTGTTCGGAAGACAGGCGCGCGCCGAGGTCATGGCATGGCTGTTGGCAAACGGGAAAGGTCACCCCGCCGAGATCGCCCGCCAAACCGGTTACTTCCGTCGCACCGTGCAGATTGTTCTCAACGAACTCTCGGAATCGGGTCACGTGCGAGCGATCCGCACCGGACGGGAAAAAGACTTCATCATCGATTCCGACGAGTGGCGATTTTTGATGACATGGGAGGACGCTAAAGAATTTCCGCAGTGGATCGCTTGGGCACCTGTCTTCAAAGTGATCCTCACCTTTCTGGAAACGCTGTCCATGCCGGATCTTGACGAACATTCCGAACGTTTCCAGGCAATCCAATTCCGCGAAGCTCTCGACAGCGCGCTCCCTTCGCTTCAACGAGCGGGCTTAGTCACCAAGTTCCGGTCATCCCCCGACATGAACGGAAGGGCCCTCATTGAATCGATCATGGCCGACATCAAGAACATCCTCGATTAAACATGTCATGGAAGACGAACCCCTCTACCAAACCCCCAGCTACCTCGAGTCGGTCCAAAGCCAGCTCCCGGCGCTGCAGCTCCTCGTGGAGATGGGGTGGGAATACCTGACGCCGGAGCAATGCTGCAAACTCCGCAACGGTCGGCTCGGCACGGCAGTGTTGGATCCCATCCTGTTCGATTTCATCCGCGAGCACGGACGCTACACCTTCAAAGGGGGGGAGCATGTCTTCACCGAGAATGCCATCACCAATGCGGTGCAGGCTCTGAAGGCCTTCCGCGCCACCGGAGCGATTCACCAGAACGAGGAGGTCTACGACCTGCTCTGTCTCGGCACCAGTGTGCCGCAAACGGTGGAGGGCGATACGAAGAGCTTTTCTATCGCCTACATCGACTGGAAGCATCCCGAGAACAATCGCTACCATTGCACCGCCGAGTTCAAGGTCGAGCGCGTCGGGCTGCAAAAGCACTACATCCCGGACATCGTGCTGTTCATCAACGGCATCCCGGTGGTGGTGATCGAGTGCAAACGAGCTGCCTACAGCGACAGCAAGAAACAACCCGTCGACCTCGCTATCGATCAACTGCTCGGCTACCAGAAGAAGGACGGCATTCCACAGGTCTTCCTCTACTCGCAACTCCTGCTCTCCCTCGCCCGCGACAAGGCGGAATACGGCACCACCGGGACTCCTCGCAAGTTCTGGACGGTGTGGCGCGAGGACGGTCTTGATGAAGCGATCCAGTCGCTGATCCAGCGCCCGGTGGCAGAGGATTCTCCGTTGCTGACGGGACCTTTCGCCTCGGCGGCGGCGGGATTTCTGCAACTGCACTCTGAGGGGCGAAAGGTGTATCAGCAGGATCG
>JAGPCC010000268.1 GCA_018058245.1 Verrucomicrobiales bacterium
CGCAACTTCCCCGAAGTGAAAGAAATCTTCTCCCGGATCGGCACCGCCGAGATCGCCACCGATCCCATGAATCCCAACGTCGCCGACACCTACCTCATGCTCGCGCCCCGTGATACGTGGCGGAAGGAGGATGGCCGGACCATCAGCAAAGAACGCCTCGGCGAGATCATGCGAAAATCTCTGCTCGATCAGGTGCCCGGCCAGAACATTCTCGTCACCCAGCCGATCCAGATGCGCTTCAACGAGATCATGGCCGGCGCCCGCGCCGACCTCGTCTGCAAAGTCTTCGGCGACAGTTACGACGAGCTCGAGCGCCTTGCCGGGGAAGTCCGCACCGCGATCACCGCGATCCCCGGCGGAGGCGAGACCGAATTCGACAGCATTGGCAAGAATCCCATGATCGAGATCCAGCCCGACCGCGAAGCCATGCGCAAATTCAATGTCCACGCCGACGAGTTGAACCGACTCATCGAGACCGCCCTCGCGGGAACGGAAGTCGGCATGTTCATCGAGGGCAACCGCCGCAGCCCCATCGTCGTCCGCCTCGGGGAAAGCCGACGCAGCGACCTCGAGGGCATGAAACGCCTCGCCCTGCGCACCGACGACGGCGGCATGTTGGCCCTCGGCCAAGTCGCCAAGATCGTCCTCGTCCCCCAGCCCGTCCAGATCGCCCGCGAGAACGCCCAGCGCCGTGTCAGCGTCCTCATCAATGTTCGCGGCCGCGATACCGAAGGTTTTGTCGAGGAGGCCACCCGCCTTGTCCGCGAAAAAGTCGTTTTCCCCGATGGCTACTACTTCGAATTCGGCGGCCAGTTCAAAAACCTGCGACAAGCCAAGGCACGTCTCATGATCGTGGTGCCGCTCGCCCTCGCCCTCATCTTCGTGCTCATCTTCCTCAGCTTTGGCTCGTTCCGCCAGGCCACCCTCATCTTCTTTTGCGTCCCCCTCGCCGTCACCGGCGGCATCTTCGCTCTGCATCTGCGAGGAATGCCTTTCACGATCAGCGCCGCCGTCGGCTTTATCGCCCTCAGCGGCATCGCCGTGCTCAACGGCATCATGCTCATCAGCTTCATCAACCAGCTCCGCAGCGAAGGCCGCGAGTTGCGCGAAGCCGTCGTCGAGGGCACCCTCACCCGTCTCCGTCCGAAGCTCATGACCGCCCTCGTCGCCAGCCTCGGCTTCCTCCCCATGGCCATCGCTACCGGAGCCGGAGCCGAGGTCCAGCGCCCCATCGCTACCGTCGTTATCGGCGGCATCGTCACCTCCACTTTCCTCACTCTGCTCGTCGTGCCTGTGCTCTACGACTGGATCGAACGGAAAACCAAACCAAAAACCAACACACTATGAAAACATTGCTAAACGTCCTCATCATCGCCGCCTTCGCCGCCACCTCCGCCTTTGCTGATACCAAAGTCAAAGCCGGTCCCCGCAAAGGTCTCATCCTCGAACTCCCCGGTAAAAACGCCGAATTCTTCGTCGAAAAAGACCGCACCATCAGCATCGCCGTTTACGATGCCGCGATGAAAGCCCAACCCGCCACCACCGAAGTCATCACCGCCACCGCCGAAGCACCGAGCGGTAAAACCAAGATGGCCTTCGAGAAAAAAGGCGACCTCCTCGTCTCAACAACACCGCTCCCCGACGGCGAAGGCTACCAAGTCGTCCTCCAAGCCAAGGCAACGCCGGAAGCGAAGACGAAGAACTTCCGCGTCAAACTCGAACTCCACACTTGCGATTCCTGCGGCAATCCGGAATACGCCTGCACTTGCGACGAGTAATGTGATCGCAGTTGATCGAGGATTGGGGCGGAAATCCGAATCTGCGCACGACTGTAGGAAGAATTAGTTTTACGCTGGTATCACAATCTCAATGAGTACGGAACCCAACAACTCTACAAATCCCAAATCCTGCAGCTCCTGTGAACACGGACACGAAGATTCCGCCCTGCCCCAAGGCGCTCTCGTCATCTCCTGCGGCATCCTTACTGCCTTCGGCTTGCTCTTTCACTGGACTCATTTTGGTCCCGCGTGGCTCCCGACCGCCATTTTTGGCCTCGCCATTCTCGCCGGCGGTGCCCTCGTGCTCCCGCCCGCTTGGAGGGCACTCCAAAAACGAAGGCTCGACATCAATGTTCTCATGGCCGTTGCCGTCACGGGTGCCTGGATCATTGGAGAATACGCCGAAGCAGCCAGCGTTGTCTTTCTGTTCGCCTTTTCGGAGTTGCTCGAATCCTGGGCCGCCGGACGTGCCCGCAACGCGGTAACGTCTCTCTTGGAGCTTTCCCCGCTTACCGCTCTAGTGCTTTCACCGGAAGGAAGGGAAGTGGAAACTCCCGTGGCCGAGGTCCCTGTCGGAGCCGCCATTCTCATTCGCAATGGCAGCCGGGTTCCTCTCGATGGAACGGTTGTGAGCGGACGATCCAGCGTGAACCAGGCTCCCATTACCGGCGAATCGACCCCGATTGCCAAACAAACCGGCGACCCGGTGTATGCGGGCACGGTCAACGGAGAAGGATCACTGACGGTCGAGGTTACCAAGTTGTCGAAGGATACAACCCTTGCCAATATCATTCGGCTGGTCGGGGAAGCGGAAGAAGACAAACCGCCAACACAGCGTTTTGTGGACCGGTTTGCTTCGATTTACACTCCGGTAGTTTTTGTTCTTGCCGTGATCGTCGCGTTGGTTCCGCCGTTGTTTTTTGCCCAACCGTGGGTTTTCTGGATCTATCGGGCACTCGTCCTCCTCGTCATTGCCTGTCCCTGTGCGCTCGTTATTTCAACGCCTGTTAGTATCGTATCTGGTCTTACCGCTCTGGCGCGACGCGGTGTTCTTATCAAAAGCGGAGTCCACCTGGAGGCCGTGGGAAAACTCCGCGCACTCGCCGTCGATAAAACCGGCACGATCACTCAGGGCAGACCTACCGTGGTAGACATCATCCCGCTGGACGGAATCTCCGCCGACGAGGTTCTCGCCCGGGCCGCCTCGATCAACAGTCATTCGGAACATCCTCTCGCCCTGGCGGTTGTAGAAGCAGCCCGCACGAAAGGAGTCACGATCCCCGCAGCGGAGAACTTTCAATCGGTCACCGGAAGCGGGGCTCGCGCCGACATCTCCGGCCATCCTCATTTCATCGGCAATCATCGCATGGCTCACGAAACCGGCCTCTGCAATCCGGAGATCGAAGCCATCTTGAAATCCATCGAGGAGAAGGGCCAGTCCCTCGCCGTTGTCGGACATGATCCTCACGGGGATTGCGCTGGGCAGATTCTCGGTATCCTCGCGATTGCCGATACCCTGAGACCGGAAGCGCTGGAAGCGATCCAACTGATTCATGAGTCGGGGATTGAAAAAATTGTTATGCTCAGCGGGGACAATCAGCGCACCGTCGATGCCATTTCACGAGAAGCTGGCATCGACGAGGCCATCGGTGATCTCCTCCCAGAAGACAAAGTCGAGCATGTCCGCCGTCTTGTTGCCACTTACTCTATGGTTGGCATGATCGGTGACGGGGTGAACGATGCCCCGGCGCTAGCCATTGCCAACGTTGGTTTTGCCATGGGTGCGATCGGGAGTGACACGGCCATCGAAACGGCGGACATTGCCCTGATGAAAGACGATCTCAGAAAGGTCGCCGAGACGGTCCTCATCGGGCGACGCACTCTCGGGATCATCCGTTTCAACGTGGTTTTTGCGCTGGCAATTAAGGCTCTTTTCCTCGTACTCGCTTTTCTCGGACTCGCCGGTCTCTGGATGGCGATACTAGCCGATACCGGTGCGACCCTGCTCGTGATCCTGAATTCACTGCGTCTTCTGAGAGTGACGGCGAAGTGATTTCGGGTTGTGTGGGGCCAATTGCGTGGGGCCTGTCCCTTGGAATCGTCCCTTGGAATCCCTTCCTCACACATGGGGGCTGTCCCTTGGAATCCACAGCCCACGTTACCCAATCTGCTCCGGAAACTCTGGAACCATCACTGAGGCCTGATCACCTTCCCCGTCGGACTCCCGAAAGAAACGCATCCGCCCGTCGCGCTCGCAGAACCAGACTTCGTGGGCGCCGGCTTCGAAATAGAGGCGTTTCTTCTCTTGTAGCTCCCCGCGGGTGTTCGAGGGAGAGCAAATCTCGATGCAGATTTCTGGACATTCGAGGAAGCAGACCCGGTCTTTGAACCGCTCCCATTTGTCAGCGGAACACCAAGCTACATCCACGGCCTTGACCCCTTCGCTGGTCGAGACCGGGCATTCGGAAATGGCTCGCCCGTTGGGGAGAAGGGTTCGAAGCCAGAAGGAGATTTCGCTCTGACGGCTTCCGTGGCTGGGGGCGGGAGGAGGAGACATGATCATCTGACCGTATCGGTCCGTTTCGATGCGGAACTCCAGTGCAGCGAGCGCCGGATCAGCGACAAGCTTCTCCCAAACCGCGAGGTTGAAGGCGTGATAGTCGGTCTCGGCCAGCTCGGTCTCGGGATACTCCAACACGGTACTCATCCCAGCACGCTAACAGGTCCAGCCAGGAATTGCAAGCCGGTCACAGAGGCAACAGGGATCACCCGAATTGCGTGGGGCCTGTCCCTCGGTGAAATGATTGCGTGGCAATTGCGTGGGGCCCAATTGCGTGGGGCCTGTCCCTAATTGCGTGGGGCCTGTGCCTTAATTGCGTGGGGCCTGTCCCTAATTGCGGGAATTGCAAGCCGGTCACAGAGGCAACAGGCGATCACCCGAATTGCGTTGGGCCTGTCCCTCGAATTTGTCCCTAATTGCGTGGGGCCTGTCCCTCGGTGAAATGATTGCGTGGCAATTGCGTGGGGCCTGTCCCTAATTGCGTGGGGCCTGTCCCTAATTGCGTGGGGCCTGTCCCTCGGTGAAATGTGTCCCTCTGTGAAATGTGGGAAATGTGGGGCCTGTCCCTCGGTGAATTGTCCCTCGGTGAATTGCGCACTCGCTTTTCTCGGACTCGCCGGTCTCTGGATGGCGATAATCGCCGATACCGGCGCTACCCTCCTCGTGATCCTGAATTCACTGCGCCTCCTTCAAATAAAGGCACGGTGAATTCGGAATCGGGCCGGTCAATGGGCTGACTGTTGTTCGTCGATGTACGCTTGTTTCAATCCCAACTTTTCCGGGGCGTGAAGGACGAGCATTTTCATGCGAATGTCGGTCGGAACACTCGTCTTCGTCATTTTGGAAATGACGATCATGAGTCCGATCGAGAGTGGCACGGACCAGATTGCCGGTTGTTCTGCGAGGATGCGGATGAGAGGATGCTCTTTCCAGAAATCGTTTAGTCCATGAAAGCTGCTGAACAGCTTGCCCATCGGGCCTTTGTCCAGCGCGAGCGTGCTTGCGTTAACGATAGCGGCGGAAAAGAGCGCACAGAGTCCGCCGGTGAGCATTCCGGTAGCGGCGCCTGCCATCGTCATGCCACGCCACCAGACGCTCATGAACAAAAGTGGAAAGTAGCTCGCTGCCGCGATCGCAAACGCCTGACCAACCATGAAGTTGATCTCCAGCGGCTCCACCAGCGCACCGAGGATGACGGACACTGCCCCGACAAAAACGGCGCACCACTTGAACATTCTCATGCGATCCTCCGGGGAGGAAGCTGGACGCAGCATGCGACCATAGACATCGTGCGCGAGCGCGCCTGTCATGGAAACGAGCAGTCCGGAGAAAGTGCTCATGAATGCGGCAAAAGCCCCGGCGCAGGTGATTCCGCTGAGAATGGAGCCGAGAATCCCGTATTTTTCCCGAATCAAAACGGGCAGTTCGAGTACGACTTTGTCAGGACCTTTCGATCCGGTCGCGTCATAAAGTTCGGGAAGGAAGTTACGTCCCAGCACTCCGAAAACGGGGGGAAAGACATAAAATACGCCAATCAGAATCATGACCCACATCGTCGTTCGTTTCGCTGCAACTCCGTCGGGGTTGGTATAAAACCGAACCAGAATGTGAGGAAGTCCCGCCGTGCCACAGACGAGAGCGACAATGAGGGAGAAGGTATAAAGGAGGGAATACGGTTTCGATTCCTCGTCCGAGAGGCCCGCTGCCTTGGCTGCTTTTGTTGTGAGCGGTCCAAAAGGAGCGATCCAGTTTTCATCCAGCGGAGCTTTGGGAGGAAGTGCGATTCGCGTCACCGAGTCGGGATCGACTGTCTGGGTGATCGCCGGAGGAGACGCTCCGTCGCCGATCGCACGATTCATCGAGAGGTTTTCCCCATATCCCCCGTAGACCGAGAGAAGGACAAAAATCGGGACCGAGATGGCAAACATTTTGATCCAGTACTGCACCGCCTGCACGAGAGTGATTCCTTTCATGCCGCCGAGCGCGACATTTAGCGTGATCACCGCACCTACCAAGGCGACCCCGACCCAGTAGGGGAGACCGGGAAAGATGTAGGCGAGGGTCGTCCCTGCGCCCTTCATCTGAGGCATGGTGTAGAAAAATCCGATAAAGAGGACAAAACAGACCGCAATCTTCCGAAAGACAGGCGAATCATAGCGGCCCTCAGCAAAATCGGGAATCGTGTAAGCACCAAAACGCCGCAATGGCCCGGCGATGAAGAGCAGGAGGAACAAATACCCGCAGGCGTAACAGACCGGATACCAGAGCGCGTCGTAACCGGACAACATCACCATCCCGGCGATGCCCATGAAACTGGCGGCACTGAGATACTCACCCGAAATCGCGGAGGCGTTCCAGCCGACCGAGACTGAGCGTCCTGCGACAAAAAAATCGGAGGCGGACTTTGAGGATTTTGCGGAGCGAAAACCCATCCAGATCGTCACGATGACGGTGATGGCGGAGAAAATAAGAATCCAGGGATCAATCATAGGGGCAAAGGGTCAGGTTTAGATTAGGCGTTGCGCTACGGGGTGCGCTAGGC
>JAGPCC010000269.1 GCA_018058245.1 Verrucomicrobiales bacterium
CACCCATCTATGACGCCCACGATGCGGTGATTTCGGTTCACGTCTGGGTTGACGAGACGAGACCGCGGAATCAAGGGGCGCGGTTGACGGCCTGGGAGTTGGGGCAGCACGGCGTGCCTCATACGGTCATCGTGGACAATGCCGGGGGGCATCTCATGCAACATGGCAAGGTCGATCTCGTCCTCGTCGGGACGGACCGCACGACCTACACGGGGGATGTTGCAAACAAGATCGGTACCTATCTCAAGGCTCTTGCCGCGAGGGACAATCAGATCCCTTTTTATGTCGCCTTGCCTTCCTCCACCTTTGATTGGGAGACTCAGGACGGGATTTCCGGCATCACGATCGAGGAACGGGATGGCCGGGAAGTGAGTCGGATCTCGGGCGAAGCAGGCGAAATGCCCGACGGGACTTCGTCGGGAGAAGTTGTCGTGAATCTGGTTGCGAAAGGTAGCCCCGTGGCCAATTATGCTTTTGACGTCACGCCGGCGCGACTGATCACCGGCCTGATCACCGAGCGGGGAATCTGTGCGGCGAGCGAAACCGGTATCCGGGGCCTGTTCCCGGAGGGTGGTGGAGCTTCCGCTGGGCCCGCAAAATGATAGATTGGTACAATCCTACTCTTTTTTCATGCCTGTTAAAATCGATCCCAAGCTGCACCAGGAAAAAAAACCACCCTGGATCCGGGTGCGTTTGCCGAATAATCCGGTCTTCTGGGATACCAAAGGCCTCATCGACGACCTGAAATTGGTCACTGTCTGCGAAGAAGCGCAGTGTCCGAATCGATGGGAATGCTGGGGGCAGGGGACTGCGACCTTCATGATTGCCGGGGACCGATGCACTCGTGCCTGCGGTTTTTGTGCGGTCGACACGCGCCGCCCTCTTGCGTTGGAGGAGGACGAACCAGATCGTGTCGCCGAGGCCGTGAAGCGGATGCGTCTGAACCACGTAGTTATCACGGCGGTGGCGAGAGATGACCTTCCCGATGGTGGGGCCTGTCACTTTGCGAATGTAATTTACAAGATCAGGGCGCTGAATCCCAAGACGGTCATCGAAGTGCTCGTGCCGGACTTCATCGGGCGTGATGACTCCCTCTGGGTCGTGATGGAGGCGGCTCCGGCGATCTTTAATCACAATCTGGAAACAGTCGAGCGACTCACTCCCGTGGTTCGCTCGATGGCAGAGTACAATCGTTCCCTGAAAGTTCTCAAGACCGCACGGGAAATGGCGACCAAAATGGGGCGACGTTGTCCTACGAAGAGCGGGATCATGCTCGGTCTCGGGGAGCGGGAGGAGGAAGTGATCCAGGCATTTGACGATCTCCGCGCCCACGATGTGACCGTTTTGACACTTGGCCAATACCTGCGTCCTTCGCCGAAACACCTCCCGGTGGTCGACTACATCGAACCGGAAGTCTTTGATCGATATCGCGAAATCGCTCTGGAGAAGGGATTCCGGCACGTTGCTTCAGGGCCGCTGGTCCGGAGTTCCTACCACGCGGCCGATTTCAAACCGGAGCTGGACCCGTTGGCCTAAACGGGTGCAGAGAGGTAAAAAAAGGGTAATTTTTCCCGCTGCGGAGCGTCAAAGGCCGAACCGAACCCTCTCTGTTCCCGAAGCAAAGAGGGTTTGGGACCAGCGATGATTCGGTTTCGGGACTGTTCGGCAGGGGCTCAAGGCTCAATAGGCAATTGCGCTATTGGTTTTTTTGTCGAATGGCCGGTTCTGTGCTACGGTGGAAGATCTGCAATTTTTGTTGGTCGTGGAGACCGATTTCCAATTTACACACTTTCAACTCATTGAAGATCCACTCTATTAAAACGAAAGCATGAAACCAGCTGCATTCTTTTTTCGCACTTTCCTGCTCGCTCTGTTTACCCTGTCGTTGCTCGGGGGAGCGATTTTCACGGACTATTATCTTCGTCACGAAGTCACTCGCAAGGCGAAGCGATTCCTAGCCGAGCGCGAAATCCCTCTTACTCCGGCAAGCACCCTCGAGGCTGCGACGAAGGGCGACATCTTCGTTTTGGAGCAGTTGGAGTTGGCAGGTGTTGGTAGCGGACTCCCCGATGAACGCGGACACACCCCTCTCTTAGCCGCCGTGAAGGCCGGGAATGAGAATGTGATCCAGTTCCTCTTGGCTCGTGAAGGCACCGTGAAGTCGATCAATGTGATGACTCAGCCGGAGCGGGAGACTGCGATCGGAGTCGCTCTGCGGGAACGGAATTTTGCGCTCGCCGACCGATTCATCGAAAAAGGGGCGGCGACCGAAGTGGATTCGGAAGCTGGGCTGCCGATTCTGATCAGTGCCGTTCAGACAGGTGATGGGGAAATGATCGATTACCTCGTCAAACACGGAACCAAAGTGGACTACAAAGGGAGCCAGGCGACCACGGCCCTCGCGGTCTCGGCGAATCTCGGGGAACTCGATCTGATGAAGCGCTTCCTCGCTGTAGGCGCAGATCCGAACACCCTAGGTATCTCCGGGAAACCACTCCTCATTGAAGCGGTCAAGGAGGGAAACCAGGAGGAGTTCGATCTACTCCTTGCCAGTAAAGCAGATGTGAACCTGAAGACCGGTGATGGCAAAGCAGCGAACATGACGGCACTGAGCTTTGCAATCGAGCAGGAGAATGAGAAATTTCAGGAGGCACTCCTCGCGGCGGGAGCCACTCCCGACGTAGAAAGCGTGAGCGGTGAGCCTCTCCTCTTTGATGCCGTGGCCTCGGCGAATCCCCTCGTTGCGACCCGCCTTTTGAAAAAGGGTGCGTCGCCAAAAGTGCTTTCCACAAAAAGCCAGTCGCCTCTGGTTGCCGCTGTTTTGAATGAGGATATCGAAATGGTCGATCTTTTGCTGGCAAACGGTGCCGATCCTTCCTTTACCGGAAAGGGATCTTCCGCCCCACTGCTCGCGGCCGTGGACAACGGAAATCTCGCGATCTCGCATCAACTCATTGCCGCGGGGGCAGAACTGGATACCCAGACTCTCCTCGCGATCTCCTACACTCGCCGGGATGATCCCCTCATGAGCCTTCTTCTGAATTCCGGAGCCGATCCAGAATCGACCATTCCCGGTTCCGGCGTGCGGGTGTTTGATGCAGCAGTGAAGGACGGTGCTACGGGTGCCGTGCGGACGCTGCTGGCCGCCGGGGCGAAGATCGGAGACAATCTCTGGGCCGCGCTCCTGACAGGACAGGACGATCTCATCCGCCTCATTCTCAAAGCGGGGGCCGATCCCCGCCAACCAGGGCCGAATGGGCAGGACCCTCTCGATTATTGTCTAACGCACGCACGCTACGGAGCCGCGAGCGAACTTCTCAATGGGGGCGCGAATCCCGACGCTCGTTTTGATGAAAATGAGACCTGGTTATCAAAATCAGTGCGAGAGGGGAACCCCGACATCGCCCTCGCCTTGATCAAGGCTGGGGCGACGGTCAAGGACGTCAAGACCAGCGACGGTCACACCCTGATCGGCTGGTCGATCGCTCATGAGATGAATCCGGTGTCGATTGCCCTGATTAAGGCTGGGGTCGACCCGAACTCCGAAGAGCGCTCCCCTGCGAAACCTGCCTTTCGGGACCACTTTGATAGTTCCACTTTCCGATACCACCTCGAAGCGGATAGTCGAATTCGCCCTCTCATGATGGCCGCAGCGAAACGAAATCATGAGATCGCTCAGGCTCTCATGGACGGTGGCGCGAAGGGCAATGCCTATTCCCGGAAATACCTCGCGGCAGCGATTATTGGAGCATGGTACAAAGACGTGAGAATCCAGCAAATCGCATTGGTAGGGAAAGTCCCAACGGTCCAGCCGCGCAAGGTAGTGGTGGATCTCTCGAGTCAGCGGGTGACACTCTACGAGAATGGGGTGGCGACCTATTCGACACCGTGTTCCACCGGGCAATCCGGATATCGGACTCCTGCCGGGGAATATGTCATCAGCGATCAAAATCGGAGTCATACCTCGACGATTTATCACTCCAGCATGCCGTATTTTCAGCGCTTCAGCTTCAGTGCCTTCGGGTTGCACCAGGGTTCACTCCCAGGGTACCCTGCATCCCACGGATGTATTCGTCTGACCTACGAAGGTGCCCGGCATCTTTTTAGTAAACTGAAGGTAGGGGACTACGCCGTGATTCAGCCGTAGGAGAAACGGAGGGCAGCCGCGACGCAGCGGAGAAAGCCATCGGGTTGCTATTGTTCGACCTGAGTCAAATCGGCGGTAAATCGGGATAGAATTTCTCCGCTTTGTCTACGTTTGATGTGTAACGGCGGGATCGGGCGGGCTTTCAGCC
The DNA here is from genome assembly GCA_018058245.1 of Verrucomicrobiales bacterium. Classification (GTDB taxonomy): domain Bacteria; phylum Verrucomicrobiota; class Verrucomicrobiia; order Verrucomicrobiales; family DEV007; genus Arctic95D-9. Next base: position 4,296 of record JAGPCC010000269.1, read on the forward strand.
CTTTTGGCAGGGGGGGACGTTGTATCCCGGGGCGTTGCCCCGGTCTGGCATGGGTTCGGGCCTTTGGCCCTTGCGGGTCTTGAAGATCTTCTGGTGGACAATGGCATTGATGGTGAGGTCTGGGATGGGTTCGAGCCTTTGGCCCTTGCGGGTCTTGAAGATCTTATGATGGACAATGGCATTGATGGTGAGGTCTGGCATGGGTTCGGGCCTTTGGCCCTTGCTGGTGGGGTGAGTCCATTTTCTGAAGGGCCAACGGCCCGTCACTATACCAGCCTGGGGCAACGCCCCAGTGGTACGATCCGAAAACAATTCGTGAAGGGCCAAAGGCCCGCTCCATCGTTGATGAGCCAACCCGCAGTGCTCCAGCGATCGACTACCACTGTGTCACCCATTGGCAGTCCCATATTTATTATGTCCCCACTCTCTCCCCACAGTTGTCCTACCCCTGTGCGAGATTGGGGCATGAGCAAATCCAACACTGACAGGAACAAACCCAAAACCACCGGGATCGCCTTCCTTCTCGACCGCTCGGGGTCGATGGCGGAACACACCGCGACAGCCATTGCCGGATTCAATGAATGGGAGAAGCAGGGCTGGGAGTTCCTCTTTCTCGGGGCAAATCAGGACGCCATTGCCACGGCCGGACAGATGAACATCCACGCCCACAACGCCGCCACCGCGAGCTACAGCGCCGAAGGAGTGAGGGGATCGGCAAATGCCTTCAGCCGTAAGGCCCGGGCAATGCGGGAGTCGATCTCGGCGGAGTATGGCGCGGCGCCGAATGAGGATCTGAGCAAGCCGATGGACGAGATCTTGCGGGAGGAGGAGGGGGGGTACTCTGCATTTTCTCCTTTTAAAACGGATGAATCGAACGTAAATTGTCCTTATTGAAAGGAGAAATTCAGAATACCCTCGTTCAGAAGCTCAACGATTCCCTCGTTGCAGAGATCCCGCGTCTCACCCGGCGGGAGATTCGACTGCCTGCAGTTCCGGGTAAGGCGCTGGCTGTGATCGGGATGCGGCGTAGCGGCAAGACCTGCTTCCTTTCACAGTGCATGGGAGATCTTCTTGCGGCGGGCGAACCACGGGAATCGCTGCTTCTCATGAATTTCGAGGATGACCGGCTTGCCGGGATGGATGCTTCGGATCTTTCTTTTTTCCTGGAATCCTACTATCGACTCCATCCCGAGTTCAGAGATTGTTCCCGGGTGACACTTCTGCTCGATGAGATCCAGCTCGTACCCGGATGGGAAACGTTCGCTCGGCGCATCCTCGACAGCGAAAACATCCAACTTTTTCTTTCCGGTTCATCCGCCACCATGCTGAGCCGGGAGGTACACACGAGCATGCGGGGACGGGCGATGGAGATCACCGTGTTTCCCTTCAGTTTCAGGGAAGCCCTGAGTCACCGTGATCTCCTCCCCGAAAAAGATTGGGACGTCCTTCCCAAGGCCTGTCGCTCTACCCTTGAGAAGGCCTTTCGCACCTATCTCATTGAAGGCGGTTTCCCGGATGCCCAGAATCTCGACATTCGCGATCGCCGCCCGCTTCTGCAGAGTTATGTGGATGTCGCGGTACTGCGCGACATCATTGAGCGACACTCGATTTCCAATCCTGTTGCCCTGCGCTGGTTGCAGCGTCATCTGCTCGGGAATCCGACGGCCCCTTTCAGCATACAGAAGTTCTACGATGCTCTGAAATCCCAGGGACTTCCCGTCTCCAAGGACAGTCTCCATGCCTTTCTTTCCCACTTCGAAGACGCTTTTCTCATTCGCACGACTTCGCTTTTCACCGCATCGGAGCGCCAGCGTATGGTCAATCCGCGCAAGGCCTACCCGATTGACCCGGGTCTTGTTCCTCTCTATGAGCGCGTGGGGCGGGACAATCTCGGTCATGCCCTCGAGACTGCCGTGCTCATCGAACTCCTCCGGCGCGGGAATGAGGTCCACTACTTCCGCACCGCAAAGGGGAATGAGGTGGATTTTCACGCGGTCGATCCGGCGGGAAATACTCTCCTCATCCAGGTTTGCGCTCATGCCGCCGGGGCGGCTACTCTCCAGCGGGAAGTCCGCTCTCTCGTGGAGGCAAAGGAACAGCATCCCGACGCCCGAACGATGCTCCTAATCCTCGAACCGCTCTCCCCCGGAGCCGATGTCCCCGACACGGTGGAGCTTACTCTTGCGATCCCATGGTTTTTGACCCGAGATGAGTAAGAGACTGGTGGGAGGTCATGGGTCATGGGTGCACCCGTTTTGACATGATCTGTGTCATTCGAGTGCATCTGAGCCAATCTGTGTTGAGGCATTCGATCACAGGGGGCCCTGGATACGCTGCGCTCTCAGCGATGGGCACAGATCGGATCTCGGCGGAGTATGGCGCGGCGCCGAGTGGGGATTTGAGCAAGCCCATGGATGAGATTTTGCGGGAGGAGGAGGGGAGGGAGTTGCGTGACCGAAGAACAAATTCGTTCTTTTTCGCGATTGACTTGCCTGTTCCCAATCGAAAACAATTCAGTTCCACAAGGGAATCGGAAAAAATGGCTTTAGAATTTGATCGACTGTCGTGTTTCAAAAG
>JAGPCC010000270.1 GCA_018058245.1 Verrucomicrobiales bacterium
TGGTAGCGCATCTGAGAGATCGTCTCCCGCCGAAGGCATTCGGCCAGGGTGGCGTGAACCCCCATCGCGAGTTCCCCGTGCCGATTTTGAAAAACCGCGAGGACAGATTCCCACTCATCAAGTTCCTGCAGGCGTCCCATCGCGTGGTGTAATATGTGGAATCCCCGCTCGAAATCGAGACTCTCCACCATTTCCCCCACCAGGGTTGCGTATCCGGGATCGTCGAGAGATTCCAGCACACTGAGAAGGTCCTTGCGACGAATCGTCAGAGTATCCGTATGGAGCGGGTCGATCGCAATGTGAGGAGGCAGGTAATTGAACTGCGGTCCAGTACCCGGATCGTTGTGAGTGCGGACCACGACAGTGACAGAGGGAGTATCGAGGTGGAAAAGCGAATGAATGTTTTCCCGGCCGGATGTGATGGGGACCGTTCGTCCCGTCTCCAACAGCTCAATTTGCTTCATCCGTAAGTCGCCCAGCCACAAATGAGGAGTGACTGACCGACCTCGATCAAAGAGAAACTCCGCATGAATACTTGATCCATGCAGGACATGAAAGGCACCGGAGAATTCGTGCTGATGAATATCAGTGGTTCCGTCTAACCAAAAGAGAATCTGAATGTAAAAACGCTGATGCGAAAATGCTACCAACTCAGGCTGGCCGAATCCCGACTGGCTCTGAAAAGGCTGATCATCGTTGCGGAGGAACTCGTGAATCAACTCCTCCAGATCGACATTCTGCGACGGCGGTGATTCATCGAGGGCAAGCCGGGCAAGCTCCGGAAATGCCTCGAGCGAGAAGTTTTGCAGTCGCCACCGTTCCAGAACCGTGCGCCCAAGCGTTTCAAAATAGGAATTCATGAGTGACTACCTCTTTCGGTCACGAGGAGCCACGCCACAAGAGGGAAGAATGCATCAAGTAAACTCATCATCGAATACGTGTCATTCACTTCGCGTATTTCCCAATCGCATTCTTGCCTTTGCCGAATCGTTGACGGAGAGTCCCCTTCCCACTCTGGCCCTAGGTCTGAGCGTTCGGCATGACAGAAATCCCTCACTCAGACACACTCTTACTTCTCTTTGCAGAACTGGAAAAGTTCGAGGTGGTTTTGGCCACCGGTGCTCCGTCTGAGATATCGGAACTTGAACCCCGCTTGACGATTCTGGAGCAGCGATGGCACGAGGAAAAGGAATGCTCTGAAACGGAGCGAGTCTCTGCTTTTCTTGCTCTTGCGACCGCACGAGGACATCTCGAACGAGTCAGGGGAGCTCTCACGAGCGCAGCGGAGGCATACTTGTCAGCCCTTACATTTCTGGAAAGGGCGAGTCTCGATCACCCGACAAGGAATCGTCGAGCATCTGGATTGCGGATGTATCTCGGATTAACACGTCTTTCCGGAAAGGTGCCGGAGGACTGGTCGGAGGCCATCGAACATTTTGATGAATGCATCGAAATCCTGCAAACGCAATTGGATCCAGACCTCGCGACCCGCTGGAGCCTATCCGCCGCGTGGATCAATCGCGGAGATGCCCTGATTCGTCTCGGTGCCCCGGACGACCTCGCGGAATCGTTTCGATCCAATGAGCAGGCAATCGCTATTCTTCAAGAATTTCCCATCGAGGAGAATCCTGCGTTCCGAATCCGGCTTGCACTTGCGTGGATGAACCGCGGGGAAATTCGAGTATTGCAATCTCATCACGGCGGGAAGAACCGAGGGAAGGATGCCTTTCATTCCTATGGAGAGGCTCTCCATCTTTTCGACAAAGAAGACAGCGAGAAAGATGCCGGGACGCGGCGATTTCTCGCCGTTATTTTGACGAACCTGAGCCGGGCAAGACTGGTGCTGCAGGAGCAGGGATCCTTCGCGACTGAGGCGGTAGAAGAGTCCCGTCGTGCGCTCCGCTTGATCAAGGAAGTGGAATCGTTATCTCCCGAAATGGCCACGCTGAGCTTGACCTCACGAGTAACCCTTTGTCGAGCGCTGGAGTTGGGCGGAGACAGTCGCAGCTACCTGGAAGTCACCGACATTGCCGAAGAGGGCTTGACCCTGGCCGCCAAAGTGCGGACTGCTCATGGAGAATCTGCCATCGGGGAATCATTGATCGGGGAACTGTTCCGTTGTGGGGCAGATGCCTACTATCGGAGCGGCCCCCGCTTCCTTTCGGAGTATTTGCTGGAGCATCTCGATCCGGCCGTGAATCCCCAGTGCTTCGCGGATCTCGCATCCTGTCAGGAAGTCGCCGTGCAGATTCTCTGGCGGGGCATCGCCGAAATCCAGCAGGACGGTTTTGCAGGAATGGAGACGGAAGCCTACGAAGTGCGTAGGGATCTGCTCGTCCAATGGCAGCAACTGCGGGAGCAACTCGCGTCTATTCGGAGCATCTACTTCGTGCTGTAATCCGACTGCGGCCAAAGGACAGCTTACGTTCTGAATACAAAAAACCCGACACCCTGTAGAAAAGGATGCCGGGTTCAAGTCCTGAAACCAAGGGATTTGATTAACAGAAAAACGGGACAATAGGATTACATTTCCGCCCACTGTCGCAGCAGATTGTGATAAACGCCTGTAAGTTGAACGGCTGTTTTTTCCGCAACTTCGTTTCCGCTCAGTTCGTTCCCAAGTCTCTGAATTCCAACATCCAGATCGAGAAGAAGAGAACGTCGCCCGTCATCCCGGATCATGCTTTGCAGCCAGAAAAACGAACACATTCTCGTCCCTCTCGTCACCGGAGTGACATGATGCAGGCTCGTCGAGGGATAGAGCACCATGGAACCGGCTGACAACTTCACGCGGTGAACTCCGTAGGTGTCCTCGACACAAAGCTCCCCCCCGTCGTAATTTTCCGGATCTTCAAAGAACAAAGTCGCCGACAAATCTGTCCGGATTCGAGCTCCCGTTCCCGGGTACTGGCGAATCGCATTGTCCACATGAGTCCCGAAATTCTGCCCACCCGAGTAGCGGTTGAACAGAGGAGGGAAGATTCTCAGTGGCAGAGCCGCACTCAAGAACAGAGCATTCTGACCAAGAGCCCGGAGAATCATTTCCCCCACCTCTCTCGAAACAGGGTGATCCTCTGGAATCTGCTGGTTGTCCTTTGTCTTCGCGGACTGGTGGCCGGCGGTAACTTTACCGTCCACCCAGTCCGCAGAAGCCAGCAACTCCCTTGCCGCAACAACCTGAGCGGGAGTCAACACATCGGGTATCGTAATCAGCATGGGAGCAACTTGGATTAGAATTTCGCCGAGGCAGTGAACATCACCGAACGACCGGCACCAGGGACAGCGTGTCCGCCACCGATACGATCCAGATAGTCCTCGTCACCCAGATTATACACATTCACTCGCAAGGTGAGGTTTTCATTCACTTCATACCCGATCATGGCATCCCAGGTGGTATACGAAGGAGCTTCCCGCAGATTCGCAGTGCTATTGAAACGGCTGTCTACAAAGACAGGTCCGCCACCGGCAAAGAAACCACCGCCCAGATCAAAGGTATTCCAGAGACTGAACGAGTTTTGCGGTGTGTTAGACAACTCTCGTCCCACTTCCAGGGGGTCTAGTGAAGACGTCACTTCACTGTCGAGGTGAGTGTAACTGGTGGAGATATTCCACCACGATGTTACTTCACCGGACAATCCGAATTCGAATCCTTCCACCACCTGCTCCCCTTCGAGAACAACAAAGTCGGATGGATCGGCAGGGTCCTGAGTTCTTGCATTGGTCTTATTGGTTTTGAAGAGTGCAGCAGACAAGCTGAGTCGCTCATCCAGAACATTCCACTTCGTCCCCACTTCGAACGTCTCATTCTGCTCCGGATCCACATTGATACTGTTTGTCGCAGTTGCGGTATCACTCAAGGAAAGCAATTCCCCCGACGGGTTGAAGGAAGTACCCCATCCAAAATAGATACTTCCATTTTCGGCAGGTTTCAGAACAACCGCAGCCTGACCGCTGACCATCTCATCTACACGACCCAGGCGACTGACTCCGGTTCCGCCAGTGGTATCCACTGAAGAAAAGTCAACGTCGAAGCGGTCATATCGAGCGCCCCCCGTGAATTCCAACCACTCGGTCACCTCCATCGTATCAAACAGGTAGGCCGCCGTGGTCGTTGCCGTGGTGTGGGTGCTGTCGCCGTTCCGACCTACCCTCCCAGGAAGGAGCGGAGCGTTGGGATCAGGATTGTAAAGGCTGAGCAGCCCACTGTTTCGAGCATCATACCGGAAACGGTCGTTCTCTTCTCTACTGAACTCGAACCCGAGGACACCATCATGATGAAACGAACCGGTATCCGTCGAAAAGACAAAATCCGTCTGATTCGAAACAATCGAATTCTGTTCATCCCGATCTTTCCAGTCATCCCCACGAATCATCGCCGGGTTGGAAGCGGGATTAAATCGCGGCGCCGAGACGACAGAAAGGCGATTCGATTCACCCACCCGAACCTGGTTGCGCAAGGTCAAGGAATCATTGAAGTCATGTTCAAACCGGGCGCTTGCCACCGATGTGTCGGTTTCTTCAAAATCCCTCTGAAGATTCCCGTAGAAATTATCAAAGGAAACCGGCGCAATCAGATTTTCGTAGGCTGCTATCCGAGGATCTTTGAGTCCCGACGGCACCCATGGGATTCCATAGTCAGGAACATTGTCCTCTTCAAAATGAAATACATTGAGGAAAAGTCGTGTGTCATTCGGCACCACAAACCCGGCCGTTTCCTTGCCCCCGTAGGAACCTTTACCATCGACCGAGGATTTTCCGGAGTGAGGAACCGCAACCGCTTCGCCTAAACCAAAGGCAAGTGAACCGGCAATGCCCCATCTTTCGCTACGTGCATAGTCGCGCCCGGGAGTGTCATTCTGGTGGCTCATCACATTCAGACGCATTGCGGCACCTTCAATCCCCGGAATCGCCTGATTGATATCCAGCGTTGCCCGGAACAAATTATCACTGCCAACCGAGACATCGGAATGAACGAAGTCATTGAGTTGAGCTGATTTGGTCACCAGATTGATCGATCCTCCGGTTGACCCCCGACCGTTGTGCGCCGAAGCAGGCCCTTTGGCGACTTCAATCTGCTCTAGGTTGAAGGGATCCCGACTGTAGGCGCCAAAATCGCGGATACCGTCGATGTAGATGTCAGAACGCGCCGCGAATCCTCGAATCGAAAGACTGTCACCGAGCGGTGCGCCTCCTTCGCCGGCCTGAATACTGATTCCGCTGACGTTCCGGAGAGCGTCGCGAAGAGTCGTAGCCCCCTGATCCCGAAGCAAAGCTTCCGGAATGATCTGCACCGTCTGGGGCACATCCAGCAACGGCTGCGTATAAGTAGATGCCGAAAGTCCTCTGGGTTGATAGAGGGAATCATTGAGTACCAATGGCTCCGGCTCGGGAACCGGAGCCACTACGACCACCGGAGCAGGCTGCGGAGCCGGTGCAGGCCGAGGACGAGGGGCGGGCTTGGATGAAACCACAACTTCCGCCGGCAGTTCGCCGCTCACATCTGGTTCAGGTGAAGCGGGGGCTGTTTCAGCTGGAGCCACTCCGTCCTGCGCAGCCAGACTTCCGGCAGCACAGAAGAGAAGAGCCACGGCAATTTTATCTCCTTTTGCGGCGACAGACCGGGCCAGATTCCCGTCTTTCATCCATTTACAGTTCTTTTTTCTTTTCATATCGTAACAGTTCCAAGTTTTGTTTTCAGTCAATTGTTGGGAGCGGTTGCCTCTCCATGTTCTACATTTCGGGGATTTGTTTTTCCTTTGCCGCCACTTGTCGCAGGCCCTTTCGGACGGCCATCCGGTCCGCCTCGGTCCGAATCAGCTCCGAATTGACCGACCGGTCGTGAGATCCCGCCCTTCTGCTGGGCTGGCCCGAAGAAGATCGAGTTGTAGGTTCCTCCAAATACAAAAAGTGCGGCAACCGCAGCGAGACTGAGTCCGCATATCCCAAGCACGCGGGTGGGTTTCATCTGCCACCACATGACCAATCCGGAGAGCCCCCAGAAGACCATCGTTACCCCGGTTGCATCAGCGAAAGCCGACCAGAGCCACCGGGCGCCTGAATTTTCGGGGTATCCATGGAGTTTGTGCATGCGCCCGACAACAGGTCCCAGCTCGAAACCTCCCGTTTCATTCGTCGCACGCCCGGAAAGTTTTCCCGTTGCCGCATTGTAGACGACATTCCAGATCTGACGATCTTCCGTGGTCTTCATCTGAAATCGAAGCTCCGTTCCTCCCCGCTCGGCTCGTTTCAATTCCCTGAGAGGGATAATCCCGGACGTTTCCAAGATCTTTTCCGAAATTGCTTTTCCTTTTCCTTCGGAAATCGAATCCAGGAGGATTGATTTCCCCTCAAAATCGGGCTGTTTCGCTTCGCTTTTGCTTTTCTTCTGAGTAACGGTCGCCCGACCGGTCAACGGACTGAGGGTTACATTCACCTCGCCCGATTCTGCCTGGCCTTGAAATGTGATACCGCCCTCAAGCACCGGAGATGTCGTTTGAATCCTCTCGTAGCGAGCCTCACCGGCATCTTCATTGAGCGCTTCGAGAAGTTCATTTGCCAATTGAGACGCATCCACCGGCTGCCAGCCGTAGAGGCGCACCATCTCCTCGTGCCCCAAGTTTGTAACCGTTGCAGATTCCGACCACGCGGCGTGATTGAAAAGAACTCCACTGAACCCAAAGAAGATCACCCACGGAAGCAATAGTAGCCCAGTGTATAGGTGAATCCGTCGAACCCACTTTGTGACCCGCACACTGGAGCGGCGCGAAGAAGTCACTCGGCTTGCCGGTACGGTTTCTTCGATGTTTTGAGTGAGGTCGCCTCCCGGGGAGGAATCAACGATATTGGGAGTCAGTCTCATTTGCTGA
>JAGPCC010000271.1 GCA_018058245.1 Verrucomicrobiales bacterium
AAAAACGATCATGATGGGCTCAATCATCGAGGTCATCGCATCCACGGCGTTGTCGACCTCGTCGTCATAGACGTCGGCGATTTTCAGCAACATGTCGGGGAGCTGACCGGTTTCCTCGCCCACGTCGACCATACTGATCACCATCGGAGGGAAAATACGGCTCGCTTCGAGAGGGGCGACGACGGACTCCCCTTCTCGCACTGCTTCGTGAACCTTTTCGATCGCATTGGCGATGACAACGTTCCCTGCGGTATCGCGGGTAATGTTCAGCGCCTGGAGAATCGGCACACCACTAGTCACGAGGGTTCCGAGAGTACGGGTGAAACGGGAGATGCCCCCTTTCAACTGCACCGGTCCAAAGACCGGCATAAACAACTTGATCCGATCAATGAAGATTCGACCGGGTTTGGTCATGCTAAAAGCCTTCCATCCCGCATAGAATACCGAACCGCCGATGAGAATAATGAGCCAAGAGTCCTGAACCCAGCGACTGATCCCGATGACAAACTGAGTGATCCCCGGAAGCGGTTTATCCCCTAGCATTTCCGCGAAAATCTTCTCAAAGCGGGGAACGATGACCGCCATCAGGAAAACCAGGATCGCCACCGCGATGACGATAACGATAATGGGATAGATCATCGCCGAGACGATGCGGTTTTTCAGTTTCTGCGCCTTCTCCTGGTATTCCGCAAGACGGATCAGGACGAGTTCCAAGACCCCGCCGAGTTCACCGGCTTTGACCATGTTTACATACAGTTTATCAAAAATCTTCGGATGTTGACCGAGACTTTCCGAAAAAGTCGAACCTCCGGCCACGGAATCGGCGAGGTGGTTAATGGTCCCCGCCATGACACGGTTTTTCTCCTGCTTCGCGAGCACGGAGAGTCCTCGCAAGAGGGGCAAACCGGCATCCACGAGGGTTGCCAACTGCCGGGTAAAAATCATGAGGATTTTCCCTTTGACCCGACCGCCTGTCGCGGTTGCTTTGCGCGCTTTTTGCCCGGCTTTGGCCCGCTTCTTGGCGCTGCTGGAGACTCCCCCCTTACCGGCGGGAACTACTTGGGTCGGATAGAGCCCGCTTTTCCGAAGCTGACTGATGGCATCTGCCTCGTCATTCGCCTTGATCGAACCCGTCGTCTCCGAACCCTTTGCATCCAAGGCAATGTATTCAAAATTTGCCATATTGTTTTCTTGTCTGTTTTCTTCTACGAAATTTTCTCGATTGTAGCGTTCCTCGATCTCTTCTGTCGATGGAAAAATGGAGTCGTTTTCCTCACGTGTACTTCAGTACTTCTTCAATGGTCGTAATCCCTTCAAAGATATTTCTCAAGCCATCTTCGCGGAGAGTGCGCATTCCCAGTTCGACCGCTTTTTGTTTCAGCACGACCGTGGCGGCCCGTTGCGCGACGAGGTCGCGGATCGGATTCGACATATCGAGGAGTTCGAACAGTCCCTGACGACCTTTGTATCCTGTGTCGTTGCACACATCGCACCCTTGACCGGTGAAAAACTCTTTTCCCCCGATATCAGCGGCAACCAGGCCAAGCTGGGTGAGGACGGCCGCCGAAGGTTTGTAGGCAACCCGACAGGACGAACAGATACGGCGCAGCAGTCGTTGACCGAGGACACCCTCGAGTGTCGCCGCCACCAGGAATGGTTCGCAGCCCATATCAATGAGTCGCGTCACGGCCCCCGGGGCGTCGTTGGTGTGAAGGGTCGAGAGCACGAGGTGACCAGTGAGCGAAGCCTGAATCGCGATCTGCGCGGTCTCCAAGTCACGCATCTCCCCCACGAGGATACGGTCGGGGTCCTGACGGAGGAACGCTCGCAAGACCCGGCCAAACGTCAGGCCGATCGCTTCATTGATCGGCACCTGCATGATCCCGTCCATCTCATACTCGACCGGATCTTCCGCCGTGAGTAGCTTGGCGTCCTCGGTATTGATCTTGCGAAGACAAGCGTAAAGGGTCGTTGTTTTCCCGGCCCCGGTAGGACCGGTACAGATGAAGATGCCATTCGGTTTTTCGATTGCATCGATGATGTAGTCGTAAGTCTCCGTTGGCAGATTCAACATCTCAAGATTGAGATTGATGTTCGACCGATCCAGAACCCGGAGCACGACGCTTTCCCCGAAAATCGTCGGCAGGGTCGAAACACGCATGTCGATCGGCTGCCCGTTGATCTCCTTGGTGATCCGTCCATCCTGCGGAAGTCGAGTCTCGGCAATGTTCAGAGACGACATGACTTTGATCCGCGAGACGATCGCCTGTTTCAAGTGCTGTGGCGGAGGGGCCATCTCGTAGAGCGCACCATCGACCCGATAGCGGATTTTGAAATCGTCCTCGAACGGCTCGAAGTGAACATCCGAGGCCTTCTCTTTGATTGCCTGATACAACACCAAGTCCACGTAACGGATGATGGGGGCGGAGTTCGACTCCTCCTCGAGGTCGTCGCTGGAGAGTGCCGCCACTTCTGCCATGATCGCTGCGAGAGCATCACTCTCCCCGCCGCCCTTTGGACCTTTAGCACTCGATTCGGCAACTCCACCACCGTAGTAGAATTTCTCGATCAGGGCCATGATCTGCTCCGGCGGAGCTACTGCCGGGACAATCTGCTGGTTCAGGGAAAATCCCAATTCTTCGAGATTCTGAGGATCGAGCGGATTTGCGATCGCGACCTGAAGCCCGTTGTCCAGAAACTGGATCGGAAAACATTGATACAATTTGGCAGTTCCGCCTGGGACTGCACGCAAAACCTGAGGAGCCGGCTCAAAATCCGTCAGATCATAGAACTCTCCCCCGATGTCCTGCGCCACGAGGTGAAACAGTTGGTCTCGTTGCAGAATACCCAACTCTTCCACCGCATAGGTGACGTCGTGCTCGCTCCCGTAGGCTGCGGCAATGTATTCTTCCCTCTGGGAGTCATCGATCAGCCCCCTTGATATCAGTAGATCGATTACGCTTTCAACCGTCATATAAACTCAAATCTTGTAAAATTCTGCGACCGGATGTTTCTCAGTCTGTATCCGCCATCGTCACCCGGATAACTTCTGATGCCGTCGTCGTGCCGGCCAGCACTTTCCGAACACCGTCTTCCCGCAGGGTTCTCATCCCGAGTTCCCTCGCCCTCTTGCGAAGTCCACTGGTCGATTCGTCCCCGTTGATCAGGAGCCGCACCTCCTCGGTGATGTTGAAAATCTCAAAGCACCCTTTTCGTCCTTTGTATCCTGTCATTCGGCAGGTCCGGCATCCGGCTCCCTGGAGTATCTGGGCTTTGGCGAGCTGCTCCTCGGTCAGGTTCAACCCATTGATCTCCTTCATCGTCAGGACACCAGGTTGCGCACAATCGCGACAAATGTATCGGACGAGGCGCTGCGCCATGATGGAACGAACTGCACTCGCGATGAGGAATTTTTTCACCCCGATATCTGCAAGTCGAGCGACCGCAGAAGGAGCATCGTTCGTGTGCAGTGTACTAAATACCAAGTGACCGGTAAGACTTGCATTGATCGCGATCGAAGCAGTCTCCAAATCCCGAATCTCCCCGATCATGATAATATTCGGGGCCTGTCGCAAGATCGCCCGGAGCGCGGCCGCAAAAGACATCCCGATCGCCTCTTTCACCTGAACCTGATTGATTCCCGAAAGGAGATACTCGACCGGGTCCTCGACGGTGATAATCTTCCGGTCGGGTTTGTTGATCGCATTGAGACACGCATAGAGCGTCGTCGTCTTTCCGGAACCGGTTGGCCCCGTCACCAGAATGATCCCGTCTGGAAGACGGATCAACTCCTCGAAACTCGCTTGGTCATCGCTGAAAAATCCCAGCTGCGGCAGACCGATCGTAAGGGAGCTTTTGTCAAGAATACGCATGACGATACTCTCGCCACAACTCGTCGGGATCGTTGACACCCGGAGATCAAGGTCACCACTGCCAAACTTCGCCTGAATACGTCCATCCTGCGGAACCCTTTTTTCCGAGATCGCCATCGTCCCGGTCATGATCTTGATCCGGCTAACCACCGACGGCAGTAGTCGTAGAGGGTGACTCTGTACCTTGTGGAGCGAACCATCGATCCGATACCGCACCCGCATCTCTGTCTCTGTCGGTTCGATATGGATATCCGAAGCGCGGTTCTGGTAGGCCTCCTGGAGGATCTGGTAGACCATCTTGATGATAGGGGCGTCGCCGCCGTCGGCACTACTGAGCTCGGACACCGAAATGGCATCTGCATCGAGTTTACTGATCTGCTCCGCATCGAGTTGAGAGGCGTAGAAGTCGAGCTGACGCTGCTTAATTGCGGTGTCCGAAGCGACCACAAACTCCGGCTCGCCCGAAAGGACGTGGCGGACAGAGTCGAGCGCATCAAAATCCATCGGATCTGTCACTGCGATGACCAAAGTACCTCCGCCCTCGGCAATCGGGACGATCCGGAATCGTACCGCCACATCGGCAGGGACGCGTGCGGCCACCGCAGGATTCACGTCGAGCTTTTTCAGATCGACGTAATCCATCCCTGCATTCTCCGCGAGGGTTTGGGCAATACTTTCATCCGTCAAAAGATTCAGCGAAAGCAGGGCCTCCAGGGTCGATTCCTGGGACTTCTTCTTGTGCTTTACATCTTCCAGCGCTGAGGCACTCACAAGTTGAGCTTCCTGCAGGAGTTCAAGGAGGTAGGATTCGTTCGTGTACAAAACTAGAAGGAAGGTTTCAGTTGGATCAATCCACAGGCTATCCGAGCCACTCGCCGAGCCACTGCGACTCGATCGACGTCAATTCTCGATGCCCAGATCGCCGAACTTAGTGGATTCGCTCCCTAACGGGAAGCAAAAAAAGTGAAAAATTCACATTTCACTTCTCGTCGAAGCGAAACACGTATCGTCCCGCCTCAACGGCGACCGCCGGAGGCATCCCGGCATTTTCGAAGAAATCGTATCCTTCCTTTAGATTCATCCAGAACTCCAGTTCCGACGGACGGGATTTCCACGCCGTCTCCATTCGTTGATCCGACATCCGGAAGGGAAAGAGATGAATCGGCACGACCTTCTGCCCTTCTCGGAATGCCGCATCCGAGAGGGTATAGACTTCTTCGATACCCTCTCGGGTGAGAGAAAATGCGCCTGCGGCCGAGACTCCGCCGTGTAACATCATATCCCCGCCCGTTCTCCCGAGAGCGAGATCAAGTGCATTCGGATACCCCAGATCGATCCCGAGATGATGCCGGGTCTCCGGTCGCAGACTGGAGGGCGTCCCGAAGTAGAACCCTTCCGGCGCTTGCCCATCCCCCTCTCGCAATTTCGGCCCCGGCACCCCTGCAGAGTCCGTGAGTCGAAACACTTTGTAGAGCACAAATGGATTTTCTCCGCCCACGTTCATCCAGACCTCCAGTTCCCGCTCCTCTTTAAATAACCTCAAAAAGACAGGATCTCCTACTTTTGCGCCGATGGAGAGAAGATCGTCCCTCATCTTGTCCCCAGCCTCTTTCGTGATCGCAATCGTCCGAGGCGTCTGGGCGACATTGCTTTTCCCGAAAAATGGAATTCGGAAGTCTCCTCCTTTCGCACTCGCCGGCAAGGCTACGCCTTCGACAATGCGCGAAGCCTGCGAAGCGAGACGAGGAGACGATCGTTCCGCCGCTACGTCCGTTTCCGTTTCCTTTTCCGGTCTGGTTTTTGACGCAGGATCACTCCGAAAAGCAGATTTTGCTTTCACCTCCAAGCTCGCGAGCATCCCAGATTCACGAGAGGCACGCCCCCCGTGGCTCGATGCCAACCAATCGCGCACGAGCCAGGGAGACCCCAGCCCGACGCCAACAAAAAAAAGAGAAACCGTGACCCTCGAAAACATTTTATAAAGATTAGGCAAATATTTTTAAAAATCAACAAAAGTTAACTTATTTTGTAGACCACCCATGGATGGGGCATTTTCGGCTTGGATAAGCCCCAATCCCTTTTAATTTGCTCCCATGAGCAAACCCCTCTCACCCCCCCCTGCCATCGGAGTGATCGGCGGATCCGGTCTCTACACCATGGACGGTCTGACCGATGTCGAAGAACGCATCATCGAAACTCCCTTTGGCCGCCCCTCTGACGCCATCATTCAAGGGCGCTACGGAGACCGCCAGGTCTGCTTTCTTCCGAGGCACGGACGAGGGCATCGCCTCCTGCCAACGGAACTCAATCACCGGGCCAACCTCTGGGCACTCCGCTCCTTGAACGTCCGCTGGATCATCGCAGTCACCGCAGTCGGATCACTCAAGGAAGAATATCACCCTCGGGACATCGTTCTCCCTGATCAGTTCTACGACCGCACCAGCCAGCGAGCCGGCCACACTTTCTTTGGAAATGGCATCGTTGCCCACATTGGTTTCAGCGATCCCATTTCCGACAACTTGCGACAATTGCTTTTTGAGACCGCCACCGAACTCGGACGGCCCGTTCACAATGGCGGCACCTACGTCAATATGGACGGCCCTGCCTTTTCCACTCGCGCGGAATCCGAGACGAACCGAAAACTCGGTTTTGACCTCATCGGAATGACCAATCTGCCGGAGGCGAAACTCGCCCGCGAAGCAGAAATCGCCCTCGCCACTCTCGCCATGGTCACCGACTACGACTGCTGGAAAGTGGAAGAAGATGCGGTCAGCACTCACTCGGTTATTGAACATGTTCAGGCCAATGCCGAGAACGCGAGAACCATTCTCGCGGCTCTCATCCCGAAAATCCCTCCCCTAGCCAACTGGCCCGAACACTCCGCTCTAGACTCCGCGATCTTCACTGACCGCACCTTATGGCCTGAGGAAACGGTCCAGAAACTGGGCCCCATCTTGGAAAGATTTTTAAATAATTAAGATATATA
>JAGPCC010000044.1 GCA_018058245.1 Verrucomicrobiales bacterium
CTGCTCCTGCGAAGAAAGCTGCTCCTGCGAAGAAAGCCGCTCCTGCGAAGAAAGCTGCTCCTGCGAAGAAAGCTGCTCCTGCGAAGAAAGCTGCTCCTGCGAAGAAAGCTGCTCCTGCGAAGAAAGCCGCTCCTGCGAAGAAAGCTGCTCCTGCGAAGAAAGCTGCTCCTGCGAAGAAAGCTGCTCCTGTGAAGAAAGCTGCTCCTGCGAAGAAAGCTGCTCCTGCGAAGAAAGCTGCTCCTGCGAAGAAAGCTGCTCCTGCGAAGAAAGCTGCTCCTGCGAAGAAAGCTGCTCCTGCGAAGAAAGCTGCTCCTGCGAAGAAAGCTGCTCCTGCGAAGAAGGCTGCGAAGTAATCGGAAACCAGCTAGCTCTTTTCGGGGGGACTGATAGATTTAACTGAGCCCGGGGAAAAACGTTCCTGACGTTTTCATTCCTCGGGCTCGTTACGTTTTCGGTGGGAATGTTGTTTCCGGAGGAAGTGTCCCCTTAGCAGTCAGATGGACAGAGAGCGTTCGAGCGACTCTTAGTGTTTAAACCGATAGGAAAAGGCGGGAAGTCGGAATTATCCGGACCGGCAGCCCCAGCGAAAATAGGGCGGACCTTTGGCCCTTACTGGTTTCATAGATCATTTTCCTGGGGCGGTGCCCCAGGCTGGTATAGTGGCGGGCCGTTGGCCCTTCGGAGAATATCCCCACCTCACCAGTAAGGGCCAAAGGCCCGACCCATACCAGATCGGGGCAACGCCCCGGGATCACCGAATCCCCCCCGGCAAGGGCCACAGGCCCGCCCCATTCCAGATCGGGGCAACGCCCCAGGGAACAATGTTCACCCGGCCAAAAGGACTGCAAACCCACCCTATTCCCGATCAATCCCCGACCTACGTAATGCCGAAGCGATTCTCTTTCAATTTACCGTCGCTTTGGCTCAGCTCGATCGCCGGGATCGTTCCGATAGCCTTCCCGGAGACCTTTTGCCCAGAAGAGCACGACACAACCGCACACTTCCACATTGAAGGTGCGAAACCGCTTCGAAAGCACTTCCATGATTCCACCAAGTGAATCCTGGGAATTCGAAAAAATGCCTTTGCGATTGTAGAACCGCATCAACATCCTCGCCAGAAAGGGACGCTGAATATCTAGGCCTAGAACGGTGGAGCCGAAGAGGACGCCGTCATTGTGGAGGAAGGGAATGAGATGGTCGATCGTTTTCCCTGCCTTTCCCTCAAGTCGTCCAGGGAGACAGTGCAGTAGGTAGTTCATCCCGAGGGAGTCAAATCGCGTGATCTTGAGATCCAGCGGTTCGAGGACGTTCTCTTGGATGATCTCCGGACAAAACGCAGCGATGCGCTTCGCGGTTTTGTCGAGACAGTCTCGATTGATGTCGAGCAGGGCGATGCGAGGTTTCCCCGCCGGCAGCGTTTCCGCAAGGAAGTAACCGGTACCCACTCCCACTTCGAGATGATTTCCCGAAAGATGCGTTCGATACAAGTCGAGAAGTTTTTCGAGATCGCATTTCCAGATTCTCGGCGTCGATACCCCGAGCACCCACCAATCATAAAATGCGAGAGAGGTTTTGGTATAGGCGGAGTGAGCACGATCAACATCCGAAAGTTCACGTTTCATAGAATTCTATCAATCAATAGGGTATGCTGGGAGAGTCAACCCTCTTCACACTTCTGTCACGCCTGATCAATGGATAACCTACAACAGCGAATGGACCTCCTTTCTGTCCGGGAAGAGGATCTTGAGGAGCGATTTATCCTCGGATCCGGCAGCGGAGGACAGAAAATCAACAAGACATCGTCCTGCGTCTACTTGAAGCATCTCCCCACTGGTCACGAGGTGCAGTGCCAAGAAAGCAGGTCCAGAGAAAAGAATCGTGCCCTCGCCCGGGAACGGCTTTGTGATTTCCTGGAGAAAAAGATTGCGGAGGATCAGCTCGAAAAGGCTCGCAATCGTGCCCGGCAGCGCTACCGCTCTCGGAAGCCGTCCCGCGCTGCAAAGGCGAGAACACGGCTTCAAAAACGAATCCGGTCCGATCGAAAGGGATTGAGAAAACGCATTTCCGATTGAGCAATTTCCGAAAAGGGAGGGGAAAATCGCGCTTGGCGGGAGCCCTCTTGGGCCTTTAGTTAGCGGGAATCTGCCCACCGACTGAACTGCTTATGGCTAAACTCACGAATCGCCCCCCGACCGTTTTTATTTCCGAAATTTCCCCTCTTGTCGAAGGCGGGAGATACTCGACAAAACGGGTTGTTGACGAAATGCTCGTCGTCACCGCCGATGTTTTGAAAGAGGGGCACGACCAAGTGCTCGCCGCACTGCTCTGGCGAAAAGCAGGTGCGAGGAAGTGGAATGAACTCCCCATGCGGCATCTCGACAACGATCGATGGATCGCGGAACTGAGTTTTGCACAAACGGGTCAGTATGAGGTCGCCATCCTCGCTTGGGCGGATGATTTTCTCACTTGGATCCACGACTTCAAAAGGCGTCTCGGTGGAGATCAAGAGGACGTTTCCACCGAAATTGAAGAAGGCCGGGTCATCCTCAACACGGCTGCGATCCGTGCTGCCACAGGGAAAGGAATCGCTGACGCAGAAGCAATCGAGGATCTCACGACAAAGTTGATGAAGTCCGAGGCAAAAGAGGTGCCTACCCTCATCGACAGACCCGAGGTTCTCGCCCTCCTTGGTCGTTGGCCAAATCGGAGCCTCGCCACCACCGGGGAAAAATATATCCCCGTTGTCGTCGAGACTAAACTGTCGGCCTTTTCCGCCTGGTACGAGTTCTTCCCTCGCAGTGCCGAGGGACTGGCAAACCGTCACTCGACGTTTCGCGATTGCATCCCCCGTCTTGAAGATGCCGCTGCGATGGGATTCGACGTGGTCTACTTTCCGCCCATTCATCCGATCGGGAAATCTCACCGAAAAGGGAAAAACAACTCCGTGACCTGCGAACCTGACGATGTCGGCTCGCCTTGGGCCATTGGGGGGGAGGCGGGGGGGCATCGCAGTGTCGAACCTGCGCTCGGGACTCTCGATGACTTCGTCTGGCTGCTCGGCGAAGCCCGCGCTCGCGGCATTGAAATTGCGCTGGATTTCGCTTTGAACTGCTCACCGGATCATCCCTATGTTCGCAACCATGCCGAGTGGTTTTATCGTCGACCGGATGGTTCGATCAAATACGCCGAAAACCCACCAAAAAAATATCAGGACATTTATCCCCTGGATTTCCATTGCGACGACTGGAAGGACCTCTGGATCGAACTCCGTGATGTCGTGCTCTTTTGGGTCGAAAAAGGCGTTCGCATTTTCCGAGTCGACAATCCCCACACCAAACCCGTCTCGTTCTGGGAATGGCTCATCGGAGAGATCCACGCGGTCGCACCCGAGGTAATCTTCCTGAGCGAGGCTTTTACCAAACCGAAAATGATGCAGGCTCTCGCGAAGGTCGGCTTCACCCAAAGTTACACTTATTTTACCTGGCGGGAGACCGCAGGAGAGCTACGCGACTACGTCACCGAACTGACACAGACGCAGATGCGGGAGTACTACCGAGGCAACTTCTGGCCGAACACTCCCGATATCCTTCCCCATCATCTCCAACATGCCGGACCGGCCATGTTCAAGATCCGTGCCGCGCTCGCTGCAACCTTATCCAGTTCTTGGGGCATCTATTCTGGTTACGAGCTTTGCGAAGGAGTCCCTCTCCCCGGACGGGAGGAATATCTCGACAGCGAAAAATATCAGCTAAAAGCCCGCGATTGGAACAAACCGGGAAATATCAAGGCCTTTATCACCCGCCTCAATCTCGCTCGGAGAAAGAATCCCGCTTTGCAATCGTACGCTAATCTGGAGTTCATCCCCTCAGACAACGAACAGATTCTCGCCTTTCACAAATGGTCGGATGATCGTTCCGACCACGTCATCATTGTCGTCAACCTTGATCCTCACCGCCGCCAGGAGTCGAATCTCCATCTCCCCCTTGCCTCCCTCGGGTTGTCGGCGGATGAGCCATTTGAAGTGGAGGACGTACTCTTTGAGGAGGTCTATACATGGCGTGAATCCACCAACTTTGTCTCCCTTGACCCACGCACGAAGCCAGTCCACCTGTTAAAAGTGAAGAAATTGTAATTTCATTGTACTCCACTTCATTTCTCACTTTTAGGAACCACCTGTCTTCATGCGCCAACGCTTTGTTACCTTTGCCGTCTTCGGCCTTATCCTCGTTGTTATCGGAGAATGGGATCTCCGGAGCCAAAAACTCGCTGCCCTCTCCAAGGGGAATAACTTCTGGCTCGAATTTTGCATCGGTAATGCCGGAGACAAACTCAAAGACCCGGCGATCTCGATCGTGCGGATCGACGATGGATACGAACCGCTGAAAATCGGAGATGACGAAGCGATCGTGAATGATGGTAAATTGTCTCGTCTCGATTTTGCCACCATCCTTGGGTTTGTCGGAAAAATGAATCCTCGCTCGGTCGTATTTCTCCCGACACCGACCTTCGATGAAAAATTGGTCCTCAACCAGACCGACATTGTCCCCTTGAAAGATGCCGCGATGCAGCTGCCGAAGTTTACCGTTGCCACGACGATCTCCAATGACGGCGAGCAGGCTAAAGAAGCGGGCGAGATCACTTACCCTACGATCAAAGTCGACGGAACACCGGATCAAGTCCTTGCCTTCACTCGCACGGTGCGCTTTCCCGATCCGCAGATTCTGCAAAATGGGATTCCCGCGTTTCGATCGATCGAGTCATCACGCGATCTCATCAGCGGAAAAACCATTCAGATTCCGCTCGTCGCAAAACGGGGCGAGACCATCGTTCCCTCCGTCGTGCTCGCAGCAGTCGCAAACCATGCTGCCGTCAGCTTCGATCAGATCACCCTCCGCCTCAGCGGAAGTCATCCGGTGATTCAGGTCGGTGAGGTCTACACCATCCCGCTCTCTGCCGATGGGACGATGACTTTGCCTAATTTCAGCGGCATTACACAGAACATGACCAGTCTCCGCCGTGGTGAGGATGGGAAACAACGGGAGAAATATCAATTCACTTCCCTGACCGCAGAGGAGCTGGCCTACACGGGGGAAAAAGACGACGAAGTCGCCAAGCGTATCCTCCAGGATTTTCAGCCCAAATTCGACTCCTTGAAAGAAAACCTGGTCGTGATCGGATTCGACCGCACGGCAGACCGCCGCATAACCATGGCGTCTGGCGAGGTTCTCTCGGAAACCAGTGTGCTCGCCCGAGCCATGGCCGTCATTCAGAGCGGTCGCTACATCGAAGTGTGGTCGTTCCCGGCGAGACTCTTTTTCCTGGCAGTCATCGCGCTCATCGCTTTGTATCTCTTCCGACTACCGCGTGCAAAGTTTGTCCCTGCCGCCATTGTTGCTGCGTTGGTATTTGTCACTGCGACGGTGATCCTCTTCTCCGCGACCCTCCGCTGGATGCCTCCCTTTGTGATGATGTCGCTCTTTGTCGTGATCCTCCTGGTCGGTCTCGTGATTCCTGGGACGTCAGCGAACAAGAGAAGCGTCTAATCATCCGTGAGGTGATCGTCTCCGAAGAGTTTCTCTTTGGAGAGTTTCACCACTGCTGCGACGAGGCCAGGAATGTCGTGCGTTTTCGCTTCCAAATCGGGCTCATAGCCATTTTCGACGAGCGTCTCTGAAGTCACCGGCCCGATGCTCGCGATCGCCGTTTCATCCGGTATGCTGAGACCCAGGTCGAGAAAACACTCCACCGTGGAGGCACTCGTAAAAGTGATGATGTCCGCCCCGTCCTCCTGAAATCGTTTCACCGCGCCGGTCGGGTCGTCCTTCTCGGTCACCGTCTGATAGGCGATGGCCTCGTCCAGAATCACTCCGGCCTCCGTGAGCTTCGCAGAGATCACGTCCCTCGCCCCCTTTGCTCGCACCCAGAGCATCGTCATGTTTTCGATCGATCCCACCTCGGAGACAAAGGCCTCCGCGAGGGCTTCGGCGACATGCTTTTTCGGCATCAGGTCGGTCCCGATGTGGTATTCCTTCAGCTTCGCCGCCGTACCAGGACCAACCGCAGCGATTCTCGGATTGCCAAGTTCCCGAGCGTCGGAACGAATCAGATAAAAGGCGTTAAAGAAATACTCGACCGCATTGGGACTGGTGAAAATCAGCCAGTCATAGGTGTGGGCATCCACGACGAGACGAGCGAACTCCTTTGCCTCGTCGCCCTGCGATGGTTCGATGCGAATTGTCGGCATCTCGAGGACATCGGCACCGAGGTCTCGGAGGCGGCGGCTCATCTCACTCGCCTGATTCCGAGTCCGGGTCACCACGACACGCTTCCCGCGGAGCGGACGATTCTCGAACCAGTTTAACTTCTTCCGGCAGTTCACGACCGTGCCAAACACGGCCACGGCGGGTGCTTTAAAGTCTGACTCCTCCGCAATTTTCGCAATGGTCTTGAGGGTGCCGGTGATGGTCCGATGTTGGCCTGTCGTCGCCCAGCGCACGAGAGCCACCGGGAGCTTTGGATCCCCCCCCTCTTTCAAGATCGCCTGGGTGATGATGGGGAGTCGCTCGACTCCCATCAGCATCACTTTTGTGCCCGGAGCTTTCGCAATCTGGGCGTAGTCCATCGACGATTCTGCCTTGTTCGGATCTTCGTGTCCGGTAAAAATGGTCAACTGGGAACAATGATCCCGATGTGTCACGGGAATGCCCGCATACGCCGGGCCCGCGATCGAAGAACTAATCCCCGGAACGAATTCAAATGGGATCCCGGCATCCTGAAGCTCCTCGGCCTCTTCTCCTCCCCGCCCGAAGATGAGAGGATCGCCGCCCTTTAGTCGAGTCACGATCTTGCCCTCCTTGGCTCGATCAATGAGGAGTTGATTGATCCCTCCCTGCGGAATCGCATGATCCTTGGATTTTTTACCCGCGTAGATTTTCTCTGCTCCCGGTTTCGCCCATTGGAGAAATTCCGCGTTGGAAAGATAGTCATAGACGATCACATCGGCGATCTCGATGCATTCTTTTCCACGCAAGGTCATGAGGCCCGGATCTCCCGGACCAGCCCCGACGAGGTAGCAGATTCCTGTTTTTTTACTCATTGAATTTGTCGGTTGATTCGATATTCGCTGGATGGCTCCGAGATTACGATCTTGTCGTCATCCCACGACAACGCGATGTCCAGAAGCTTTGTTTCGTCGAAGCACGCCATGCGTTCTAGCGGAGGCTTGATGTAGCAATCAATGAACGCAGCCATGACCGGACCCGCCTTCTCTTCCAAATGCCTCCAAGCTTCCTCACCAATCAGAATTTGACCGCCCTGATGCTCGAACGCGGCAGATAGTTCGGTCAGCCTGTTGGACGGAGTGGGATCCAGAACTAAAAGTATTGGAGTGAGGCCGGCCGCCTTGCATTCAACAGGAAATGATAGCTCTTCGCCAAATCGTCCTTGTCCACTCGCGGCTATGGTCACTCGGAGTTTGAACTCATAGGCCGTCCTATCCGAGGCGACGTAACAGTCAATCTGCCTTCCACCTCCGATAACGTCTTCACCTGCGGAAATACGCCTCACGAGCGAATTTTTTGATCCGACCGGTTCACCTCCAATACAACTCGCAAGAATCGGCTCAAAGAGATACCCGGTCTCCTGCCCGGATCGATTGTCGATGTCAAAGATCCATTTTCTCCAAATGATCCAAGACGCGAGGAGTCCCGCATCGATCAGCCCGTACTCAAGAAGGCTGCGAGGTCCGACTTGATCCATCGTAGGCCGGGGCTGCTCACTGAGTATCCGCCTATACTTCAAGCGCCTCTTGTGAAGTGTCGCGAGATTGTGAATGAACAATCCGAAATCCGCATTCTTGTTGATCCCTCGTTGAACAGCGTTCAGCAATACATCGTTTCCGATCTCTTCATTCGCGTCGCGTCGTTCAAACCATTCGAGTCGCACCTTGAAATATTCTGGATCAGGCAAAACGACGGTGGAAAGACCAAGATCTTCCACGATGTCCCATCCCAGATCCAGGCAGGAAAGCTGGAGTAGGGAATGGATTTGCGCATTCGACAGTTCCAATTTGGCCCCCCCCGCACCCAAGACTTTCAGCTTCGTAAAAAGCGTTTTTGTGCTTGTCGACACCATGATCTACAAGGTGAAAAGAGAAGGCTGAGTGGAAATTTCTTCCAGACGTAGGTGGGTGCGTCGCAGCGACGGGCTCATGGCAACGGCTTTCGTCAGTGAAAACCCAAGCAGTGTCCCCGTAGCTTTTTGATCTGATGACTCGAACCCAAGATTCTGCCGAATGTGGCGGGCGAATACCTCGGCTAACATCGGGGGAATGGCATTGCCGATCTGTTGAATTTGGTCGGCTGCGGAACCGGAAAACTCGAAACCGTCGGGAAATCCCTGAAGTCGAGCGCACTCCCGCAACGTGAGACACCGATCCTCTGTCGGATGAACAAACTCACGTGTCGATGCGCTGGTGATCGTCAAACTGGGTTCGCTAGCGATCAGACGTTTTAGACCGCTTGGTGCCCCACCGCGCTTGTCACTGGGCGTGCCGTCTTTCACTCGGCGGAATGCCCGGCGCTTGAAAGAATCATGCTGAAGTTCGTCCGGCAAATCCTTCATCGTCTGGCCCGGAAGAAGAGATTGGATTCGCTGTTGGTTGACGCCGGTTTGGGGAATGAAATGGTGTCCCTGCGGATACGAGTTCGATGCTTCTCCGCACGAGGCAACCGCAATTGGCGGCGGCAAGTCACTTACCGCCAAATCAAAGGTATTGCGTGAATCGCGAAAAATGGCTCCACTGATCGGAGTTGTCGGAACTGGGAAATGGAAATCAATTCCGAGACTGTTACCAACAATGATGACGCGCTTCCGACGTTGCGGTACGCCATATTCGTGAGAATAAACCTTCTCAAGGCGGACTTGATAACCGATTCTAACAAAGGCCTCCACCGCACAGAGTAGATATTCTCCGTTGTTCATGGTCAGAAGTCCCTCGACATTTTCCATCATGAACCACTTTGGCCGGATCGCTTCTAGGGCATTCACATAGCTCTTGAGAAGGTCATTTCTCGGATCATCCCAGAACCGCTTCCCGGCAGTGCTGAAGCCCTGGCAAGGCGGTCCGCCGATCAAGACATCAAGCTCCCCGGGAGCGAGCTTCTTTTCTATCAGCAATGCTCTCCAATCGACTTGCCTCACATCGAGATTCCTCACTTCGGCATCCGGAAAATTCCGAACATAAGTCTCGCATGATGGCTGATCATTATCGATCGCCAAGAGAACATCGTAACCCGCTCGCTTGAACCCAAGCGAGCAGCCTCCTGCTCCCGCGAAAAGGCTGATGCAACGAGAGTTGTTGGACTGATCCATGTTCAAAAGAACGTCGCGAAAATCACTTGTCAAGGGTTAGTTGGTTTCGGTAATTCGGATCGCTTTTCAAATTTATCAATTGCTCTGCCAGTAAACCGGGACTCGTCGCCGCCCCTCTCACTTCGGCGACAAAAGGTTCCGAATCTGGAGCTGCCTCATTAAAAACCCGCACGGCCATGGCAAGGGTCGCACCGTCGTCTTCAAACCAGGTGTGTGCTCCGACCGGGGTTTGACAGCCTGCCTTGAGCCGTTCTAGAAAAGCTCTCTCCGCCGTCACACGGCAAAAGGTTGGGGCGTGATTGATCCGCTCCAGCGCTGCTCTCGCGACTGTATTCTCTTTCAGGATTTCGATCCCGACAGCTCCTTGACCGGCTGCGGGGAGAAAGACATCGGCGGCCAACTCGGTCGCATAGACGGTGCGACCCTCAAACTCGAAGCTCGATTCACCGGGGGTATAAATCCCGAGTCGCTCGATTCCGGCGCGGGCCAGTAGGATGCCGTCCCACTCCTTGCTTTCGATGAGCTTGCGAATTCGCGTGGGGACATTCCCGCGGATATCCACCACCGTGACTTCTGGACAGATCCAGACGAGTTGACGAGCTCGGCGGACCGAACTGGTCGCGAAAACCCTTCCACTTAAGAGGGTCAGGTCATCGGCAATACCCGGTTGAGTTGTCAGAATCACGTCGGCGATGTCCGCACGCGGCAGCGTCGCGCAAATTTCGAATTCATCCGCGAGCTCGGTGGGCACATCCTTCAGACTATGTACCGCGAAGTCGATTTCCTTTTTGAGAAGAGCTTCCTCCAGTTCTTTCGTGAAGATCCCTTTGTCGAGGATCGGATTCTCCCCGAGGCTGAACTCGCTCAGTTTCAGGTCCGGGCGTTTGTCTCCGATCGTGCGGATCACTTCGATACGGCAGTCGATGCCCTCGGCGGCGAGAGCGGCACGGGTCATTGTTGCCTGGGCGAGTGCCAGTTCACTGCCGCGGGTTCCTAGGATCAGTTGTTCGGTCATGGATTCGTGAGAGGACGCCCTGAGTCGCCGGGACGGTCGGATTCCTTCGCGCGGGCTTCCCGTCCTTCGGGTACAGCGGCGAGCGCTTCAATTCCTTTTTCACTCAGAAAGCGGCCAATGACATCGCGACAGATGGCGATCTGCTTTTCTCGCCGACTTTTCCCATCCTCCGCGATCTGCTGGAGTTGATCGATGTTGTAAAGATATACGTTGTCGATCTCGTTCACTTCGCATTCGATGTCCCTCGGTACCGCGATGTCGATGAGAAAGAGCGAATGACCACGGCGGCGAGCCATGACCCGCTCAATCGTCTCGCGAGTCACCACGACATGGGGAGCGGCGGTGGAGGAAACGATGATATCGACCTCTTCGAGCGAGTTTTCCCAGTCATCGAAGCGGACCGCACGACCCTTGAGTTCTTCGGCCAACTCTACCGCCCGATCGTAACTGCGATTTGAGACAATGATGCTCTTTGCTCCCCGCGAGAGCAGACTCTGGGCCGTCGTACGGCTCATTTCGCCGGCGCCAATGATCATGACACGGCAGCCCTCGAGATTTCCGAAAATCTTTTCCGCGAGATCCACTGCCGCCGCTCCCACCGAGGTCGATCCCTGCTGGATCCGGGTGCTGGTGCGCACCAGCTTGCCGACCGTGAAGGATTGCTGAAAGAGCTTGTTCATCCGTCGGGCCGTTGTCCCCGTGGATTGAGCGGTCGCATAGGCCTTTTTGATCTGTCCAAAAATCTCCGTTTCACCGAGCACCATCGAGTCGAGACCGCTCGCTACTTCAAAAAGATGATGAGCCGCCGCTTCCACCTCATGGCCGTAAAATTCGACCTCGCCGGGACGAACCGCAAAATGATTGATCAGGTAATTTGTCAAACCGCTGATCGCTCCCGAGGTGTCCTCCGCACTCCCATAGATCTCCACTCGATTGCAGGTCGAGAGGACTACCACCTCGGCGATCCCGCAGGTCCCACAGATTTCCCGAAGATGGTCGGGCACCGCTTTCTCCGGAAATGCGAGTCGCTCCCGGATTTCAATCGGAGCGGTCTTGTGGTTCACACCTATGCAGAAAATAGACACCGTTCAGGAGAGTGGAAATGTTTACAAAATCACAGCGCAACAAGAGTCAAAAGCGCAAAGGTGAATACGATGATCGCCGAGACCGCGAGCTGTTTTGGGGGCAAACTCCTCGCCCACTGCACGAGGAGGAAGGCAACATAGGCGACCCACACCGCTCCAGAGACGAGGAGGTGGTGGATCCCTGGTTTTTCCTTCATCAAGAACGCTGCCACCAACCCGATGGTGAGTAAAATCGTCCCGATCACCAGCAAGCGCACGAGAGCAGCGGTCAGGTAGCGAATCGGCGGCATGGAATAAAAAAGTCGACCGGGATGGTGGCTCTTGAGTTGTCGATCCTGCACAAAATACATCACCCCCGCGACTCCCGAGAGAGCATAGGCACCGTAGGCGAGGAGGGACATCGCGGCGTGGAGTTCCAGCCAAGGATCGAGTGCCTGGGGGGGGCGAGCGCCGGGATCATGGATCAACAGGAGAACAATTGCGATCGATTGGAAAAGAAACACCATCGGCATCGTAAAAACCCCAAGAAGCGAGAGGCGGAACGCCTTCCCCAGAACGAGATACATGATTACGATGCTCCAGCTTACAAAAACCAGGATCTCCGCCCCGCTCGTGATCGGACAGCGCCCGTGAAGTTCGCCACGAATCTGCAAAAACAGACTTTGGAATATCAGACCCACGATCGCCAGCGGGATATTCAGCCCGTGTGGAACCGCACTCTCCGAACGCAAGGACCTCACCGCGAGGATAAACCCGCAGAGGAAGGTGGCCGTGGCCAGAATGAGGGTGAGGAGGTCCATTGTTCCGACAAAAAGAGCAGAGAGCCGTAAAGGTAACGGTCCAAGGCCTCTTTGCAAGGAGCATAGCACGGGTGATCCGGGAGGCAGAGCGAAGAGGTGGGAGGGCGTCGAGCTCTGCCCGAAGAGCTGGTTCGGATCGTCGGGGAGATTCCTCATTCCTTTTTGGTTGCAAGCACTTCCCCTGTTGCCTAGCCTCCGTTTATGTCGTCATCCGTGAATGGAAACCTTCAGGGGCAGTTGGGTTGGACACCGCCAACTGTGGAGGAATTGCAGCAATTTCTACCGCAGTATGATATCGAATCGATATTGGGTCGTGGTGGCATGGGTGCTGTCTATCGGGGACGGCAGGCCACTCTACAGCGTACTGTTGCGATCAAGGTACTTCCCGAGACGCTCATCGCGGAAGATGATGAGTTCCAATACGCTGAGCGTTTTAAGCTGGAGGCTCGCTCGATGGCCAATTTGGACCATCCCGCGATCATCTCCGTCTACGATTTTGGGCAAACCTCCGGTAGTCATCTCTACTTCGTGATGGAGTTTATCGATGGCATGGACATCGAACAATACATCGCTGCCAGCGGTGGCCAGGTAGATCCGGATCACGCCGTCGCGATCGTTTCTCACGTGCTCGATGCTCTCGATTACGCCCATTCCAACGGCATTTTGCATCGTGACATCAAACCGGCAAACGTTCTCATCAGCAGAGAAGGGCGGGTGAAAATCGCCGACTTCGGACTCGCCAAGGAATTTGGAGGAGATGCGGCTGAGATGTCCGGACTCACCTTGACGAACATGACCATGGGCACTCCGGATTACATTGCCCCCGAATCTTTGGAATTCGGAGTAGTGCCGGATCATCGTGCAGACCTCTACGCGGTGGGCGTCATGCTCTATCGCATGCTCACGGGAAAACTGCCGCGGGGGATGTTCAAACTTCCGTCTGAACACAACTCCGAGCTGGATCATCGCTTTGATGATATCATTTCCGTCGCCATGGAAAGTGATCCCGGCGGACGATTCCAGAGCGCCGTGGAGTTTCGAAACAAGCTGGATGAACTCCAGAGCGCCCCGATTACCCGAATAGAACCTCATCAGGATTCGGGTGCGGCAAAACCGGCTGTATCCGGAAAAGTATTTCAGCTTGCTCCATCGAACTCTGATTCTGCCAAGCCGACTTCCCAGAGGCCCCCCATTTCCGTTGCGTCCAGGTTTCGAAGCGCGATTGTTGTCGGGATTTCTGTTGCGGTTGGAATCATCGGTGGCACCGCCCTCTACTTCCGCAGCGGTGTTTCTGGAAAGAGCGAAGAAACACCCTCCGCGACCCTCCTTGCAGAACGACCGACCGCGCCGACCCTTCCCTCGGCGGCCCCACCGAGAATCGAACCGGAGGCAGCGCCGGAGATTCCGGAGATTCCGGAGATTCCGTTGGCTTCACGAGAGCCAGTAGCGGTTTCCGGGGCTAACAATTCATCGGGGATCCGTTCTGCAGAGGGGTCTGCTCCTCAATTGGTATCAACGGACGGGCCGAAAGCCGAATCCGGAGCTTCCCCGATACCTCCCTCGTTTCCGGAGCCAACTCTGTCCCCAGCCGCCGTGAGTGTCGCGAATGATTCGGAACCCGCCGCTGCATCGGATCGCCTGATTCCTAACGATCCGGAGTTTCTATCCCGGCTTACCTCCTATCGCGATTATCGTAAAAAAATGATCGGTGCACTGATCGTCAGCTATCGGAACAAGCTCAACGAAACGAAAGAAACTGCCATTTCGAAAGGAAACTTGGATGCCGTAGAACAGGCAAAAGTAGTGCTCAAGAACCTCAACGACTACACGGAATACCTGACTCCAATGATGGGGCAGGTGGAAATTGAGCCGCTTCCCTTGCCCGAGTCACTGGAGGGTCTTTTGGAGCAACATGCCTCCCTCGATCAGACCTTCCGGAAAGCACTCGCCGATTTGGAAATGGATGCCGCCGGAAAGTTGGACCAATCCCTCCAGTTGGTGGAGAAAGGGCTCACCCAAGGGGGAAAAATCGAAGTCGCGCTCGCGGTGAGGGACTATCGCACTCAGACGGTCGGTCGATTGATTCCGGAACAGGGCACAACGGACGTTACCGAGGTCGCGGTAGCGATGCCTGAGGTGGACAAAGGAGCCGTCGAGGGGAACTGGACCGCATTGACCAAGGAAGAGGGCCTCATCGGCTGGACCGGTCGTGATCTTGAAAATTGGAGTGTGGATTCGGGAGCCTTCTACTCCTCGAATTCCAGCCCGATCATCACTCCCTTTCCGCATAAAGAGTTCCTGATGGAAGGAGAAATCATCACCAGTGACAACGGAAACGGAGGCGTTCTGTTTTTTGATACCAAGCCCGGTAGCTTCGAATTTGCGATCATAGGTTCAAAAAAAGTATTCTGGGGTGATACCTATACCGGAGGAATATTTCAGATGAGTCCGGGTTCTCCGCTAGAGCGCCACTCGCCGGAAAGTAACCTTATCAAAGATGATACTTGGACTCCGTTTCGGATCCAAGTAAAAGGGAACCGATTGACCACGTGGATCGATGGCACCGAGGCGGTAGAGGTGGAACTGACCAAAGAATACGTCGGAGAAACGATCTCACTTCAAGGTGGGCGAGACCCTGAATCGAAAGTGGGTTATCGAAACATTCGTATCCGTTCTCTCTCGGCAACAGAATAGGGGGCAGGGAGAACGCTTATTCCGGCCCACTTCACGCCATTTTTGCTGTCCTGTACTGCCTTTGCAGGTGAGTTTCATAGGGCAATCGAGTTTCCAAAGTGGACTCGGGCTCGATCCAAGAACTTTTTCGGTTCTCCGGCGCGGTTCAGGAGGGGAGAGCAGGTTCCGCTTCTGCGCTGAATCGGGCGGGGGTTCACGAGACTTGCATTCCTGCACTGGAGAGGTAAAAAGTGAGAGTGTTCTATCTGTTTCCCCAAGTCTGAAGTGATGAAAAGTTTTCTCGGAATCCTCCTTGTTGTCTGCGGTCTGATCGCCGCTGCCTGGTTCTTCTATGATCCGTATCTAAAACCGCTTCTGGAAGGGGCGGGCGGGAAAATGGCGGATCAAAATGCCATCATCCAACCAGGGGCAAATTCGGTGGTACCGATGCCCCCGAAAACGAAAGCGACTCCCCCGGTGGTGACTGCTCCACCAAAGACGCTCGCCCCGAAGCCTGTTGCGGCGACACCTCCGAAGTCTGAGCTGGACCTGGCGCTCGAGGTTCGTTATCCCATGCCAGAGATCCTACCGCTGCTCACGATTGTGGATCAGTGGAGAAATGTCCCGCCGAATGCGTATCCGCCGGAAATTTTTGGAAAGGAAACGATCCCTTTCCAACTCGTCATCAATGGTCAGGTCGCGGGTTCGAGCAACGTCGCGCCGGGGACGCCGCTAAAGCCGGTGCGGCTGCTGGGTGACCAATTGACAGTTTCCAGTCTGGCAAATCCAGGGATGAGCACACAAGTGCCAGTGGATAAGACGGACTTTAAAGAGCGGATCGAGTCGCGCTACGGCCAGTTTGTCGCATTTAAGACAAAAGAGGTCGAGACAAAGCGGGAACGAGTCCGGAAGATGGTCGCGGCTGATCCCGGGAAGCTCGCATTGTTGACGGGGAAGGCGGCACCGGCTGCGTCTGCGGCAGGGGAGTCTGCGGATACCAGCGGGGACCCACGGTTTGCTCCGGTAAAGGCTAGTTTGCGGAACGGTGAAGCGGCGAGTGTGACTTTGGAGGAGACGACTTCTTTCCGCTGGAACGGGTCGGAGAAAGTAGGCGGCGAGTTTTCCGGAACCTACGATACGGTGACGGTGCATTTTGAAGTGAAGACGATTTTCGGAAAATTCCCGACGGAATACAAAGCACTCCTGAAGGGTGGAAAGGTCATTGCCTGGATCGATCCGTTTACAGAAGATCGGGTTTAGGAGCCTTTCAGACTAATCCGACCCGGCTGCGGAAAGGGAGGATTTGCCTCTACTTGCGCCCTTGTTTTCCGCATGGTGGTCGTAGAAACTTCACAAATACATGAAAACCTTGGCTCGAAATCCACTTTTCTCGCTCGACCCCGGCACCCCAGGGAAGCTGCTGGCGGCAATTTCCCTCTCGTTTGCGATTTTTCAGGGGACGGGGAGATCTGAGGAGAAAGCCATCGCGCCGATCCCGCGTGTGCTTCCTCCGGTGAGCGAATTGGTGGTTCCCGACGAGACACGGGATGCCCTGGCAACTCGCGTGGCGTCTTTTCGGGATCGAGTTTGGGAGATTGACCGTCAGGATCACGCGGCCGACGTCGGGGTGCTTGTGAAGGCGGTGGATTTTGCGTTGGAGCATCAGGAGTTCTATGCGGAAAAGAATCTTTCGACTGCGACCGATTTACTGGATCTCGCCGATCAGCGCCATCGGGAGATCGAAGCAGGGGCGTCGCTTTCCTGGTTGCAGCAAAAGGGACTCATTGTGCGGGGATATCAGTCAAAAATCGATGATTCCTACCAACCTTACGGACTGGAGGTGTCGGAATCTCTGGATCTTTCTGTTCCGGTGCCCCTCCTCGTCTGGCTCCACGGGAGAGGCGATAAGACGACGGACCTTCATTTCCTGAATCAATGCCGCACGAAGGGCGCGGCTTTTGGTGGTTTTCTGAAGGACCCGAAGGAGGCGATCGTGCTGTATCCGTTCGGGAGGCAATGTGTCGGGTGGAAGCATGCCGGTGAGATCGACGTGTTCGAAGCGATCGAGGCGGTCATGGCGGATTACAAGATCGACCCGGACCGCATCCTCCTCGCCGGTTTTTCCATGGGAGGTGCCGGGGCCTGGCATCTCGGGGCGCATTATCCGGATCGCTTTTGCGGGGTCACTCCGGGGGCCGGGTTTGCAGAGACGAAGCAGTACCAGGGACTCACGCCGGAAACTTTTCCCCCCGTGTATGAGCAGACGCTGTGGAAACTTTATGATGTGCCGGAGTATGCGCGAAATTTTTTCAATGTCCCTCTGCTCTCTTATTCGGGTGAAAAGGACAAGCAGCGTGCTTCGGCGGAGCTCATGAACTCGGTGCTCGCGGAACAGGGATTCAAGCTGCGGCAGGTCATTGGTCTCGGCATGGAGCACCGCTACAACCAGGAGGCAGTCGATGAAATCCGCGTTTGGCTGGGAGAATGCTGGAAGGCGGGCCGGGGATTGCCTGCAAAAAGCATTGAATGGCAAACCCCGACACTCCGGTACCCTGGTTATGACTGGATCCGCCTGACGGGTCTGAAAAAACATTGGGAAGATTCCCGGGTTCATGCAGAATGGGATCAGGAGAAGCACCGAGTTCAGGTGAATCTGAGCGGAGTGACCTCTTTCGAACTCACTCCGAGTCATGGGATCGATCTTTCCGGGATCACGGTGCAGATCGGTGACCAGGTCGTCGAGGCGGGGAAGGCAGATTTCGCGGTGAACGCTCTTGCTCTGATCGAAAGAGACGGGAAATGGGAGTGGGGCGAACCTGCTGCCGGATCCAAGCGCCCGGGGATTCAGGGGCCGATCGATGATGCCTTTGTTTCCCGTTTTCTGGTCGTGGGGCCCGAAAAAACTCCTGTTTCGACGAAGTTCGCCCGATGGGTGAATTTCGAGCAAGATCATTTCCGCTCACGTTGGAAGGCCCTGATGCGGGGAAGTCTGCGGGAAAAGCCGGTCAGCGAGGTGAACTCGGAAGATCTTGCGGAGTCGAATCTTGTACTCTGGGGCGATCCAGAATCGAATCCACTGATCGCGGAGATCGTAGGTCGTCTGCCGATCAAGTGGGAAAAGGACTCGTTCGAGTTCCGGGGGAAGAGCTACTCGACCGCCGATCATTTGCCGACCTTCGTTTTTCCGAATCCTCTTAATCCCGACCGGTATGTCGTCATCAACAGTGGATTGACCTTTCGAGAGGGACATGACCATACTAACTCGCTCCAAAACCCAAAGCTGCCGGATTGGGCTGTGATCTCAATGGATCAGGATCCGGATGCCTTTGCCCCGGGACGGATTGTGACGGCGGGATTCTTTTCTGAAAACTGGGAGTAAAAAATGGGTTCCTTTTCCGGGCACGACTACGAATTCCTCTGCCGCCGCTGGAGCGCGGTCGCGGAGCGAATGGGACTCCGGATGCGAGAACTCACAAAAGCGGGCGGCTACCCAGTTTATGTGTTGGAAAACGAGCGTTCTCTTCAGGGCATTCCCGGGGGATTGTATCTCAGTGCTGGAGTTCATGGTGATGAGTGTGCCCCGGTCTGGGCACTGCTCGAATGGGTCGAGAGTCAGCCAGAGGTGGTGCGGTCCCGGCCTGTGATGATTTTCCCATGTCTGAACCCGTCCGGGTTCTGCTTAAACATTCGACGGGACCAGGATGGGACGGATTTGAATCGGTGTTTTGAAGACACGACGCACCCGCTCATTGCGGTGTGGGCGGCGGTGCTCGAAGGTCGTCGATTTGATCGGGCGGTGAATCTGCACGAGGACTACGATGCTGGCGGCATCTATCTCTACGAACTTACTCGTGAGGTGTCGATCGGCGAAAAACTCCTCTCTGGATGCGAGTCCCTGATTGCCCGTGAAACGGCTAGTCAGGTGGACGGCGCGGAGTTCCGTGCGGGATTGCTGAGCCGCTCGGGAGACCTGGGAAAGGTCGTCGAGGAAGACCTCGGAGGTGGGTATCCCGAGGCGATTTTATTGTTTCTCCGATATGCCCAAAATGCTTACACCTTCGAGACCCCCAGTGAAATGGATCTGGGCCTCAGGATCCTCACGCACCGATCCTTCCTCAAGAAGATCACTACGGAGGAGTAGCAGTCTGCCGGTCTCAGTTTTTTAAAAAACCCCGAAGGACGAGGTTGTTGAGCCGACGGGCGACCGAGACGAGTCCGTCGATGACGGTTTCACCGTAGGTTCGGCCATCTCGCGTATCGAGACCGTGCCCGGGATCGAGTTGGCGGAGTCCCTCCAGGGCGGGGTCTTCGTGATGGAAAATCTCTACAAACACGTATTCCAGTTTTCCGGTCTTTGCTGCGGCAGTGAGGAGCGCCCCGATCCAGCCGTCGTCAGTGCTGAGGCAACCTCGCGTCGTTTTCGAAGAGGCATGGAACATCCCCATTTCATCGGAGGCGGCGATCTCGGCTATCAGGGCCTCGTTTTCCGGGATGTTGAGGGTCGAATCACCGCAATGGGCTGCATCGACCATGATTTTGAAAAATTTGGTGCCAAGCTCGACGTTGGCAGCTTTTACAAACTCCCAGCACTTCGCCACATCGGTAAAGGTCTGAAACTCTCCGCCACGCAGGAATTCGATATGCCAGTTCTTCACGCAACTGTTTGCCAAGTCGGCTTCGCGATAGGCTCGGCAGTGGGCTTTTACATTCTGTGCGACGGCAGCATCGAACGCCACTCCGATCTTCGGAGTCGCCCCCGGTTTCATCCACTCTTCGATCGAGGTCGATGCGACCTGGGTGATCCCGTGTTTTTTCGCCACTTCGATTCCTGAAACGAGCATGGCAACCACGGCATCTTCGTCCGCAGGGTTCATTGGATCTGCCCCGCCGACCATCATGATGAGGTGAACGGCGAGATCGAGAGCGCGTAGTTCGGTGATGAGTTCCTCGGTGTCCCCCGCGTCCACTCCCGGGAAAATGGTAATTTGAGCGCTCTGAATGCGGACCGGACTCGTCGATTTCAACTGCGACATCTCCGTCACGACGCACAGGATACCGTCCTCACCTCGGGGGAGACGGCCCGCCTCATCGGGGGCAAGTCCACCGACAAATTTGATATGGGTAGGGACTACACCCAGTTCTACAGTGGTTTTGAGGGGGATGGTAACGGACATGAGGGAAGGAGAAAGGAGTGAACGGTGCAGAGGAAATCGGAGTCCCATCCTAAGCGCTCACTCACCATTTTAAGAAAGTGCAGGTTGCAGGGCGCGGAGGCGTGTGAGCTGGACTCCCACTTGAGAGCTGATTTCACGCCAATGGCTGATCATTTCTCCTGTGATTTTGATCCGGTCACTGAGCGCATTTTCCAGTTCCTGATAGCTGTCTGAGAGCTGTTGCGAGAGATGGAGGAGCTTATCGTAGGCTTCCTGCCCAGTCGAACAGGTGATTTTCCGTTCGTTCGAGTCGGCGATCTGGGTTTCGGCTTGGTGTTTCATCTCGCGCAACTCGGCAAGGACGATTTTTTCCTCGGGAACTCTCCGTAGATCCGTGACTAGACCGAGTTTCGAGAGCGTCCAGATCGCCCATTTGGTAGGATCCCACTGCCAAGGTTTCACGCCGTTGCGGTAGTCGTGCTGAAAGGAGTGGTGATAGTTGTGATACCCCTCTCCAAACGTAAAGATGGCCATGAGCCAGCTGTCGCGGGCACTCGTTCCAGAATCATAGGGGCGATTGCCCATCGTATGGCACAGCGAATTGATGAGAAAGGTGCAGTGTTGCACACAAACCAGACGTGTCACGCCGGCGAGAAGAAATGCCCCGAGAGCACCCTGCCAGCCGTTGTAGAGGAATCCGAGAACGGCAGGAAGCACCATTCCGAAGAGGAAACCGATAATCTGGTGATGCTTGTGCTGCCACATCACGAGGGAATCTTTTTTGAGATCTGCGACATTGGCGAGAGGGCGGGGATAGAGTTTGAAGAAGATCCAGCCCATGTGAGCCCAGAAAAATCCGCGAGCGATGCTGTAGGGATCATCATCTACGTGATCTACATTCTTGTGGTGTTCCCGGTGGTCCGAGGACCAGTCGAGGGCAGAATCTTCAAAGGCGCTGGCACCAAAGAGCAGCGTTGCGAGCTTTACCGGTTTGGACGCTTTAAATGCTTTGTGGGCAAAGAGGCGGTGATAACCGAGCGTAATGCTCATGCCGGTGGCGATGAAGTAGAAAACGAAAAGACTCACCTGAAAGGCATCCAGTCCGAAGTGATAGATGTAGAGCGGTGCCCCGATGAGGGCGGTGAAGAAGGTGACGATCAGAAAGATGCTCGAAACCCAGTTGATGCGATCAAACGGTATTTTAGGAATCATATTGTTTAGGAATCTCCAAGTTATCCGATTTAGAGTGAGGGAGAATACTCTAGGATGATTTACGAAAGCCTTGACGCGTTAGAAACGCGCCAAGGCAAAAAAAATTAGGTTGCCGCAGAAGGTAGTCTCAGAGGCTGCGATAGCGCTTTCCTCCTCGATCATCGCCTCTGTCTCCGCGATCGCCTCTGCTGTCGCGATCCCCTCGAGGACGACCACCACCACCGCCACCGCCACGGCGGTCACGATCATATCCACCGCCGCCACGATCATATCCACCACCACCGCCACGTTCGTAGCCATCGCCACCACCACTACTGCGGTCATAGCTTTTTCCGCCGCCGCCACGGTCATATCCACCGCCACCGCCGCCGCCGCCACCACTGCGTTGTGGGCGGCCACCGCCACCACCGCCGCCGCCACCACCTTCTGCGCGGCGATCTTCTGCCTCGCGGATTCGCAGGTTCCGACCGTCTAGGTCTGCACCGTCGAGTTGGGCTACGGCTGCCTCTCCCATCTCACGGCTGGAGAGGGTAATAAAAGCAAAACCACGTTGACGTCCAGTCTCCCGGTCAAGGGGCATGTGAAAGTCGACTATCGGTTCATACGCGGAGAGAAATTCGCGCAGATCCGACTCCGAGGTGTCATAAGACAGATTTCCAATATACAGTTTCATCGATTCTAAACCAGTTTGCGGACCTCATTCCGGCAAGCTGCCTAATCCTTTTGCAGGTAATACGGTCGACCGTGGTCAGAATCGAATTGCCAGGGAGAGATCAGGGTAGTGCCGGTAGGACCATTTCTAGGTTTCCTCATTTTGAAGAAAAACCAACTGCTTTCCAAGAAAATATTACGTCGAAAGTATCAATTTATCGTTAGTACGAAGGGATTCAGCTCAATCCGAGAACGAGATCCATGCGGCGGGAGATGTCGGCCATGCGTTCTTTTCCGCCTCCGGCGACTTCGGCAGAGGCCCACCCTTCGTAGTCGATCTCGACGAGGGCTTTCCGCACGCCTTCCCAGTTGATCGTTCCTTCCCCGAGTTTGGAGCTAAATCCGGCACTGAGTCCCTCTGTTTTGTGCTTCCGTTCGTCCCATTCTTTTACATCGAGTTTTCCGATTCGGGGGCCGAGGATTTCGATCCAATGTTCGGGCACACCCCATCGGACATTGTTCCCAATGTCGAAGTAGGCGCCAAAGGATGGGTGATTGATCTCGTCGACGTATCGTTCCATGTCGAAAGCGCTAATGATGAAACCCGCCCAGACATTTTCGAGGAGGATTTTGATCCCGAAGTTCTCGGCGGCGCTGAGTCCTTTCCGGATGACTGCCTGGGTTTCATTCCAGCTCTCCATGAGAGGTCTGGTGTGGTCATAACGGGCCACGTAGAGAACGGAGGAACCGCCTAGGTCATGGGCAAATTTCACGGCGGTTTCGAGATCGGGTTTGTCTGCATTGACGACGCCGTGGACTTTGAGTCCGGATTTTTCGATCGCTTCGAGATATTTGTTCAGGTCGGGATGATTTTCGGTACGAAGCTCTGTGCCGTCGAAACCAACTTCCCGGAGCATGGTAAATTGTTCCACCAGCGAAAGTTCTGGTGCTTTCACCATGCTGAATTTGACGGATTTTTGGATTCGCCCTGTGAGTTTGGTCTCTGCGACAGCGGTCGCAGCGGCCGCAGTAGTCTGCGGGGTTCCCTGGGCGAGCAGTGAAGGAGTGAGGGCGGAGGCCCCAAGGAGGGGAACAGTTTGGGAGAAGAAACGACGTCGATTCATGATCCGGAAAGGTAGCCAGAGATAGGCACTGCCCGTCAATGGCGAAATCTCCGTGATCATGCGGTTCGAGCAAAGAGGGTAGAACTGGGGAGCAAAGAGGGTAGGCTGGCACAGCGGACTGATCGTGCTTGCGCGATTTTCGCAGGGGCGGATGATTCTTCCTCGGAGGTCTGACTGACTCCTCGCGGTTGCAATCCTAGGAGCGAGGTCGTAGCATGGCGGCCACTATGGGCGGAGACGTGCTATCACCGGAGGAGTTGTTCGTGCGCTTTTCAACACAGCGGATTCTCGTTGTGGGCGATGTGATGCTCGACTGGTTTATTTGGGGCAGTGTTTCCCGGATCTCCC
This sequence comes from Verrucomicrobiales bacterium, assembly GCA_018058245.1. Lineage (GTDB taxonomy): Bacteria > Verrucomicrobiota > Verrucomicrobiia > Verrucomicrobiales > DEV007 > Arctic95D-9. The sequence goes on from JAGPCC010000044.1 coordinate 23,434, forward strand.
CCGAGGCACCGGTGCCGGTTGTGGAGGTGCAGAGCGAGTCCCGCTACCCAGGAGGGGCCGCCAATGTCGCGCGGAACATTACACCGTTTGCCCCCGCGGTGGAGTTGTCGGGTCTCTACGGAACGGACCCGAATGGAACGATGCTCGAGGCGACGCTCGC
>JAGPCC010000045.1 GCA_018058245.1 Verrucomicrobiales bacterium
TGCGAGCCAAAAGCGCACTTTATTTGATCACGAGATGGACTCCGTACGCCCCGCTGGGGAAGAAGGGGTTCCAAATCTCGGTCCACGCCTATGAAGGGAGCTCTCGAATGGGTGGCGGATGGGTTCGTGAAGTCACCAACGGGTTTCCGACTAGCTACATTCCGATCCAACCCGTCTTGCTTCCATTCCCTCAGGACTACGAATACGAGCTGGAACTGAGGTCGTATGGGAACCGGATCATAGTCTTGGTAAACGATACTATCGAATTCGAAGCGACGATTGACGATTTCCCGGGCCAAGGGCTAGCAATCATGAATTCCGGTGGTCCCTGCCATTTCAAATACCTGGAATGGATGCCTCTGGATAATGAGGGAAATGCTCTGTATCCCTCCGATCCTTGACGCCGATCCATCCACCGTCGTTGGTATTTGATCCAAGCCATCACTCTCCGCACCGCACTCAAAGAATCTTTTCCGCTGGCGGTGAGTGCGGGAGGAAAAGACTGAAACGGTCACAGTTCTCCCGGAGTTTTGGCGGTAGCATCCAAGTGTTCACGCTGATCCAAAGTGGTGGAAATCGATGCGGAATTGGTTCCGATTTGCGGATACTTTGGATCGATTGGTCGGATTGGTCGGGCTTTCAGCCCTTTTCGAGAGGCGGATATTGAGTCCTGGGGCGTTGCCCCAGGCTGGAATTAAGTCGGGCCTTTGGCCCTTCAGAAGAAATCCTCACCCCGCCTGCAAGGGCCAAAGGCCCGCACTATACCAGACCGGGGCAACGCCCCGGAATACAAAATCCTCACCACGACCAAGGGCCAAAGGCCCGCCCTATCCCGCCGATCCGCCCCCAGCCTACGCAAAGCGGAAAGATTCTATCCCGATCTACCGCCTTCTAAATTCGGATCGAATACTGGAAGCGCTGCGGAGCTCACTGGGCATTAGATTTCGTACTGATTACGATGTCCCGGAGAACACAACCAGCGTCATTGGTGCGGAAGCGGACAAAATCCCAGTAGGCCTCGCCGACCTCGCTGCTGCTCGCGGCTCCGAAGGAGATCCGGTTCGGATATTCTTTCCGCTCTACCATTTGATCCGTGAGATCGAGGGCGAGCTTTCCGTCGACAAAGACAAGAAGATCGTTGTCCTGCATCTCGCAACGATAGAGATGGAAATCAGTCGTCGTATCCAGACTCGCTTTTTTCCCCCGATTATGATGGAGGCCGATCTCGCCAGGAGAAAGTCGCAGACGTTCGGCGGACTGTCCGTTGCCAAAGATGAGAAAACTGGATCCGCTCACGACCTTCACACGAGCTTCGAAAATGGTCTTTGTGGCCGGATTTGCTCCCCACTCGTTGTAGTAATAATGATAGTCTCCCGAAACCGTTCCCTGGTCCGATATCAATAAGGCCCCCTCTTTGGACTCGATCTTGATCGCCTCAGAAATTTTCGGCAGCGCGCTCATCCAGGAGTCTGGAGGGATCTCGTTCCCGTCGTAGGTCTCAGTCCAAGTATCCTCCGCCCCTTCCGAAGCGACCGTCGTTAAGAGAAGGTCAACCCGATTGATCCCCAGAACCAGGTTTTCGGGTGCAACCGCATAATCGATCCATCCCTTTTGAATCAGTCCATCCTCAAGAAGGTGACCATTGAGCCGAGTCTCCAGCCTGCCGGGATGTCCCACCGTCGGAAGATTCAGGTGGAGCGTGGCGGTCCGGTTTGTCGCCGTGTCAGGATCTTCACTGACCACGATCTCTGTGGAAAACGGGATCCCTGTCTTCAAAAATTCGGGGTGGCCGGGCGACAGCAGAGGCAGGACGCGGTAGTCTTCGCCGTTCGCCATCCAGAGATTGGCGCTCCCATCGAGTGGTGTCACGAAATAGAGTTTGCTCAATGGTTTCAAGACCTCCGGATCTCCGAGCTCTTTCCACACGGGGGAGTTGGGATTGAAGAGATTAAAGATCTCCAACCCATCAGCTCCCGCGCTCCAAGCATTGGCCGCCCGCCCACGATATCCCTCGATCGATTGCCGCCGAAAACGGGACTCTCCCTTCACGCGGGACTCACTGAGGCAGGGAATGACCTGAATCCCATACTGGTGCCCAAGTGAAATCGAGGTATCCCAATGATGAAGACGGAAGTAGTCCGACAGCATCATCATGTCCACGAGTCCTTCCGCCAACCAGGTCTCCAGGTCGAGTCCCATGTCACGGGAGAATCCGGTCGAGTCGGGGACGCGGATGGAAAGCAGGATGGGGCGTTTCCGCAAAAGCCCTTCACTTTCCGTCATGGTGCGGATGCGACGGATCAGTTGCGTCATCATTTCGCGCTCCTCATCGGAGGCCTTTCCTCCGTTGGCCACACTCGGGAAATAGGTAAGATGCCGGAAAAAATCCAATTCGATTCCGTCGATATCGTAGTTTTTGCAGACTTCTTCGAGGTATCGAAAGGCGAGATCACGAATCTCGGGTAAAGCATAATTGACAGAACTCCAGCGCCCATGTTTTGTGCGATTGCCAGGATCACCGATGAGCCATTCGGGATGATCCTTCTTCAACGCGGGAAATAGAAAGTAGGGGTTTTCCGGAGTGTGCGCCGAGTCGTGCGTGTCGTTCATCCGCATGGACCAGAAGCTCTCCATTTTGTTGCGGTGGGCAAACTGCGTTACCATTTGCAAGGGATCGGTTCCCTGATCGAGCAGGTCGCGAGTGACATTCCGGCGGCGTCCGCCATCCTGATCGGGTGCCGGGAGCGGTTCACCAAGCACTGCCCCGACCTTGGTCGCGTGAGTGAAGTTCCCGAATCCCGAGCTAATCGTGCAGTAGAAAAGCGAATCGACCTGGGTATTCGCGAGATCTGTTGTCCGCAACTTGAGGAAATTTTCCTCCGTTATCTCCTGATTCGAAGGGAAAAAGAGACAGTCGCATCCATCATTGTTCATGAGGAGTCGCCGGGGTTTCTTTGCCAATCGAGCTCGTTCTTCACGGAGCTCTTTGAGCGGACCGTTCGTGTCTTCCCCGAGGGAGGAAAAACCGCAGCAGAAAACCCAAAAAGGAAGAAACAAACCTAGGAATCCCCTGCGCCCAATGACAACGGACGGAACCCTATTTTTCCGATTGCGAGAGGTTGGGGAGTCGTCGCTCATCGATCACTGTAGATCCTCCGAAACGATTTTCGAGCGGAGAAAAAGCCGAGGAACATCCAGGCACACAATGGGTACCACAATGGAGGCGATGCACCGTTCGGTTAGGGGCGCTTGCTGCGGGAGAACTGCGGCAAGCGCACCTATCTTGCCCTTACAACCTTTTGTCATTCCTCAAGGTGTCATCTGATACTCCAAGGTGAATTGATGCTGATTTCGATCGGGAACGATTTTAGTGGATTCGCACAACTTGCCTTTTATGGGATCCCACGTGTGAACTTGGATTTGGTTTTCTGCGGGAACAAAGCGCATTGCCCGAAGGCCTTCGCTGCCGTAATCGGACACGAGCGCATGAACGACGTTGCCGTGATCGCCAATGGAATCTAGCCTATACGCTTGGGTTCTACTTTGGTCTCCCGAGCAGATCAAGAATAGATTTTGGTGTTTCCGGAAGCACTTGTCCCACATTTGCTGGGAGGTATTCCCAAGGGATCCGTGCATCTTTTTCCAGGTCATGCGACCTTTTGGAAGCGAAAAGTACTCCTCGTTCGTTTTTGGTTTTTCACGAGGACCGAGGTCCATGTGGGTGGTGATGATGGCACGACGATCCGCAAATTTTTCCAGAATCGAATCCGCCCATGCGAGAACATCATCGGGGGCGTTGCATTCCAAATGAAGTATCACAAATTTCAGCGCTCCCACTTCAAAGAGTTGGAAGCTGTTGGCATTGTTTCCGGAAATGGTAGGATCCCCACTGGCTTTTTCAAAACATCCGCCATACCAATCGAATTCCGCAAATCTGGATTTCGGGAACACTTCCTGAAACAAACTGGAATCGCCGATCGCTTTCATGTCGTGATTTCCGACCGTCAGACCGTAGGGAATCTTCCCGTGCAGTTTGTCCATCATGCTCTTCGCGAAGGCCCATTGTTCACGATTGTTGATGTCAACGATATCACCGACATGGCTCACAAACGCGATGCGCTGGCGATCGAGATTTTCCACGATCCAGTCCGTCCAACGGTCAAAAACAAGATTCGTCAGCGCTTCCTTACTGTCCGGGGTGGCCTTTGTCGCTGCCCCGAGATAGTGCTGTGTATCCGGGATCACAATGATGGTGAAGGTGCCATCCGGGGCCGCCTCCAATTCCTCGGCACCGATTTTTGCAGCGCCCAGGAAAACAAATCCAAGCGAGAGCATGGCGGAGAACTTTCTGAATTTCATCTCGTTACCGTAGGTTGGATTTTCAGAAAACGAGAGGCGTCATAGCGCCGAACTAACCCACCGCAGCTCTTTTGCCGATCCCCGACGGTGATCCCGCAGGTCATCCTCGTGCTTGCATCTCACTCAAGGCGCTTTCGGTGGAGCAGGCGGTGTTTCGGGAAGAGGAACCTGCGCCGGACTGGAGAGATATTTCACGAGATCGGCCACTTGCTCCAGAGGGAGTGCTTCAAACAGTCCCGGGGGCATGAGCGACTGAGCCATCTCCTGACGGGATGCGATCTCGGCTCGAGCAAGGTCGATGACGGAGCCGCCGGGGAGGGAGACGTTGACAAATTCAGGTGTCTCGCTCTTGACCATACCACTCACTGTCGCGCCGTCTTTCAGGAGGAAAATGTGCAGGAGATAGTCTTTTCCCACGACAGCGCTGGGAGCGAGGACGTTCTCGAGCACATAAGCGAGATCGACTCGATTGGAACCAGTCAGATCAGGACCGAGGGCGACCCCTTGACCAAAGAGCTTGTGACAGGTGCCACAGGTCATATCGAAGATCTTGCGACCGCGCGAGGCGTCTGCCTTTGCGAGGATCTCGGGATTCAGTTTTTTCTTCCATTCCACAATTTGAGCTGAGAGTTCAGCGAGGTCGATGTTGCCGCTTCCCCGAGTCCAGTTCGCCAGAATCAGAGCATCGATTCTTTCGTGATGGAAACGCTCAAATTGGTCGAGCAATACGGGAGAGATCAGGGATGCCTCCAGCGTTCCGGTGTCGACCGCTTCGAGGAGCGGCAAGGCCATCTCGGGACGGCTCGCGAGCAGATTGATCGCTTCATTTCTGTCGCCGAGGTCAAAGGAAGCCAGTTGGGAAACGAGAGCATTGGCTGTATCCGCACCGGGGTGCTGTCGCAACGCAGAAATCGCGGCCTTGCGAAGCGGTGGGAGCGTGAGCAAGGCACGAGCGAGCGCTCCGAGTTCGGGATCCTTTCCGATGCTGAGGAGTTCAACGGCCTCGATGCGGTTGGGGATCGAGGCTTGCGGGTGGTTTGCAACCCGTCGCCAATGACCGAAATACTCAGAGTCTCCGAAGCGCACCCCCATGCGGCGAAGGACATTGGCGATGGCCTCGGAACTCTTGAAAGAACGTCCTTTTACCTTTGCCGTTTCCCAGTTCGAGGGGCGCTCTACGGGCGGGAGCTGGGCGAGCGATAAAAGCAATTGGTTCGCCTCGGCGACGTAACTGGCAGAGTCTTTTGCGTTGGTGAGCGAAGTCATGATTTCTTCCCGTCCAGTCGGAGTGACGATGCTGCGACGGGAAAAGAACTCCTTTAGCATTGGCCAGGTGGTCTTTGCGCCGAGCGAGAAGGCTCGCTGGCTTTCCTTTTCAAAAAGCGGCTCGATTCCATACCAACAAAGGGTGGGAATGTTCGCGTCGTTCTGGCTCTGCGGATGAGCGATGAGACCCTCCGCAATGTTCCAGCGATTTTCGAGAGGCAGTCCTTGCAATCGTGAAGCGAGCTGTCGGCGCACCACGAGAGAGGGGTCCTCTTTTGCCATGGCTTCCCATTTCAAAATCATTTCGGCAGTCGGGTCAGCCAACTTCACCGCCCACCCACGAAGATGTTCACTAGGATCGGCGAGCGCGGCCTGGAGGTGACCATCCCTGAGTAAGCCAGTCACAGACCGAGTCCAAAACGCACGGAGACGAAGAGGGACATCTGTGCGAACACGCGTCTCGAACTCCGCGAGTGTTTTGTCGACTTCCGCGAGTGCGAGTGTCTGTGTCGCAGCCCTTTCCTGGAGGAGTCTCTGCGCTTGCCTCGCGAGAACACTGTTCGGATCCCCGAGAGCCGTGACGAGTTCGACATCACTGCGATCCGGGAGCTTGCGTGCCGTCGTTTTTGCATCGCCGTAGCGCACCCGATAGATGCGGCCATTGCTGCGATCCCAAGCGGCGACATCTCGATGGTGACAGGTTTGTACGTCGGCCCAATCTGAAAAATAGAGAGCCCCGTCGGTTCCCTGCATCACCCCGACCCCGATGAATTCATGATTGTTGGTCAGGAGAAAATCAGGGCGATGCCTTGCGAGGTACCCGGATCCGGAGCGCTCGAGATGTTCCCGAACGAGGCGATGACCGTGGAGATTGTTGAAAAATGCCTCCCCGCGGTATTCGACGGGAAACTCGTCCGCCGAGTAGATCGCGAGGCCGCTGTGGGCATGACCACCCCCGAGGGCCGAGGTATCAGCCGGGGCCGCTGGTCTCGTGATACTGTTCGCCCCCCAGAAGGCGTGATCACTGAGCTTGCCGGTGTAGTGAGCGTGATCCGCGATTGTCTTGATGTCACCGAAGGTCCACGGATTAAAATGTTGTCCTCCCTGCCGCTGGTAGCGACCTCCCTCGCTGAGATGATAAAAGTGAGGAATGACGCAGGCACTGATGAACCATTCCCCGTATTTGTCGAAATCCGCTCCCCAGGGATTGGAAGTGCCATGCGCCCAAACTTCGAATTTCTTTTCCGTCGGGTGCCAGCGCCACAAGCCCGCATTGAGCTTCTGCCGATCATTTTCCGGAGTGCCTGGTTTTCCCACCTTGGAATGGGTAAAGACTCCATGGCAGCCGTAGAGCCAACCGTCAGGCCCCCAAGTGAAGGAATTGAGTGTTTCATGGGTATCCTCGTGCCCCCAGCCATCAAGGAGGACTTCGGGTTCACGATCGGGGATGTCGTCGCCGTTCTTATCAGGGTAAAAGAGAAACTCGGGAGCAGCACCGACAAAGACGCCGCCGAATCCGACTTCGATTCCGCTGGCGAGATTGAGACCTTTGGCAAACACTTTACGAGTCTCGAAGGAACCGTCACCATCACTGTCTTCGAAGATGAGAATGTTGTCTTTTCCCTCTCCTTCGGGAGCCTTCGCCGGATAGGTGAGGCCTTCGATGACCCAGATCCGACCACGGGCATCAAAGCACATCGCAACGGGCTGAGTTAGATCGGGTTCGGAAGTGATCAGATCGACGGAAAACCCTTCGGGAACTTCCATGTTCGCGACCGCTTCTTTCGCCGTGAGACCAGTTTTGTAGTCATCCTGGGGGCGACCACCGGGCACTTTCCACGGAGGCGTGGAGGCGTATTTTGCCCCGGGAGTTTGCAGATGAATGATCAGTCCCTTTTTGTTTGCCGTGATGATATCCACCTGATGATCCGCATTGAGATCGACCGCGACAACGTCGACACCTACGCCGGAATCGCGATTGACGAGATGGGGAACAAAATCGATTCCTGTTTCCGTCGCGGTGTTCCGGAACCAATACAAGACCGGTTCATCGAGCCCTCCCGGGTCTTTCCCCTGATGAGCAAAATAGCGTTTTCCAGTGACAAAATCCTGTCGACCATCCCCATCGATATCGGCGAGAGTTAACGCGTGAGCTTGGGAAAAGCAGATTCCATAGGGACTATCCGTAGAGTGTTCCCCCATCAGGTCATGACGGACGAACTTGCCGGGTTCCGTCTGTTCGAACCAAGCCAGTCCGTATCCGTGAGCGACGATCGAAGAAACCAGATCGCTGTCGCCGTCGCCGTCAAAATCGTGAACAAGAATCTGAGCGCCTCCCGGTGTGGGAACCGGCGACCAACCATGCTTTTTCCAGAGATCGCCCGGAGTCTCCGGCTGCTCAAACCAGAACTGTTTTTGGATCATATCGAGACGACCATCTTGGTTGATGTCGCCGACTCCGAGACCGTGTTCAAAGCGCCCTCCCGCGGCCTTTTCCGGAGTGATGGGATGCCAGGCCCAAGGTTTCGTGGCATCCTCCCCTGCTTCGTAGAACCCGTAGGCAGTCTTCGCCGAACAGACAATTTCCGGAAACCCGCCAGGGATGAGGTCCACAAAAGTAGGTGACTCGTTACTGACCTCCTCCGCCACGATCGTCCCGTCCCAAAGGGCAACCCCTTTCCCGGGATTCAGATAAAGCCGCGCTCCCTTTCCAGGGAAACCGTAGACGAGCAAATCGTCGAGTCCGTCGTGATTTGCATCAAAGGCAAAGGTAAAAAAACTCTCGGAATAACCCGTTGTGCCATCAAAGGCGGCCCCTTCGGCATATCGATGCTGCGTCGCAAAAGCCGGTCCAGCATACCAGAACGGCCCGTAGGCGATATCGAGATGTTGGTCGCCATTAAAATTTCCAACCGCAGCGCTCTCCGCGTGAAATTCGGAAAGGATTTCACGAGTCTCCCAATCTTCGGCTTGCGCGGAGAATGGCACAGCCAAAATGCCTGAAAAGAGTAGTAGCTTGTTCATTGAATGGTGGAACCGCTCAAACGTAGGAGAAGTAAATTCCGACATCCTCGCCGCCTCGGTCTCTCACTCCCCTTTCATCGCGCGACGGATATCCCCGGGCTCGTAACCGTAGAGGTCATCCGGCAGTGCGGGATTGTCCACTCGCACGAGTCGCCAACTGTTCGGCAGGAAGCTCTGTTTTTCCCACGTGAAGACGAAGGGTTCTTTTAGCAAATTTACCTGTCGTGTCACTTCGAGACCGGCCGGACCGACCGGTTTGCCACTGATCATCAGCTTGGCAGTGACGGTGGCACGCCCCTCTGCGATTACGATGGTCTCGTCCTCGGGCGTGACCACGAGGGCGAGGAATTGGCTCCCAGCGTCGGTCATGGTTTCCACGAGATCTTCCCCTTTGAACCCCCATCGGTCGCTATAGTCTTTGGAAAGGAGACGCTGGATGCGGGCAGGACTGCGGCGCTCGATTCCATCGATGAGGGAGCGCTGGTTTTTTGCGATGACTTTGGCGGGACGCCACTGTAGGGCGACAAGAACGGAGACGATCAAAAAACCAAGGATCGAAAAAAGAATCACGATTCTCCCACTGCCTCGAATAAATTTGCGTTGCGAAATTCTCACGCCAGCTATCTTCCATCGTCGCAAGCTTTTCGTAAAGATCATTCGGTGTTTTTCGAGGATCGCTGCGACATCCTGCCGAATCATCTATGGCCACCTATCGAACCAATGTCGCCGCCATCCTCCGGAATCCTGCTACCGGAAAAATTTTTCTAGGCGAGCGCCTCGATCATCGAGGGAGTTGGCAATTCCCTCAGGGTGGCGTGGATCGTGGCGAAGACCTCATTGCTGCTCTCCATCGAGAGATCGCAGAGGAAGTTGGTATCGCGAAAGATCGGTACTCGATCGTGGCCTGCAACACGGACTACCGCTACAAATTTCCGAAGGGGAAACTGAAAAAGGGAAAATACTGCGGCCAAACCCAGACCTACTTTCTCTGCGATTTTCACGGCACTGACGCGGACATCAATCTGAAGGCTCATGTACAGGAGTTTTCCCGATTCATCTGGATCGATCCCTCCGAATTCACTCTCGCTTGGGTGCCGCGATTCAAACGGCCAGTCTTTATCCGCGTCTTCAAAGACTTCTTCGGAATCAAGCTGCTGAGCAAAGAGCCGAAGAAAGTCTAGCGAAACTAGCTGCTCCCAAATCCGAATATCCGTGTCATTTCCCTGAATTCATGGGAGTATGGGATCGTCAAACTCACGGCTCATCATGTCTTTAGGTATCCAAGGAAAGGTCGCGTTGCTCGTGATTCTGGCAACAGCCGCTACGGCGTTACTCGTTGCCAAGATACTCACGCGCCGTGCTACCGAGGTGCTCCGGGAGCACGAACTCGTCGACCTAGGCGATGAGGCATCCCTGCGGGGTTGGACCATCATCGATCAGATCGATGGGCTCCGCGACGATGTCGTCAATGTCGCTTTTAATGCCGACTTCCGCGACGGTTTCACCGCCGCAAAAAATCCAAAGGATCTAAAGGCTCTCGCCCGCACTCTCTGCAAACGAAATTGGAAGAATCACCTGCGCATCGACATCGTCACACTTTCTCCCTCGGGTAGGACTTCGGAAGTCATCCATGAAACGGCGACCATCGCGGAGACAGCATTGTGGTTCCCCGGCCCGGATGCTCTCGCCGGTTCTCGCGTTCACCTCTCTTCGATCGAGCGCGTCCTCGTCACCCGGATTTCGGCCTCTGGTGAAAAGTCCGTAGCCCGCTGGGAACCGGTGATCTGGGCGCTCGCGCCCCTGGAACGGAGTGATCACAAGGGACCGGATTTCTCGTATGTGCGGATCATGATGACCCTTCATGCGATCGATTCCCCACGGCATCTCTTTGCGATGGTGAACGCCGATGGGACGCCTCTGGTGCGCCACGATGAAACGGAGGCGAGCGACCGGGGGAACGACGATGTCTTTCTCGCCATGGGAGAAAATTCGCTCCTGAACACCGCCCTCGCCGAACGAAGATCTGCGGCAAAAGACCCAACAAAAGCGGGGGAGGAAGTAAAAGTCGACCGTCTCGTGCGAAACGAATACGTCCCTCTCGCTAGCCCCTACTATTTTGAAGAAGGCATTCCACGGAAATCTCTCACCGAGGCACTGGAGTCCATGAGCGACGAGGAAGTGGAACTCTTCCTCGAAAATCTCCAGTCTCAGGTGATCGACCTCGGGCGCATCGGCGGGATGCAGTCCGGCGTGCGGGAAGTACGTATGCTCGCCCACACCCGTGAGAAATTGACCGCGATTCGGGAGACGCTCGACCGCGAACTGACGAGTCGTTTCGGAAAAGTCTACGACGGCATTTCCTGGCGCAGTGTTGTGGAGTGCGACATGATTCACTCGTGGGCGGTGCGACTCCTCGTGGGGGAAGGCGAAGCTCAGTCGGAATATCTCATCCACTATGCAGTTCTCGACGACGAACTAGCGTCATCGATCGAGTATGAAATGCTCTCCGTAAACTACATCGCGCTCATCGTCGCAGGCGGATTTGGGATCATTGGGTTCTTTCTCGCGATGCGCTTTATCCGACCACTGCGGGAGATGACCTTGACCGCCCAGAAGATCACCGAAAGCCCGCGCGAGGAGCTGGTGCGGCAGGTCGCAGGCCTCGCAAAAAGTCTCGACATTCGCCGGGGAGATGAGGTCGGAGACATTGCCCGCGCCTCGAAGCGGCTCTTTGAAGAACTCGTGAGTTTCCAGGAGGAATTGGAGCAGCGCGTCAACGACCGCACCCGTGAATTGCAGCGGTCGAATCTAGAGCTGGAAAAAGCGAACGGAAAACTGAAGTCGCTCAGCCATGAAAAAGACATTTTTGTTGCCAAAGTCAGCCACGATCTGAGGCAACCGCTCAATGCGATCTTCCTTCAAGTCGAAGTGTTGAAGCTGTCACCCCTCGACGAAAGCCAGAAGCGGGATGTGCAGCGCATTCGCGACCACGCGACCCGGGAGCTGAATCTCGTGAACGATATCTTGGAGTATCAAAAGATCATCATGGGAGCGGAGCGACTCAATAAAGACTCGATCGACCTCGCGGCCCTGATCGGAGAAGTGGCCGATGCACACCGCCCCTCTCTCGGAGGACGTCCCGTGAGTTTGACGGGAGAGTGCCCCGAATCCATAGGAGACATCGTCGCCGACGACAGACGCCTGCGCCAGATCCTCGGCAACCTCGTCGGGAACGCGTGCAAGTTTACATTTGAAGGATCGATCACTCTTGCGGTGCGCCCCCAAGAGATCAGCGGGAGTCCCTGGGTGGAATTCACCGTGACCGATACTGGTCGGGGAATGAGTCCGGAAGAGCAATCCAAGGCCTTCATCCCCTTCGTTTCCAACAAAAAGGACAATGCCGGCGGCAGCGGTCTCGGTCTCTCGATCAGTCGCGAGCTCGTAGCGCAGATGGGGGGAAAGATCGGGTTTGTCAGTGAATTGGGGAAAGGGACTCACTTTAGCGTCTTTATCCCTCGCGAGCCGACCTCAGAGCACTACGATGAACCCGCCGAGGGTTCGCTCGATACCGCCCTTGAGGCAGTTCCGGCGACCCGCATGCTCCCAGACGGAAGCATACGCAAAGGGAGCACCATTCTTGTCATTGACGACGACGTGAGAGTCCGCGAGCTCCTCACTCGCATCCTCACAAAGAGCGGCCACCACGTCCTCACCGCCGAAGATGGAAATGCAGGGCTGAAGCTCGCCGAAGAACACCGACCCGACGCGATCACGCTCGACGTCGTGATGCCGGGGGGGAAAGATGGCTGGGATGTCTTACGCCTCTTGAAAGAGTCGCCCATGACCCAGAACATTCCGGTCATCATGGTCTCGGTGATGGCGGAGCAGGAACATGCGCTCGCCCTCGAGGTTGAGGACTATCTCGTGAAACCCATCGACGTCGACCGGCTCTGCCGCGTCATTTCCCGAGTGACCCATCTCGTCCCGCAGAGAAATCTGCTGCTCGTCGATGACGACGAAGCAGCCCTTGAAACGATGAGTCGCATTCTCGTAGAAGCCGGTTGGCAGACCATCACCGCCCGGAATGGGAAAGAAGCTCTCGCCGTTCTGCAAAAGACTCGACCGGCCGCGATCGTGCTCGATCTCCTCATGCCGGAAATGGACGGTTTTGAGTTTCTCCAACATCTCCGGAATGAATCTCCCCTGAAAACCATCCCGGTGATCGTGATGAGTGGAAAAGATCCCACCGAAGCAGAACGCGAATTCCTCCGGGACCGGGTCAGCACGGTCATCAAAAAGAACAGCCATTCCGAAGCAGATCTCCTCGCCAGCATCGAAGCGCGCATCCGTCCGGGCAGTTCGCTCCCGTCCTGATTCTGAGTTGACAAAAAACGGCGGGACCTTTCCCGTTCTTTCGCCATGCTGCCGCTCCGCTTCCTCTACCTCGCTCCGCTCTGTGCGATCTTCACGACGCCAGTAGTCCAGGGCGAGGACGCGGCCATCCCCGTCACGACTCGCCAGGACGAAAACGGAGTCCTTCTCAACCGCTGGTTTGCGGAAGGGACTGCTGCGGGAAATGCGGGCGATTTTTACGACAACCGCGACGGGGGCCACTCACCGTTCGATCTCTCCAAATACCCGCAGATAGCCCCTCTCCGCTGGAGTGTGCAGCAGATCACGGAAGGGAAAAATTATGGAATCCCATGGGGGATTCGTTCCGAGATCGTGCTCGGCAACGCCTCCCTCTCTGGTCCGGCTTTGAACGGGGCCAGCATCCCCCGAATCTTGTACTCGAACCGCGAAGGTCACACCGTCCTCGCCATGCAATACATTGGAGGGCAGCTCTACGTCTATCCGGAGCACCAAGACCACGATCCAAGGAGCAGTGATGGCTTGGGATGGGGGGATCTCTACCCGACGAACAGCCCTTATTTGCTCATCTCCCAAGGTTCCTCCTACACAGACCAGCCCTTCCTCGCTGCCGCAGCGATGACGCTCGCCTCTTTCCCTCCCGATATAAAACGGGTTTTGAAACGGGATCAACTCCTCTTGCCGACCTTTCAGACCCTCTTGCGTCGATCACTTAAGACGGTTCAGTCGCCTAAGGACTATCTCACAGGTGTCGCGCACCCCACGGTCTTTCGGTCCGAGTGGATCGACGAGGGAAAGATGATGAACCTCGCCCACAATATGAACCTCGCGACAGTGCCGCCGGTATTCCATCTCGAAGTGACCGGAGAATCCCCTCCTCCGAGGCCGGGAATTGACTTTTTCGAGGGCACCGGTCATGCGTCGGAAATCCTTGCAAATCAGGCCATGGTCATCGCCCGAGTCTTTCGCGGGATGGCCCGCGAACGGGAAATCAGGGTTCGCATCGCGAATGGGCATGATCCCCTCTCCCGCTCACTCACCTACGAGTGGAGAGTGCTGCGCGGCGACCCGGCACTCGTCAAGATCGAGCAGAATCCCCTTCTCCGGGAAGCAAAAATCACCGTGGGCTATCAGGCGGAAGCACGCCCGATTCCCGGCACTCCCGAGATCACGAGCCGTCGTATCGATATCGGAGTGTTTGCTTACAATGGTGTCACCTACTCTCCGCCCTGTTTTATCACCTTCTACTTTCTCCCCAACGAACGCCGCCGATACGATGGAGAAACGGGTCGGATCCTTGAGACGGACTACTCTCCCAAGGACTCATTTGTCGACATCACCCTGACCTCCGGAAAACAATGGAAGGATCTCTATCGCTACGACGAAACAAGCGGAGCGCTGCTCGGTTGGACCCGCGAAAGGAAGGGCAGACCTGCCACCCGGTATGACGGGGAAGGGCGACGCCTTGATCCCGCAGGGCCCGTAGCGGTGCGATACGAAACCGATCCAGTGACTCATCTTCTCGAAGAAAAAGTGATCGAATAGAAATTCCACAATCTGAATCCCTATCGCGGCTACCAGCATGAATGCGCCTACTGCTACCCTAGCCCCTATCACGAATCTCTGGGATAGATCTTTGCCGTTTCAGCCGAAACGAACGCAATAAACGGGCGGAAGTTCGGCACTGAGGCGCTGCCACGAGTCGCCTCCATCTTCACTCGTCCAGACACTGCCGGTGGTGCTGCCGAAGGCGAGGGTTCGCCCATCCCCGGTGACCTCGAGAGCATGACGATAGACCAGATGGTAGGCATGGGTCTGAGGAAGCCCCTCACGACAATCCTCGAAAGAGACACCATCGTTTTCCGTTCGCATGACACAGAGGGCATTGTCATTGGGAACCCGGATATCGTCGATTTCCCCCGGTACGAACCACGCCCGCCCCGTTTCCAGAGGATGAACAGCCACGGCAAAACCGAACCCGGACGGATTTCCATTTTCAAATCGCGTAAACGTTTTTGCGCCGTCATCGGAACGAAAAATACCACAATGATGCTGAGCCCAGACATGATCCGGGTTTGCCTGGCACCAGTGAAGCCGGTGAACATCCTGAATATTCGGATCCTCCGTCTGCCCCGGGGGCATAAAATCGGCGACGAGACCTTTTCCGAGAAGTTTCCAACTCCCGCCCGCATCGCAGGTTTCCCAGACTCCTCCGCACGAAATGGCAAGGAGGAGACGGCTTGGATTTCGCGGATCCACGAGAATTGAATGAATCCCCGGCCAATCAGCTCCGCCACCAAACCACCCGGTCCGTTCCGGAAGATTCCAGAGGCTATCGACCAGATTCCAACTGGCTCCACCGTCTTCGCTTTTGAAGAGCCCGCCTGGAATCGTGCCACACCAGAGCACCCCCGCCTCATCCGGTCCTCCGGACTCCAGGGCCCATACTTTCTTCAGACTCCAGGGAATCGGTTGCTGAGACATCGGGCAGATAACGTCGGGCACATCGTCTGGTTTCGGAGGATAAACCGGACAACCCTCCTCCTCCCAGGTTTCCCCGCCGTCATTCGAAACGTGCATTTTCGTACCAAAATGTCCGTGCTCAACGGCAGCGTGGATGCGTCCGTCCCGCCGGTCGGGAAGCAGCATTGGCACTGAAACGCCCCGAAAGGAAATCCCTTCCATTTCCCAGCCCGAGGCGGATCGTCGGGCGCGGAGGAGTCCTTTGCGAGTTCCAAGGAAAAGAGTGTCGCTCATTTTCTACGGTCGTTTTCCGAGTGAATTCAGCCCCCGGATAGGGCCTGCATGATAAAAACCTCACTTCCCGGAGAGACGGGATCCGAAAGATGATTCCGGTCCAGGATCGTGTTTCCGTCAACAAAGATTGCCACGTGCTGCCTCACCGCGCCCTGATCATCGATCACGTATCCCCTCGCAGCCGGAAACTCCCCGAAAAGAGCCTCCAGTGCTTCGAGAACAGTCCCCCCCTCGACCGTGCGCGACTCCACGAGAGTCTGGCGAGAGAGATTCGGGGTAAATTGAATCGTGGGCATCGTAATCCGGCGTTCTTCGCCAGTATCTCATGCAAAGAGATGAGAAAGCAAAAAGAAAGCCTCCTTCTTTAAAAAATGATGCTAAATTTGCGTTTCTCGGGCTTCTAAAAGAGCGCTCGCGCCTACGCTTTTTCAACCCGCTTGTCGAGAATTTATCCCGCAAAAACGGATTTCTCGGTTGCCATCGGGCAGCTTTGATCAACTATAGGCTCGAAAAAACGGATCAATCCAAAACACCCAGGTAGATGACAGACCTCTCCAAATACAGAAATATCGGCATTTTTGCACACGTCGATGCCGGAAAAACAACCACCACTGAGCGAATTCTCAAGCTCACTGGTAAGATTCATAAACTAGGTGAGGTCCACGACGGAGCGGCTACGACCGACTTCATGGAGCAAGAGCAGGAGCGTGGCATCACGATCCAGTCCGCAGCCACGACTTGTTTCTGGGATGGCCACCGCTTTAACGTCATCGACACTCCCGGACACGTGGATTTCACAATCGAGGTGTATCGCTCCCTGAAAGTCCTCGACGGCGGAATCGGCGTTTTCTGCGGATCTGGCGGCGTGGAACCCCAGTCTGAAACCAACTGGAGGTATGCGAACGATTCCAAAGTAGCTCGTGTAATCTGGGTAAACAAACTCGATCGGATCGGAGCAGACTACTATCGCGTCATCGCTCAGATCAAATCAGTCCTGGCAGCGAAGCCTCTCGTCATGGTTCTCCCGATCGGAATTGAAGATAAATTCTGTGGTGTCGTCGATCTCCTCACCCGCAAATCTTGGATCTGGGACGACACTGGTATCCCCGAGAACTACACCATCGGGGAAGTCCCTGCCGACATGGTCGACAAAGTCGAAGAATACCGTTCCGCACTCGTTGAAACTGCCGTGGAGCAAGACGACGACGTGATGGAGGCGTACCTTGAGGGCACCGAACCCGATATCGCCACGCTCAAACGCTGCATTCGAAAAGGGACCATCGCCCTCGACTTCTTCCCTACATTCTGCGGATCCGCTTTCAAAAACAAAGCCGTGCAGAACGTCCTCAACGGCGTCGTGGACTATCTGCCCTGCCCTACGGAGGTAAATCCGCAGCCCGAAGTCGACCTCGAAGGAAACGAAACCGGTTCCTTTGCGATCGTTGATGAGGACAAACCGCTCCGCGCTCTGGCCTTCAAAATCATGGATGACCAGTATGGTGCCCTCACTTTCACACGGATTTACTCCGGGAAAATCGCCAAAGGAGACACCATTCTCAACACCTTCACCGGCAAGACGGAGCGGATCGGACGTCTCGTGGAGATGCACGCAAACGCTCGGATCGATCGGGACTCTGCCGTCGCTGGTGACATCATCGCACTCGTTGGGTTGAAGAACGTGCAGACAGGACACACTCTCTGTGATCCGAAAAACCCCGCGACCCTGGAACCGATGGTGTTCCCTGATCCCGTGATTTCCATCGCCGTCTCTCCCAAGGACAAAGCGGCCTCCGAAAAACTCGGGGAAGCGATTGCAAAGATGATTCGTGAGGATCCCTCGTTTTACGTGGAAACCGATCCTGACAGCGGCGAAACCATTCTCAAAGGGATGGGTGAACTTCACCTCGATATCAAAATCGACATTCTGAAGCGGACTCACAAGGTCGAGGTCGAAGTCGGCGCTCCCCAAGTCGCCTATCGCGAGACCATTACCAAACGTGTCGAAGACTCCTACACGCACAAGAAGCAGAGCGGTGGTTCCGGTCAGTATGGCAAGATCGACTACATCATCGAACCTGGTGAACCCGGTACCGGATTTGTCTTCGAATCGAAGGTGGTCGGTGGAAACGTTCCCAAGGAATACTGGCCTGCAATCGAAAAAGGGTTCCGACTCTCGAAGGACAAAGGGGTCCTCGCTGGCTACCCACTTCTCGACTTCAAGGTGACTCTTCTCGACGGTGGATTCCACGCAGTTGACTCCTCAGCAATCGCCTTCGAAGTGGCCGCGAAGTCAGGCTACCGCCAGACGATCCCGAAAGCAGCTCCGCAACTCCTCGAGCCTATCATGAAGCTCGATGTCTTCACTCCAGACGACCACGTCGGGGATGTCATCGGTGACCTCAATCGCCGCCGCGGCATGATCAAATCGCAGGACAGCACCCCGACTGGAGTGCGCGTCAAGGCGGATGCTCCGCTCAGCGAGATGTTCGGTTACATCGGCGACCTTCGCACCATGACCTCGGGTCGTGGTCAGTTCTCGATGGAGTTCTCCCACTATTCCCCGTGCCCCCGCAATATCTCCGAGGAGATCATTGCTAAAGCAGCCGCCGAAAAACTGGCGGCCGATAAAGCGAGACAGTAATCCGTAGCGGAATCCGTAGCGGAATCCGTAGCGGAATCCGTAGCGGAATCCGTAGCGGAATCCGTCGTGAGACGATTTCCAAAAAGAAGGCCGGGCACATTCGCCCGGCCTTTTTTATGGTTCCGGGTGATTGCAGGATAGAATAGATCGTGGAAAACGTCCGATTTTCGGGCAGCAAGTCTTCCAGAATGCAGTCTATTCACTTTCATTTCTTCGCCCCCATAAGAACTTCCGCCCATGAACGTAGCTCCCGTCATTTGCCCGACTTGTTTCGAGGAATTTTTTGTCCCGGTTCCCGCCGCTTCGGAGACCCCCTGTGAAGTCGACTACGACTGTGAGGTCTGTTGCCGCCCGATGGTAATCACCTTCGAGGCAGACGATTTTGAATCAGATGAAGAAGAGTCGGGAGAACTCGAAGTTTTTGCCTCCGCTCGGGGTCTTCACGATTGAGAGGCTGCGATTTCTGCCGCGATTTCAGTTTTCAGGATCTCTTCGAGCCTCTCCAATAACTCAGCTACATACCATCCGTCCATGAGCCGATGATCGTAGGTAATGGTGACTCGACAAGCTCCCTCTTCGCTGATGGGACCGTAAGTGATCGTCGAAGTCAAAATACCGGGCGGATTTTGTATCACGGCCCCCCTACTAGAGATCGTGGTGAGTCCAAAGGTACCGAATTTTTTCGCCTTTTTACTACCCATCCAATTCATCCATAGCCACATGATAATGCGACGGACGGGGGCAGGGAAAAACGCAAATCGATATTGGATCCGAAAGACTGTCTCCACTGCGTCAGTTCGAAAACACTCCAACATCTCCTGTAATTCATCAAGAGTCTTGTCCTCAGACTGCACGAAAGGAGCAAAAAACAACCACTCCTCCCCGGAATGGGACCGCCTTACCGCGAGGGTTCCCACGCTGTGCGGGTGCCGGTAGAGATGGGGAAACGGATACCGGATCCACGATTCGCGCAGAGCGGGAGCATCACGGGAGAGAATCGCAAACGCTTTGATGAAAAGAACCGGCCATGAATATCTTTGTTCTGCCTTGCTTCTCACTTCAGCGAGAGCACGCAGATCGAATTCCCGGTAATGAGGGCAGGTCGGTACCGTTTGATCAAAATGGACAATGTCCGAGACCAGCGAGCGACTTCGCGCAATGGTGAAGCGTTTCCGAGCCGGGTCAGCGATTTCTGCCTCTCGTTCTAAACGGGCGTCGCGCAAGATTGATTCTGGCTAGAGTTTTGCAGGTGCGTCCGCTGGTTTTGCAGGTGCGTCCGCTGGTTTTGCGGTGGGGAGAATCGTCTCCTCATTTGCTCCTGCCGTGGGTGCAACTACCGGTGAGGTTGGCCCCATCGACTTGGGATTCTCCGTGTCCGAAGCGATGCGGAATCCGGTCCAGAAGTTCTTCTCGCCCGGAGACTCCGCTGCTCTCCGAGCAGTCAATTCAAAGCCAGAGGCAGTCGCAAACGAAGCCCCCCGTTTCAGCGGAACCTTCCGGTCCGGGAAATCCGGGTGTGCGTCTCGGGTCGCAGTCCATTCGCTGACATTCCCCGCAAGGCCGATCACACCGTAACGGCTCTCATCCGACATCATCGCGTCTACGGGGCACCAAAACTTATGACCATCAATACTTCCAGTAGCGACGGTATCACTCGCTTCGTGATCGAGACCACTATTGAAATAGGAGTTCTCGATCTTGTCACCCCATGGGTAGACGCTACCCGATCGCCCACGCGCGGCCTTTTCCCACTCCTGCTCCGTAGGGAGACGTCCCCCGCGCCAAGTGGCGTATGCATGAGCATCCCACCAGTCAACTCCCACTACAGGGCAATTCGGGTCGATCACACCTCCAAAAAACTTTCCACCCTTGAGGGCCACACCATAGTATTGATTCCACTTGTCTGGCACATAAGAGACTTTTTCAGCGGGCTGATCCGGATGACGTACCAATTTTGCCTTTTGCGGATTTGCTGCGAGATCTGCCAAAAATTCTGCGTATTCAGAGATTGTCACTTCAAATCGTCCGATCCAAAATTCTGGAAGTTCGATTTCACCGCTGTTTTGAAACGGGAACTGCCCGGCCGGAATCTTCGTCATGACATCGAGATCCCGAACCTCTGGTTTCGTGCCCATGACAAGAAAGGTAATGATCGCCCCCGCGACGATCAGCAGCCCGATCAATGACCCAACAACCAGAGCCGTACGATCTGTCTCCTTCGCGGTGATCTTCGCAAGCTCGGCACTGGAAAGCCCTTCCTTGGGATCGGGCGGGTGAAGCGCCTTGTTCAAGCCTTCAATCGAGTTGATCGCATCGATCCTGTCCGTCCCCATGCGATCTACCATGGAAAAGAGAGCCGGATCCGTCCCTGATTTTTTCAAAAAGGGCGAGATCGCATCGGCGAGTAATTCCATTTGCTTGCGCTCTTCCTCGACCGAGAGAGGATTCCCCCTCCCGCGCACCGGATTCGCGATCCGCGGCTCCGCGCCTTTCACGATGAGGATGCTCTGCGAAGTGAAAAGGCGATGCGACATCCCGCTATCCCGCAGGTAAAGAAGTACGCTGGAGGCTGCCGAGAGGACTTTCCACAGCACTGAGTCGTCGAGATCACTACGGCGTCTCGCGAGATCACTCAGACTGGGGGCATCGACCAGCTCCAGCGTGTAAAAATTCACTCCGAGCTCCTGATCGCATTCATAAACCAGAGAAATCGACGGATGATTCACCGACGCGCGCGCACTGGCTTCGTTCACAAAACCCTGCACCCAGTTGATGTCCTTGCGGTGCTTGCGATACAAGGTTTTCAGTGCTACATGTCGGCCGATCGAGGTCTGTTCAGCCTCGTACAACGCAAAGTCGGCATCTCGCTGGATCTCGCGCAGCAACTTGTAGTCACCCAGCCGCGTCCCCACCGGCAGAGCCTCTTCCGGCAATTTGATGGGGGCCGATTCGTGCATCGGACGAGGTTCAGCCGGAATCTCCTGGCTAGGTTCGGTCAGGATTTCCGGGGGAGGAGAACTCACGGGAACACTATGTGCCGAGAGATTATCAGCCGCCCCTACTTCGCTTTGCTCGATTCTACTTTCCGGATTTTTGGTTTCCGGCTCTTCGCGGGTGACCTCGTCGAACCATTCGAGGAGAACCCCGCGATTCACGGGTTTGAAAAAGAGACGCTCCTTCTCGACGATACGCCCATAGTACGGAGTCATGTCCTCGTGACTGCAGAAGACACTCGGGAAAAATCCAATTTCCCCATGGAGATGATCTCGCAGGTCGAACGCTTCTTTTCCCGATTCCCCCTCCAGATTCGCCACGAGCATGGCGAGGTGCCCCAACCCGCGCGTGGCTTCCCACGCCTCCGAGGCACTCGATGCTTCGATCACCCGATCCACTCGGGACTCCAGAATCGAACAAATCGTGGCACGATCCTCTGCCGATTCATCGATTACTAACAATACGACCTCTTTTTGCATGAAACAGTTTACTAGGGGAAAGCGGGGGAAGGAAACAGAGCATTCTGAGGCGCCATCACTCCCGCCGGGGAGTTAGCCTCCTCACCGGGAATCAAACGCATGACCGACATCGCCTCCGGCATTGCTACAGTATCCTGAAACTGGTCTTGGTAATAAACCTCAATCACGTACCCGTAGTAACGACGCTCGCCCAATTCACGCTTTTGTTCTTCCGAAAATACCGGTTGATTGTAGGTCACGACGATCTCCTCTTTCCCATCGGTTTGCCAGTCATACGGCTTCGAGGGATAGTCATTTCCCGTATCTGCCGTAGTCGGTTTGATCGTGCCATCACTCAACTGATCGTAAAAATTCACCCGCAAGGTCATGTCATCCACGACCGGCCGGGAACCCGGTTCAGCGTCGATCGTAACTCGGAGGGAGACTTTCTGCCCCTCGCTCGTGGGTGCCTCCTCTTGGACTTTCACCTCACCGATTTTCAGCGTTTTCCCCGTCGGCACCGCCGGGATTGGCGATTCACCCCGGAGTTGCTGACCAGCGAGAGGAAAATAGCTCCCCGCTGTGACCGGCCCGAGCGCCTCCAACCTCTCCCAGTAGGAATTCGCTTTTTCCTTCAGGCCCATCTGGCTGAGGGTCGCCGCGAACTCCGCCAGCACTCTCGGGTGATCCGGCAGTGCACTCTCGACTTCTCGAAACGCCTTGAGGGCACCCTGCATATTTCCGCTCGCACGTAACTCCGCGCCCGTAGACATCAGTCGCTCCAAAATGGGATCACTCGTGAAAACATTTTCCCGAGCCGCCTTGGCGAGAGCGCCGGAAAGGGAGGAAGAATCAGCCTCCTCCACCAGCGGGGTGAACGGTGGTGCGGCTAGCACCGGCACCTGCCCTGCCGGGGAACCGTCAGGAGGAGTTGCCACGCCACGGGGATTCGGGGGAAGGGGCTGCGGAATCCCCGAAATCTGCGGCAGCGGAGCACCTGCGGAGAGCGGCGCGTTCTCCCCTTCCCCGCGCGGACGACCGAGCGGATTAGTCGGCAGCGGTGCCTCAGCGGCAGGCAGGGGAGCTGGCGGAGCCAGCGCACTACGCACTTCCGCCCCAGGAGGAACCGCAAAAGATTCAGGCGCAGGGAAACCTGTCGAGGGAGTGACCAGTCCTCTCTCCCCCTGTTCTGCGGAGCGTCGCATCACCCCAAAAATCAGCGCGACGAATTGGATTGCAGCGATCAGACCAACGATCCACATCGCAGTGCTGAACGTTCGCCCATACACAGGCCGCCCCATGAAACTATCTTCCGTAATCACGATCCCAAAATCCCCTTCGCGTTTTGTTTGAACCAAAACGGTTCCGCTACTATTTGGAAATATCCGACAGATTTCCTAAGTCGCCAGTCCCTTTTCCCTTCGTGAATCCGACATCCGCCCTGCCCCCCCCTGTTGCAACCGATGCTTTCTCATTGCCCTTCGCCGGTCGGCGACTTAGGATTCGCTCTCCCGCCATCCTGACTGCCCTTTCCTATCATGAGCGAACGCACCCCTTACGCCTCGACCGCTCTTCAGA
>JAGPCC010000046.1 GCA_018058245.1 Verrucomicrobiales bacterium
GTCATGCCCAATATGTTATGGGGTGCACAAGCACATTACCCATCCGATATTTTGCCACGATCAAAGACCTTTGACGAATTCGGAGACCAGTTGGAGCAGTGCGTCGCAGCAGGGAAGAAAAACGGCATCGAAGTCCATGTGTGGAAAGTGAATTTCAACATCGGTTACGGAGTCCCACAAGAGTATATCGATCAACTCCGTAAGGAAGACCGCCTCCAGGTCAGTGTCGATGGCGAAGACGGGAATTGGCTCAACCCCGCCCACCCGAAAAACTTCCAGATGGAACTCGATTCGATTCTCGAAGTCGTGCGCAAATATGACATCGACGGGTTTCATTTTGACTACATCCGCTATCCCGATTCCCGACATGATTTCAGTGAGTATAGTCGGAAAAAATTCGAGGCTGACACTGGTCATGCCGTGAAAAACTGGCCAGCCGATTGCTACGATGGCCCCCTCCTGGAGGCCTATACCGATTGGCGTTGCGGAAATATTACTCATCTTGTCAAAGCCGTCAGTGAACAAGCACGAATGATTCGGCCCGGAATCAAAATCTCAGCCGCGGTCTTTCGCGACTATCCGAACTGCCGTAAATGGGTCGCGCAGGATTGGCCACTATGGGCGAAAGAAGGGTACGTCGATTTTCTGTGTCCGATGGACTATACCGATGACGACGAACAATATATCGACTGGATCACCTCGCAAAAATCATTGCTCCCAGACGGTTTCCCGCTCTATCCAGGGATCGGCATATCGCTTCGCAATAAGACGCAGTCGATCGACCGAGTCGTAGGCCAGATTTTCCTGAATCGAAAAGTGGGAACGGGTGGGTTTACGATCTTTGACATGAACAAAACTACCCTCCAAAGTGTGGCGAATGGCTTATCCAAAAGTTCAGGGAAATCGAAGTCAATCCCTCCTCATCACAAGCGAGATTGATTTTCCCAATAGTCTAATCCGCAAATCGTATTTATCGATAGGACACCACGATTGATTCGAACAATCACCTAAATAAAGTGTCCAATAAATCAACAATCACTATCTCCCTCAATGAATCAAAAAATTCGTATAGGAATCATCGGTTATGGCAATCTGGGCAAAGGTGTCGAACTAGCGCTGACTCAGAATGAAGACATGGAACTGATCGGAGTATTCAGTCGTCGGGATCCAGCGTCACTCACCTTGGTATCTCCCAGTGCGACGGCTTATCCCCTAGCAGATCTCGGGGAGTTCAAGGAATACATTGATGTCATGATCCTTTGCGGAGGTTCCAAGGACGACCTCCCCGTGCAAGGACCGGAAGTGGCTGAATTTTTCACGATGGTGGACAGCTTTGACACTCATGCACGGATTCCCACGTATTTTGAGGATGTCAATTTGATGGCGAAAGTGGGCGGAAATACTGCGATCATTTCCGTAGGGTGGGATCCGGGACTGTTCTCGTTGAATCGCCTCTACGGAGAGGCGGTGCTACCTCAAGGGGAAACGTATACCTTCTGGGGGAAGGGACTCAGCCAAGGACACTCGGATGCCATTCGCCGAGTCCCAGGGGTGACGGCAGGGGTGCAATACACGCTCCCGATCCAAGATGCCATTGATCAAGTGCGGAACGGTTCGAATCCCCAGCTATCGACACGGGAAAAGCATCGACGTGATTGTTACGTGGTACTTGCCGATGGTGCCGATGCCGCCGCAGTCGAGCGGGCCATCGTAACCATGCCGGATTATTTCGCGGACTACGACACGAATTGCAACTTCATCACGGCGGAAGAACTTCAGCAGGACCATTCTGCCATGCCGCACGGAGGATTTGTCATTCGGAGCGGCAAGACTGGGCTCGGTACGGATCAGGTCATGGAATACTCTCTCACTTTGGCGAGCAATCCGGAATTTACCGCGAGTGTCTTGGTTGCCTACGCTCGCGCGGCGTTCAAGATGAATGCTGTCGGCGAGATCGGAGCAAAAACCGTGTTCGACGTGGCCCCCGGGCTCTTGTCTCCGAAATCGGCACCCCAGTTGCGCGAGGAAATGCTGTAACGGGACCAAGTAGCACGGGCGAAGGTGATTCCCTTGAAACGGTCTTGCGACACTGTTTCCCGGGCGAATTGGGAAGGCACGGCCTCATTCCTTTACACTCCTAGGAACAACAACTTCCTAGAATAATTAGAATTCTCGATAATTTCCGAGTTTAATTAAGGAGATTTGGCGATTTCGTGTTTTAATTGGAAGGGTTTTAAAGTTACCTTTATCTTTTCTCCCTCCCCTTCCTCCTTCTTTTCATTTGCTCCTTCCATCTCTCGCCGAAGCAGAGTCGCACCTCCGCATTTTTCGGAATCCCCCTGATTGCTGGGGTTTCATACCTGACAACTGTGACCTTCGCCGCGCCCCTTGTCTGGGATGGCGATACCAGTACTGAGATCACCAACGGAGGGAATTGGATCGGCGGCGTCACCCCGGCGAACAACCTCACCACCGATTCAATCACCTTTAACTCGGCTCCCGTCACGTATCAGCCAAGCCTAAACACGACCCATTCCGTCCTCGGAGTTACGCTTACCGGTGGCACGACATTCTCCGGCAGCGGCACCCTCATCGTCGGCGCAAGCGGGATGAGCGCTACAGCGCTCGAACACCATCACCTTGAGCAAAATCCAACTCGGGTCAAACTCGACCTTTTCCCTAGCTGCCACCACTACCTTGGTCGGTGGAATCGACACCGCCGGATCGGATCTCACAGTGACGACCGCCTCGACCACTGGGCTAAACCTGTCCAACGTAGTCCTTTCGGGGACCGGCAAGGTTACTTTTGATGCCGGAGATGACAGCCGACTCATTACGATCGGCGACTCGAATACCAACACGGGGACTGTCGCGGTCCGCTCAACAACGGTCCGGTTTCGAAACCTCACCAACGCAGGAAGCGACGGCAGTTTCGGATCGGGGAGCGGAGATGTGTTGTTGGACGGAGGGGCTAGCAAGGCCATCATCACCAACATCGGGACCGGAGGTTCCACCAATCGACTTTTTCGCTCCGATGGAGCCGGCACCGTCGAGATCCACAACGATGGAACCGGTGCGATCCATTTTAACAACACGGGTGACTTTGGCGCACTCCCACTCACACTCAGCGGCACCTACACGGGAGCGACGAACACGTTCGCCTCGCGCATCACCGGCTCCCCGACGACTTCCCTCACAAAACTCGGGGCCGCGACTTGGTATTTGTCGGCCACAAACAGCAGCTTTACGGGAAATGTCCATATCAAAGAAGGCGTCCTCATCGTCGCAAGTCTCGCCAACGGCGGTTCAAACAGTTCACTCGGCGCAGGTCCCAACAGTGCTGGAAAACTCAATTTCACCGGGGGCACTCTTCGCTACGAGGGGACCACGGCGCAATCCACGGATCGACTTTTTACAATCAACACCGATGGCGGGACACTGGATGCCTCGGGCACGGGAGTCGGCACTCTGCGATTTACCAACACAGGGATCATTAGCAGTGGCGCTGGGGCGGGGAGTCGAATTTTGACCCTAACAGGGACAAACACGGGCGCAAATTTACTCGCGGGAGCGCTTTCGAATAGCAGCGGTGGAGGTGCCCTGAACATCGTGAAATCGGGCAGCGGCCAGTGGATCCTCTCGGGGAACAATGCCTACACCGGAACCACCACCGTCACTGGCGGGACTCTACTGATCAATGGCAATCAAACGGCCGCGAACGGTGCTGTTACCGTCGGCAATGGAACTAGTCTCAACGGTACTCTCGGCGGGATAGGAACGATTGGTGGGAACACCACGATCCAATCAGGTAGCACACTCAGCCCCGGAGATCCTGCGAGTGCCGGCGGGGTTGGTACCCTCAGCTTCAACGGAGATCTCCACTCGGCCTCGGGCAGCACCTGGCTCATTGACCTAGTGGCGGGTATCAGCGGTAGCAGCGACCTCGTTTCCGTCGCGGGAAATCTCGACTTTGGCGGCACGATTCTCTCGATGAATTTTACCGGCACCTACGAATTTGGAAAAGTCTACACGATCGCGTCGTACGGAACACTCAGTGGCTCGTTCCACAATCTTTCCGAAGGAGCCTTCGTCGATCCCAGCCAACTCTATACCATCAGCTACGGTGCCCGAACAAGCGCCGGAGCGATCACCCTGACAGCCGTACCAGAACCAGGCACGGTCGGCTTTCTCCTTCTGTTTTCTCTGGTCTTTCTGGGGAGGAAATTTCATTCCTTCCGCTTGGCACAGGACAACATCTAGGTCCCCTTCCGCCCCTCAGGGACAATCGAGCTACTAGGATTTTGTGAGGGGTGGCATGAGTTTTTGGGGTCATGCAACATCCCTTTACAAAACCTTTTTTGGTTTCATGGTAATTTATGCCCCGTACCCCTCGAGTCGAATACGAAAATGCCGTCTACCATGTCAAGGCACGGGGGAAACACTTAAAACCCATCGTCTTTGATGATGATGACCGAAAGCTTTTCTGCGATACCTTTGCGGAAGCCTGTGGACGAACCGGATGGGAAGTCTTCGCGTGGGTTCTCATGGATAATCACTACCACGCGGTTTTCCGCACTCCCGAGCCGAATCTGGTCACTGGAATGCAGTGGTTTCAAAATGCCTACACCCGCCGTCTCAACGCGCGGAAAAAACTCCGAGGCGCTCTCTTTGACGGACGCTACCGAGCGATTCCCATCGAGGACGCCGCTACGAGTCCGCGCGGCAGCCTAGTCTGGCGTGACTATCTGCGCAGCGTGATCGACTATGTACACCTCGTTCCCGGATGCTCTGGGATCGTCGATGGTTCTAATAAGAGCTGTCTCGACTACCCGTGGAGCAGCCTCGCCAAAGGCTACTCGCTGGCCCCGTCCAAACGTCCCCCGTGGCTCGCTGTGGCGGAAGGACTGGATCTCCTTGGATTTCCCGATTCAGCGGTGGGAAGGCGAAGATCAATGGAGCGTCTTGACGGCATCATCCGCAACGAGGGTGGCGATCCTCTCGCAGGAGAGCTCCCTCTCTCAAGACGATTCGAGCGTGGATGGTTTTGGGGATCGGAGGCGTTTCGAGGACGTCTAGTCACGAGGTTTGAAAAGCTGGGGTCACAAAAGAGACGCAATTCCCGGAGCCGCAAGGAAAGTCCGACCAAAGACCATGGAGTGAAACGGGCAGCAGAAATCATCGCGGAAGGAGCGAAACATTTCGGGATTACGGTGGAGGAGTTGCGCCAAAAGAGGCGGGGAGACTTGCGTCGAAGTTCGGTCGCTTGGGCCATTGCCAAGGAGACAACGGTGCCGCAGGAGTGGATTGCAAAGCAACTGAATCTAAAATCCGCCGCCAATACAAGCCAGCAGATTCGGCTGTTTCATCTAGTTCCTGAAAAGGAATTGGTCCGAGAGGTGAAAGCCTGGAAATTGTCAAGAAGTCACGGGGTGACAAATTCGGAATAGCAGGATATTCTGTGCTTCATGTCTCGTTTTCATTCATCGCTTGCATCAGTCCTCATTTTCGTGCTCGAGGGAACATGCTCCGCGACGGATTTTCAAAAGGATGTCCTGCCGATCCTGAAAGAGCATTGCTGGAAATGCCATAGCAATGAGAATGAGGTGAAGGGCAATCTTGCCTTCGACTCTCTCGAAGACATGACAAAGGTCCATATCGGCGAGCACAGCATCATCCGCCCCGGGTTTCCGGAAAAGAGTGATCTCTTGGAACGACTCAAACTGGACTCCGGAGAAGAGGATTTCATGCCCAAAAAGGGGGACGCTCTGAGATCCCGCGATCTTTCCACGATTGAAAAGTGGATTCAAGAAGGTGCCCTCATTGACGAGAAGAATCCCACTCCGGTGGAACTCGCGAGAATCGAAGACGCAAAGCTGACCAGCGCCCGGAACGGCGGCGAGGTCTACTTCCAATGGACCAATCTCACGGGACGAGCAATTGAAGCAAAATTCGCCGGTCTGGACGGCGAATCCGTCAAAATCCTGCTGAAAAACGGCAAAGGATTTGAAGTTCCGCTCAGTTCGCTCAATGAAGAAAGCGTCACTCTCGCCAAAAAGCTGGGAGGAAAATGATCTTCGGGGTCGGGGAGGAGTCCAGGGCCTGAGGAAGTAAAGTCGCAATCTTCTTGTCCTTTTCAGGGAACTTTCGAACCTTGACAAGGCAGGTGGGTTCAGCGACGGAACTTGATCAGCACGACTCATTATCGACGGTGCTTTCCCTTCCTGGAAAAGGCACCTGACCTCACTCCTCTGATTCATTGAAACTCCTTCCTCATCGTCTCAGTCCCGCTGGGCGGTTCACGCCTCCCACGAGACTAGGATTCCTCTGGAGGATCCGTGTCCCGCTCGTCTGTTTTCTCAGCGGAGCGTTTTTGAGTCTTCCGACCAATGGCAGTGATATCTCGTGGATTTCATCGGGCGGTGGTGATTTTCACTCCAGCGGAAACTGGAGCCCCAACGCCGTTCCTGGGTTCAACGACGCGGCCCTCTTCGATGTCGCAATGTCGGGTGATGTCACTCTTTCCGCAGGCGCTAGCCCCGGCAGGATCGAGTTCGGCACCGATGCGACCTCCTTTTCGCTGGGAGCTCTGAACGGAAGCTCCCTCACCTTTTCCAACGGAGGGGACATTTCCATCCTGTCGAACCTCGTTTTGTCGAATCAAACGTTCACGATCAACGCGCCGCTGGTCCTCACGCCGGATTCCGCGACCACTCCCGGATCATTCACGGTCCGCAACGATGCGAGCAGCCCCACTTCCGTTTTGAGTCTCGCCGGCAATCTATCGAGTGGAAGCACCACCGGTATCGAAACGCTCACGCTCCGTGGTACAAACACCGGAGCGAACACCATTGGTGGCGTGATCTCCAACGGAGGAGCCTCTGCCCTCTCTCTGACCAAGGCCGACGCAGGAACCTGGACTCTCTCGGGGGCGAATACGTTCACCGGAGGAACCTCGATTGAGGGCGGCATACTCCGTCTGGAAGGGGGAAATAATCGGCTCCTCAGCACCGGTTCGCTCGCGTTTGGGGGCAGTTCCGGCACGCTGGACGTTGGTTCCAACTCACAAACCCTCGGTGGTCTGACCTTCTCCAAAACCGGCACGACCTCCCATTTGATCACCGGGGCGACGGGAACTCTTCAGGTGAATGGCGGAGACATCCAGATCGGGGGTGGCGACACCTCTGCGGTCTCGGCCGCGCAAACCGTCGACATGAGCGGCCTCGGCAATTTCCTTTTTGTCAATTCCCTCAAGAGTTTCAGCGTCGGAGGGAGGACCGATAATGCATCGGCAGCAGTGACGGGAAGTGGCACCCTATTTTTGGCAAAAACCAATTCCATCACTGCCTCCACTTTTGGAATCAGTCCCTACGGCAACGGCAATAGTTCCAGCAATAGCGGAACGGTTCACCTTGGCCAGACAAATACGATCAATGCCAATTCCGTCGTGATCGGCGGGCTGAAGACAACAGCGCTTCTCGATTTCCAGACGCTCACGAATCCCATCCTGAAGATCCGGGGAACCGGAGGAACAGATTCCAATCGCGCTGTCATGACCGTCGGCGCAAACAACAGTGGAATCCTCGAGGCCAACGCCACCGTGGACCTCACGAGCGGTGGCACTGTCACGAGCACTCTCGACGCGCTGCTCAGCAGCCTCGTCATCGGACAGAATCTCCGAAGCACTAATGCCCTCGGAAAGTCGGTTACGGGAACTTTTATCATGGGTGCGGGACTTCTGGATGCCACCTCGATCGTCGTAGCAGGTCAGGACTCAGTCAGTCTCCTGACCACTGCGAGTGGTGACGCCACTGGAAGCTTGACCCTCAACGGCGGCACGATCCGGACGTCGTCACTGACTCTGGCGGATAAGAAAACCAACGCAGCAGCCACACCGCAGACGATCACAAGCAATTTTACTCTCAACAGCGGGACCCTTGCCGCCACCCTCATTCAAAGAGGTGGTGCAGGCACCGGAGCCGGAGCAAACTCCGCTACGATTCATTTCAACTGGGTGGACGGAACCATTTCCAATCTCACGGGAATCGACCAGACCGTCAGCGGAAATACCGCGGTCAATGGTTTGACGGGCGGCCTGAATATCGTTCTGAACAACATCGGCAACACTTCCGGCACGCACACCTGGGAGGTCAGCTCCGCGCGGATCTCGACAGTTCAGAATACCGTAACTCTCAGCGGAGCGGGAGGACTGACAAAGTCGGGCGGCGGTCGCCTGATCCTCAACGGTTCAAACTCCTATTCCGGAGTGACCCAAATCAATGAGGGGACACTCCAGTTCGGTCTACTTTCCTCACTTACCAATGGTTCGACCACAGCTTGGACAGCCCAGACTTTGGTCGTTGCATCTGGAGCGACGGCTGCTTTTAATGTGGGCGGGACCGGCGAATTCACCCCCACAGAGGTAGATTTCCTTCTGGGACTCAGCGCAAGCTCTGGTGAATTTGCAAACGGTTCGTTCCTTGAACTCGATACCACCAACGCACCGGGAGAAGTAATTTACAGCACTTTGATCCAAAATTCGAATGGAGGGAGCAATGCCATCGGCCTCGTAAAATCCGGGAGCGGCACCCTGACGCTCACTGGAAGCAATTCCTATACGGGGAACACCACGATCAACAAAGGAGTCCTAAAGCTCACCGGGGGCGACAACCGACTCCTCTCTTCAGGCAAGCTCACCTTCTCAGGCCTCTCCGGAACACTCGATGTGGGAGCAACTCACCAGACTCTCGCCGGTCTCACCTTTGACAGTACCGGCACGAACGCTCACGTCGTTACCGGCACAGGATCTCTTTCGGTCACTGCAGGGAACTTCCTGCTGGGAGGAGGCGATGCATCGTCCACTTCGTTTTCCTCTTCGCTTGATATGTCCGGCTTGGAGAGTTTCGTCTACGATCGTTCTACCGGACGATTCGATGTCGGTGGCAAATCCGACTCTGCTCTGGGATCAACCATTGCGAACGGGGAACTGACCCTCGCAGCGGTCAATACGATCACGGCCGCAAGCTTTAATGTTGGATTCTACGGCACGAGCCAATCGGCACACAACACCGGGACGGTGCATCTCGGACAGACGAACGAAGTAAATGCCTCCACTTTTCTGGTGGGAAACCAAAAAACAACTTCCCTTCTGGACTTTCAGAACCTGGTGAATCCGACTCTCAAGATCCGCGGAACTGCCGGGACGAATTCCAGCCGCGCGGCCATCACTGTGGGAATCAACGGTAGTGGAATCAGGGCCGCCGTTGCTACGATCGACCTCACCAGCGGAGGAACCGTCTCCAGCACGTTGGACGCAATGGTCAGCACCCTCTTGATCGGACAAGTTTTGCGGGATGGTTCGCCTGGATTTTCTGCAACCGGATCCTTTCTCATGGGGCTGGGCACTCTCGATGCTACATCCATCATTCTGGGACAACAAATTGCGGTGACCGGCGCAAACTCCTCTTCCGACTCGATTGCCACTCTCAGCCTGAACGGCGGCACGATTTCCGCGAGTACGTTTACCCTCGCCGACAAACGCAGTGGAGCCGCCGCACAGACGATCACCAGTACATTCAACCTCAACAGCGGTGTTTTGAAAGCCACAACGATCCAGCGGGGAACTGCCGGCACTGGCGCGGGGGCCGACTCGGCAACCATTCACTTCAACTGGGTCGATGGAACGATCGGGAACATCGACGGAACCAATCTCACCGTGCGCGGGAACACCGCTGTAAATGGACTCACCGGCGGCCTCAATATTGTCTTGAACGACACCGGGAATGTCTCTGGAACCCACACGCTTGAAGTAAGTAATAGCAAAACGGCTACTTTCGAAGACACGGTCGTGCTTAGCGGAACGGGAAATCTTACCAAGACCGGAGACGGAGTCCTTCTCTTCAATGGAACCTCTACCAGCTCCGGTGTAGTAACTGTCGCGGAAGGAACTCTCGGCGGCAGTGGCATTATCTCGGGAGACACCTCTGTGAGCGCCGGGGCAACGATCACAGCGGGAAAAATCGGCACGGTGAATGCACCGATTTCCGCCGACTTGGGAACGCTCCAGATTGCGGGAAATCTGACAACCCCCACAGGTGCCACTTGGCTCGTAGATCTGGTTCAGGGGGTCAGCGGATCCGCAGATCGGATTGAGGTCGGAAATCACCTCGATCTTTCAGATTCTTCTCTTGTCGTGAATTTCGGAGGAACGTTTCAGGCAAACAAGGTCTACACCATCGCCACCTACGGCTCGTCCCTGACGGGAACTTTCAACGGGCTGAATGAAGGGAACTTCCTCGGACCCGGGAACCTCTATTTCATCAACTATGGCAGCGGCCCCAACGGTGCAATCACTCTCACGGCAGTGCCCGAACCAGGTACTCTCGGACTTCTCGGGATGGCGTTTGGAGGATATTTGTTTCGTCGAAATTGGCGGAAACGGGCCCGTTCCACGACCTGATTGCATCGTCAACAGTATACTGTCTCCTCTCGGCCAGCTTCCGGCGATCAGGCCTCCAGAGCGGTCTGCGCCCGGAAACCGCTCGTAATTTTCCTCTTCCCTTTCACCCGGACCACGTTGAAACTCCTGTATGCCTGACTCTGATACGCCTGAAAACGATCCCTCCACTTTGCGCAGCGCTCGCTGGTTCGCACCAGACGACCAGCGCAGCTTTGGGCATCGCTCGCGGTTGAAGCAAATGGGGTTCAATACCGAGGATTTCAAGGCCAAACCGGTCATCGGGATTCTGAACACGTGGTCGGACATGAACAACTGCCACACCCACTTCCGGGATCGTGCCGAAGAGGTAAAACGAGGGGTCTGGCAGGCGGGGGGCTTTCCGGTGGAGATTCCGGTGATGTCTCTTTCGGAGAGCTTCATGAAACCGACCAGCATGTACTATCGGAATCTGCTCGCCCTCGAAGTCGAAGAGACTCTCCGTTGCTACCCGCTCGACGGTGCCGTCCTCATGGGCGGATGCGACAAGACCGTTCCAGCCCTCATCATGGGAGCAACCTCGGCCAATCTACCGTCCATTTTTCTCCCCGCAGGACCGATGCTGAAAGGCTGCTGGCGAGGCGAGATTCTCGGTTCGGGAACGGACATGTGGAAATACTGGGCGGAACGGCAGGCCGGCAACCTCTGCGAAGAGGGCTGGAACGAGCTCGAGGACGGGATCGCACGTTCGCCTGGGCATTGCATGACGATGGGGACCGCTTCGACCATGACTGCGGTGGCCGAAGCACTCGGCCTTTGCCTCCCGGGTTCGACCTCGATCCCGGCAGTTCACTCGACTCATGCAAGGATGGCTTCCTGCTGCGGAAGGCAAATCGTGGATCTTGCCTGGAAAAAAATCACCCCGAAGATGCTCCTGACCGAAGACGCCTTTCACAATGCGATCGTCACCGACATGGCCCTCGGAGGCTCCACCAATGCGATCATTCACATCATTGCCATGGCCGGGCGGGCCGGGATCAAGCTCACGCTCGATCAGTTCGACCGGATTTCCACGCAAGTAAAAGTCATCGCCAACATTCGCCCCTGCGGTGACTACGTGATGGAGGACTTCTACGACGCTGGGGGCATTCTTGCCCTCCTTTCCCAGGTCAAATCCCATCTCAGGCTCGACTGCCTCACGGTCTCCGGAAAGACCCTCGGGGAAAACATCGAGGGTGCCGAAGTCTTCAACGACGACGTCATTCGTCCACTGGATCGACCACTCTCCAAAGCAGGCGGTACATTTGTCCTGCGGGGAAATCTCGCGCCGGATGGAGCGGTCATCAAACCAACCGCGGCCGAGGCGCACCTCCTCGCTCATCGTGGCACCGCAGCCGTTTTTTGCGACTACGCTGACTTAAAAGCCCGTATCCACGATGAATCTCTTAACCTCAATTCCGATCACATCATCGTCCTGCAAAATGCCGGACCAATCGGAGCACCCGGCATCCCGGAATGGGGCATGTTACCCATACCGAACTACCTCCTAAAACAAGGCGTCCGCGACATGCTGCGAATCTCCGACGCCCGCATGAGCGGGACAAGTTATGGGGCCTGTGTCCTCCATGTCGCACCGGAATCGGCAATTGGCGGGCCTCTCGCCCTCGTAAAAGACGGCGACATCATCGAAGTGAATGTGGAAGAGCGCCGCCTCCACCTCGAAGTCTCCGACGAAGAACTCGCGATCCGCCGTGCCGCCTGGTCTCCGCGTCCAGCCCGCATTCGCCGGGGTTATGGCCAACTCTACGCCGACGAAGTCACTCAGGCTCACGAAGGGTGCGATTTTCGCTTTCTCCATCACGGGGAAGACACCCCTGAACCGGACATTTTCTGAGAAAGATAGGACTCGAACCTTTTACCACTCTCGTCTATTCTGGCCCAGATGAAGGAAACCGGCGAACAGAACGAATTGCCCCGTGAGAAAGTTCCGGGGCCACGCTCGACGCTATATATTTTCGGATCCGCCGTCATGGCAGCCTTGGTTCTGGGGATCACCCTTTTCCTACTCGTGCGGGGCTTCCAGTGGCGTGGCGCACTCGCCGATCTGCGAGCAGAACCGGGCATCGAGATCCTGAGTATCGAACGGGTCGGGTTTTTCAAAAAGAGACTCCTCGGGTTACGAGATCCGCTCGCACCGACGGCGGAGAGCATCTTGATCAAAAACAACATCGGCCCAAATTCCGCCGAAGTAGTCCTGACAGAATACCATTCACTGAACACTCCCTACGCCGTCGCACGGGAGAAAGAAGAGCAGAAGCGTTTCGACGATCTCCGGCAGTCCGTCTTGAGTGCCATTGGCGAGTTCGCCTCAACCACCAGTGCAAAACGCGAAGCAGACCTAGAACGCATCACCCAGATGCTCTTCCAGGCAAGATTTCCGGACGCCATGAAAACCGTTCATCTGGAATGGAAAAACGGAAAATGGCTCGCAAAAGGAGAACTTTACGCGCCACAGCATAAAACCTTCCTCGCCGATTCGCCCGATTACATCGTGGATGGGGAGTTGGATTTCGGAGGACTCGTCAACCTTACGGAGAGCCGCACCTCTTCGATCCGCCAAGATCTCGAATCGACCGATCTCTTCACCGTCGATCTCGACGGAAAGTACGTTCATATCGAGCGTATGCGCCGCCTCGTGGCCGACTATGATCAGGTCTGCCAACAATCCGGCCTTCCCCAGGCGAGACTGCAATTGGAGATCACCGTGACAGATCCAGCGACCGCAAAGGAACGCTCCGAAGCACTAAAACATGGACTCACCGCCCCCGGAGGCATCGCCGCGAATCGTTTCCTTTTCGACCTCATTGTGAAGAGCTCCGAAGACAGCCCCCCGAAGGCACATCTAAAATTGATCTCCGTGGTCGCGCGATGAAAACGGAGACCCCGGTGCGAAAGCGGCGGCCCGAGGTTCTCGTCGCTCCGGTCATCACCTGCCTCGCCGTCTTCCTGATGCTCTTTGTTGCCCGCATCTACGACCGACTCCCCGCCCGACTCCCTAGTTGCCGGTTTCAAGCTACCTTTGGGATTCCCTGTCTCAGTTGCGGTGGGACCCGCGCCATGAAGGCATTCGTCCGTGGAGACCTTGTCGAGGCCGTTCGATTCAACCCCGCCGCTATCCTCGGTGTCGCCGCGAGTTGCCTCTGGCTCCTTTCTGGAATCACCCGATTTTTTCTCGCATGTCCGGCACCCTCAGCGGAAACGACATCCCGCCGGATCAAATTCGGCGCAATCCTCACCCTCGCCATACTCGCGCTGAACTGGATTTACCTCATTCTTTTTCTTCCATGATCGTCCCTCTCACTCATCAGACCGTTGTCATCACCGGAGCAGCCAGCGGAATCGGGCTGGCGATCGCAAAAGCCTTCCTCACCGCCGAGGCAGATCTCATCGCAATCGACCGGAACGAAATCGCGCTGGCCGAATTGAAAGCACTCGCTCCGGATCGCATCGAAACCCTGTGCCTCAACGTCGCCCATTTTCAAGATCTCCAAAATGCCCTCGAAAAGAGAACTATCGACCATGTCGTCTGCTCTGCCGCAGTCGGATCAGGAAAAACCGGGTTCCCTTTTTGGAAGCTCGATCCTAGCGATTGGACTCGCGTCCTCGACATCAGTCTGATGGGAATCGTGAATACCCTCCACGCCTGCGTTCCCTCACTCTTGCTGGGCGACACTCCGAAAAAATCGGTTCTCCTTCTTGCTTCCGTCGCCGGTCAGATCGGCTCCCAAACGGACCCTCCCTACAGCGCCGCCAAGGCCGCCACGATCAATTATGCCCAGATCGCGGCGAAAGATTTTGCCCCCTACGGGATTCGAGTCAACGCGATCTCTCCCGGCATGGTAAAAACGGATCTGAACCGTGCGGTCTACGCCGCTTCAAACGATTCCGCCCACCTCAGCTACGAGGAATGGGCGGCCGAAAAAATCAAACGGGTCACACCCCTCGGGCGATGGCAGGATCCCGAGGAATTCGGTACCCTAGCTGTTTTCCTCGCCAGTGAGGCGGGAAGGAATATCACGGGACAGACCATCAACCTCGATGGTGGCCAGGTCATGCATAGCTGATCCTACGAGCTACTCCAGCCCTAACAGAGCCAGACTATCGCGGTGGATCAGTGCCTCGATCTGATCCACATCGAGTCTTGGCAGAGCGGTTCCCACGAGCATATCATTCAGTTTTCGAATCCCGTCAATCGAGGCATTCACCGTCGTGAAAGGATAATCCGAACCAAAAAGCAGCTTCTCCCAGACACCATACTCCTGCACGAGCATGAGACTTTGATAGAGCTGAAAGGGGCGATAGTGCAGCGCACTAATGTCGGCAAAAACGTTCGGATGTTTCCGGATCGTGACGACACATTCACCCTCCCAGGGATGCCCGAGGTGAGCAAGGATAAATTTTACCCCTGGATATTTCAACGCAACCGGTTCGATGAGACGAGGCAGCGTACACTCCAGCGGAGCCTGGCGAATGAAGGTCGTCCCCGTATGCAGCAGGACGGGGAGACCATTCGTTTCACAATACTGCCAGAGCGGTTCGAGCGACGGGTCGTTGACCTTAAATCCTGCATACATGGGGAGCAGCTTCACCCCCCGCAGTCCGAGGACTTCGTGTCCGTGTCGCATCTCGTCCTGCCACCCCGACTGGGTGGGATCGACCGAGAGGAACCCGATGAGAGCCTCGGGATGTTTCCCTACATACTCCGCAACATACGAGTCCTCCACCCACATACCGGAGAGTCTGGCCTTTCCCCCGAAGACAATAGACCGTGTCCCCGGCGGTACCGTCGCGGCATAGTCTTCGTATCGCACCGAAATGTCGATGGTCGCGTTTGCCCTCGCTCCCGAAGCCTGACGGATAAAATCCTCGTTAAACGCTTCAGGGAAAGGCCAAGCGTGGCTGTGAACATCAATGGTCATGAGTCGGAAGTAGCTTCGGTGAGACGGTCAAAAAGTCGGTCCACCTCGTGTCGGGTTTCTTCGTCGAGGAGGAAACCGCGCGGCCCGCGCACGATTTCATTTCGAAAGATCCCCTGACGAATGAGGAGATGTTTTTCCACCGCAAGGAATCCGTCCAGACTCGTCTGCAGGGAGATGAGTGCACTGAGCGGTTCGTGAATGCGAGCCGCTGTCTCAAGATCCCCGGCCTGGAGCGCCTCCCAGAGCGGGACAATCGCAGTGATGAGGTCCGCTCCCGGCATCGTCCCGCAGATCCCACGATGGAAGGAATCAATCAGCGCAATTCCTCCCGTTCCCTCAAAAATGCGAGCACGGCCGCCGGTTGCGTCCCGCAATGCCGAGAGACGAGGCCCGATCGGAGAGGCCTCGGGTTTAAAAAGAACACGATCCGCTCCAAATTCGTCCAGAAGACGGGCCTGGAAAGCAATCGACATGGGGCGTCCCACGTATCCGGAGGCATCCTGCACGATCACCGGGATGGCGATCACCTCGAGGAGACGCCTGTAGTAGTCGAGCAGCTCTTTCTCCTCCACATGGATCGAAATCGGTGGAATCGCCATCACCGCCGCCGCACCGTTTTCCTCCGCATGGCGCGCGTGTCCTTCCGCCGTGTGACTGCTCTCGGCTCCCACACTGATGATACAAGGCCCCTTCCCTTCCGAAAATTGACACACCTGAGCAGCGAGAGTCTCCCGTTCCCGGTCCGAGAGCCGCAGCACCTCCGAGACCATCGCCATTACGATCCCGTCCGAGCCCTGTTGAAAGAGCCAGTCGATCTCCCGTTCCAACGTTTCGAAGTCAATCGATTCGTCCGCGAGATACGGGGTCTGGAAGACGGGAATTACTCCTGTGAGGGCGTTGGTCATACTGAACCTTTGTTTACCAATCCTTGACGAATCAAGCAAGCTCGGAGTACCGCGGGTTTGCGTAAGACATCCTTTCGGAGCCATCCAAATTTGCAAGGATTTCAGAGTGGGTTGATTAGCAGTGTAGAGATACCGCTCGAAGCTTCCCTGCGGCCACCGGGTAAACAACCATGACAAATTGAGATCCGAGTTCAGCAGAACCACCAATTTAGATAAGTTGGCTACGGTTTATCGAATTAAATTCCAACTTACAGATCAGAAAACCAATCAAGGACAGCACGTCGCCCTTGACCAAACTCTATCGACGACGTCAAATACGACAGTACGGTCGATTCATTTTGAAGTTCCTCGAGGAAAAAGCCGCACTCATCGAGTTCTCAATCTTACAATGTCACTCAAATGGTACGCCCCTGGGCAGGATGTGGGATTCCTAACCTCAAAAGTGCGCGGTGGGATGATTTACACGTCTGCGGGCCAACTTCCATGGCCAGGCGAACCGTCAGCAATCGATCTCCGCGCGAAAGTAGGACTTTTCTCCGCATACCCGAGTGACGATCTAGGGTACTGGCCCTCCTACGGTGGGATGTCGCCAGCACAGCGTAAATCTTACCTAACGTGGCTTGGCAGTGGCAGGAGGGATACGAACCCCCAAGAGCGCTCACTCGGATACCTTTTCCTATTTTTTTATGGTTTAGAGCGCCGAATTATCGTTGATCAAGATCGGGACCCTCAGTTGCTCAACGAATTAGTCGCATTGCTCGACCATTACGGTCCGGCCCATTCATCTCGCTCACTCCGCAGTTATTTTCTTAGCCTCCTTTATTTCGGGGGGTGGCAACAAGGCTCCCGCTCCTTCAGAAGCATTTGGCCTCGTCTAATGCTACTCGACGGAGGCGACACCAGCCAGGAAACAATCAAACTCGTGTTGGCGAACTTGTATCAGACCGGCGAACGGCTGGATTGGTCGGTGGCCTATCGTATCGCACTTTCCGATCCGAATTCGAAACGAACCACTGTGATAAAGAAGTCGCGGAAAGAGTTCTGGGAGCTTTTTCAAAGCCGCTACGACTCCCAGTTTCCGGGTGGAATGGAACTAAAGGTGGCAAAACAGGATGCAGTTTTCTCCCATCATCCGGGGAGTCAGGCGATTGGATCGATGCGCCAATCCGGCAAGAACGACATCTGCTCTCTCCGAGTCCCCAATGCCGCTGGACTTCACAGCCAGTTCAAGCCACTCTCCAAGATCTGGAACTCGTGTATCGAGGACCTCTCCGGATTCACACGGGCGAAGTCGAAACAGAAAACCGCAGACGCGACCGGCTTGGCCTCTTGGATCGCCCTGCCAATCGAACTTCGTCAGGTGAATGCCAGCCCCATGCAACCGTTCTGGGACTGGGTGGATCAATCGGCTCCTGAAGAGCATGGATACAAATTCGTCAAAGCTGGTTTCATCGCTCCGTGGTTTGGATATGAGCAGAAGGAAAAACTGACACCCACCCAGTCACTCGCCATTACTCACGGTCTGGCTGCGATGGGCTGGCAGATTGCTCCAAGCTACCTCCACACGAATCTTCCCTATCACTGGGAGCAGGAGTTCGCGGTCTATCGGAGCTCCACCCCAGGCATTGAGGAACCACAGATACCAGGGGTGATCCGCCTTCTCTACCTCGTGACCGCGCTCGCAGCGGCGGACGGGATCGTCGATCCTCGGGAGCTGGATACCTTCCAAGAGTTCATCGCGCACGAAATCAACTCCGATACAGACGCCCGCTACGTCACGGCCTGCCGAACCGCTCTTTTGCGGGATACTCAAGTGGCATCGAAGGCTCTTCGATCCATCGCAAAACACGTCCCCTCTCGAAATCGGCGAGCCGTCCTGCGGATTCTCACGAAAATCTCGGCGGCGGACGGAGTGATCAGCATTGAGGAGCAACAACTCCTTTCGAAAATGGCTTCCTACCTCGATCTCCCGGCGAATACGCCCGAAGACTTCATCAGGGAAGTGATCGAATTCACCGAGACTCAGGTGCAATCGGCAAGTCCTGGAAAACGAAGTGCCGAACCCATCCCGAAACGACCTGAGAGTATCCCAGCATTTTCACTCGATCATAACAAGATCCGAATTCTGGCCGCTGAAACTCGCGAAGTCGTCGCGATCCTTGCGTCAGTGATGAACGAAGATGAACCAGAGAGCACCGGAACAATCGACGCCATTCCCATTGAGAGCATTCCACCAACGCTTTCCATACCGGAGTGGTTTGGCGACCTACCGCCTCAGTTTCACGGTTTGCTAGTCGAAATCATCAAAGTCGACGACATTTCCGCAGACGATTTCTCAAGACTTGCCAGTGCCGCCCATTTGATTCCTGAAGCGGCGCTACAGGGCATCAATGCCTGGTCCGATGAGGAACTTGGCGACTTTCTACTCGAACAAGGCGATCCGATACTGGTCTATCGTCAACTTTTACCCACTATCTGATCTCCAAGCATGACGATCAAAATTAAAAGAAGAGAAAGAGACTCCGTCCTACAGGCGCTGCAAGCGGGATTGGTTCCCAAACAGGGGCTGCATCATATCCAGGTAGGGCGCAAGGCGGAGGTCACGACCTTGCTTGGCGATATTGAGAGACTCTTGGAGGGTGGTTCATCGTTTCGGATCGCGGTTGGCCGTTTCGGCAGCGGGAAGAGCTTCTTCCTATCTTTGATCCGCTCCGTCGCACTTCAGCAAAATCTGGTCGTCGCCAGCGCTGATTTCACGATGGAGCGAAGGCTATGGGCGTCTGGAGGCGAGGCAAGGGCTCTCTACACCGAAATGATGCGGAACCTCTCCACCAAAGCGCAACCGGAGGGAGGTGCCTTAGGCAGCCTCTTGAACGGTTGGATTTCGAATGTGAAATACGAAGTCATGTCCAAAGGAGGAGATGAAGGGGCGGTCGTCGCCCGTATCTCCAACGATCTGCGATCGCTCGAGAATCACGTCGGCGGTTTTGAGTTCGCTGAGGTCGTCCGTCACTATTACCTGGGGCACGAGAACGGCGACGATTCACAACAATCTGCCGCCCTTCGGTGGCTACGAGCCGAATACACGACCAAAACCGAGGCGAGACAGGTTCTCGGCGTGCGACGTATCATCGAAGACGAGAGCATCTACGACACCCTGAAGTTGATGGCTTCCTTCTGCAGGATCGCAGGATATGGTGGTCTCTTGGTCTCCTTGGATGAGATGGTGGTGCTATCTCATCGACTCCCGAACTCCCGTTCGCGTCAAGCCAACTACGAAGCCCTCCTCATGATTCTCAATGACTGCCTACAAGGAAATTCGGGCGGTCTGGGATTCGTCTTCGGCGGGACCGACGAATGCCTTGAGGACAAGCGTCGCGGCCTTTTCAGCTACGAAGCCTTGCGAAGTCGGCTTGCCGAGAATCAGCTGGCCAAAGAACAAGGTTATCTCGACCTTAGTGGTCCGGTTCTGCGCCTCCAACCACTCACCCCGGAAGACCTTTTCGTGCTCCTCCATAACATTGTTACCGTCCACGCTTCCGGAGACCCCAACCATCGGCTCGTGCCCGACGAAGCGATTGTCGCGACACTGGAGAAGGCGAACCAAACTCTCGGTGCCGACTTTTTCCGAACACCGAGAGACGTGGTCCGCCAGTTCATCGGGCTGCTGAACATCCTCGACCAGAATCCTGGATCGACTTGGCAGGAGATATTGGACAAAAGTCAGTTTGCGAAACCCACCTTGCCCATGTCAGACGAAGAGGCCCTTGATTCGGGCGCGATTCACACAACGGACGATGCCGAGGATGATCTCGCGACGTTCCGGCTTTAGAAGGGCGGCTTTAGATGAATGCTTTTGACCGCCTCCACCCTGCCGTTCAAGAGGCAATCTGGAAGATGCAATGGCCAGCCTTGCGTCCGCTCCAAGTGGACGCCATCAATGCAATCTTTGAGACGGAGGACCATCTCATCCTCGCGGCTGCGACAGCGTCTGGCAAAACGGAGGCGGCTTTTCTCCCACTTCTGTCGAGGATTGCAGAGAATCCAAATGGTTCGATCAAAATCCTTTATGTGAGTCCGCTGAAGGCTCTCATCAACGATCAGTTCAGTCGGATCAATGACCTCTGCGAACAGAGTGATATTCCGGTGCATCGATGGCATGGCGATGTCTCGGCGACGGACAAGAAACGAATGCGAGAGAAGCCCGGCGGAGTTCTCCTCATCACGCCGGAGTCCATCGAAAGTCAGTTCGTGAACTATGGACTTCTCGTCCCACATCTTTATCAGGACCTCCAATACATCGTGATTGATGAACTCCATGCCTTCCTCGATGACATTCGTGGAATTCATCTTCTCAGCCTCATCCGCAGAATCGTGAATGGTTCCGGTTGCACCCCTCGCCTCCTCGGGTTGTCGGCTACACTTGGCGATTTTGCCCCTGCGAAACAATACTTCTCCCCGGAAAATTCGGCTGCAGTGACTGTGATCGAGGACTCCGGCCCGAGAAAGGCGCTCAAACTCGGACTCAAAGGCTATACGAGGAAGCCA
Source organism: Verrucomicrobiales bacterium (assembly GCA_018058245.1). Classification (GTDB taxonomy): domain Bacteria; phylum Verrucomicrobiota; class Verrucomicrobiia; order Verrucomicrobiales; family DEV007; genus Arctic95D-9. The sequence goes on from JAGPCC010000046.1 coordinate 20,865, forward strand.
AAACATGCCGACTCTGGGGATGAAATTCTTGACGATGCTGAGGTGGCAGTAGCGGCTGATCTCGCGAAACGATTTCGCTCGACGACGAATCTGATCTTCTGCAACAGCCGCGCCCACGTTGAGCTGTTTGCAGATCTCCTCAACACCCGCGCAAACGCGGAGCATTGGCCATGGAACCCCTTTGTGGTGCATCATGGCTCGCTCAGCAAAGACTTACGTGAAGACACTGAGAAGAGCTTGAAATCAGGACGCGAAACCACTGCCCTTTGCACTGCAACCCTGGAGATGGGTATCGACATTGGCAGCGTTCACTCCGTGGGTCAAGTCGGCCCGCCGTGGACGGTTTCGTCGCTTGTCCAACGTCTTGGTCGATCAGGACGCGGCGAAGGCGAAGATCAGATCCTACGACTTTACACCATCGACGAATCGATCACCGAAAAGAGCGATACCACGCAACGTATCTACCCGCATCTACTTCAAGCCGTCGCAATGGTGCGCCTCGCACTCTCCGGCTGGGTCGAGGCTCCGAACTCACGGCGCTACCACTTCAGCACGTGCGTACACCAGATCCTCAGTATCCTGAAGCAGACAGGTGGATGTCAGGCAGCGTCAGTATACCATTCCCTTTGTGACAAGGGAGCCTTTCGTCGCATCGACGCGAAGCAGTTTTCTACGCTGCTTCGCGGTCTCGGTGTCGCCGAATTGATCCAGCAAATCGAAACCGGTGAGATCATCCTCGCACAGGTTGGCGAAAGGATTACTGCCAACTGGGATTTCTACGCGGCATTTCTTTCAAACGAAGAGTATTCCATTGAGACCAGAGACGGGAAGATCGGAATGCTCGCTGTCATCATGATTCCGCCAGTCGGAGAACACACGATTCTGGCGGGAAGACGTTGGCGCATCACCGAGATCGACGCACCGTCAAAACGAGTCCTCGTCGAACCATCACGTGGGAGGAAGGCTCCACTATTCCTTGGCAGGTCAGGCGGGCTATCGGCGCGAGTAATGCAAGAAATGGGAGCGCTACTTCGTGAATCTGAATCCGCTCCAACATTTCTAGATTCGAATGCGACAGTTATGCTTACCAGCGCACAGAAGTATTGGCGGAATCTGCCCGGCAACGCAAGCGGGGCTTTGTTCTCCGGTAAGCGAGTGGAGTGGTTTCCTTGGGCCGGAACAAACGCCCATCGCACCCTGGCATTTCTTCTGAAAACACTTGGACACCAGGTCGAAACCCATCCCAGCGGACTGAGCCTCGCCGTTTCAGTCGAAAACCCGAACGCTCTCATTCCGTCTCTGGAACGAATTACTCAAGCGGAACCTCGCGATCTGAGTTCCTACACAGCAGAGACCTCCATCGGATTCAACCCGGAAAAGTTTGACGAGTTTGTCCCTGCAGAGCTACTGCAAATCGATCATCTTGAATCCCACTTCGATCTTGACTCCGCAAAGACTGCCGCGTTGGATCTGCTTGATGGAATTCACTAAGTCAGTCCAAAATATCAACGGATCGAACACCACAAAATACTTTGTCGTAAATTTTCAGACCATCGTTAGCGTAACCTAAACTATCTTCATCCATGAAACTTCTCATTATCGGAACCGGCTCCATCGGGGAGCGCCACTTGCGGTGTTTTCAGCAGCTGGGCCGTTGCCAAGCCATCGCCATTTGTGAATCTCACGACGCTCGCCGCGCCGACGTAGCGACCCGTTATGGGGTCCCCTCTTCTCTCGCCTTCTCCGATCTTGAGAGCGCCCTTGCCTCTGGCCCCTTCGATGCGGCGGTGATTGCGACCCCGGCCCCGACGCACATCCCGATGGCGACCCGGCTCGCCCAACTTGGGATCCACCTCCTCATCGAAAAACCACTCAGCCTAGCGACCGACGGGATCGAGGACCTCATCGAGATCATTCACGAAAAGTCCCTCACCGTCGCAGTCGGGTACGTCCATCGGGCACACCCTGCCGTCGCGGCGATGAAAGAGGCTCTCGATTCGGGGAAATTCGGTCGAATTTTGCAGATCCGGACCGCCTCGGGTCAGGCCTTTGCCACCCTGCGCCCCGCTTATCGAGAAGTCTACTTTGCAAAACCAGAGCTCGGGGGCGGCGCGATCAATGACATGATCACCCACTTTTACAATGTCGGGGACTGGCTCGCGGGTCCGATTCGGAAAGTCATGACGGATGCAGATCATCAAATTCTCGAAGGAGTAACGGTCGAAGACACGGTTCATACTCTCGTCCGACAGGGTTCCAACGGAGAAGTGATGGGAAGTTATGCCCTGAATCTTTACCAGCACCCGAACGAAGTTCTCATCACCGTCGTGGCAGAGCACGGCACCCTCCAGGCCGAATATGCCAAAAAACGCTGGTCCTGGATGATGGAACCGAGCGGCGTCTGGCACCACGAACCGGTCGAAATGCCCGAGGTCGACGTGATGTATCGTCGGCAGAACGGGGCCTTCCTTGACGCCATTGAAGGTTCCGGCGACGTGCTCTGCTCGCTCGAAGAAGCTTTCCGAACACTCAAAGTGAACCTCGCCTCCCATCGCAGCCGTGC
>JAGPCC010000272.1 GCA_018058245.1 Verrucomicrobiales bacterium
TTGCCTCGTAGGACCGGACCGCCGAGTGGTCGACTCCCTCGATGATCAACAATTGGTGGGGAATCCCGAGAGACTTCAGATAGTCCGAATAGAGAAGATTGGATTCGTAGTTGAAACATTTTGTACTGTCCCAGAGCAGAATCGGCAAACGACTCTTGTCGGGTCGCTTTGCGTACTCTGCCGCGAGATCCCAGGTGTTGTCGCCCTTGGCAAAAACGACCCTCGGACTCTCGACTCCGCCGTTTTCTTGGACCTTCTTTTCATTCCCATACCCCGATCCGCCCGGGGCCGCTGAGGTGAAGAGTTCCGGATATCGCATCAGGATCCTCGTCGTGCCGCGTCCACCCTGACTGAACCCCTCGATCGCCAGTTCCCGCGTTCGCAGTGTCTTGCGCAGATGGGGAATGAGCTCCTTTACAAAAACATCCTCCCCCTGACCGTTTTCCAAACCTGGGTAGTTGTACCAACTCACTGGACCGCCATTCGGAAACACATAAATCGTCGCTTGGATTTTTTTTGCGACTACCGCCTTGTGGACTAAACGAATCAACTGGATTGATTTCGCCTCGCTGCCGGGACGACCTCCGTGGAGGTGAAACACCACCGGATAGGTCCGCTCGCCAGATTCTTCATAACCCGGAGGCAGATAGAGGTAATATCCCACCTCCAGACCCATCGACGGACTCGGAAAGGTGCGGTGGGAAAACCCAGCCGGGAATCCCGCTTTCGAAAACTGATTCGTCGGAACCGGAGCATTCCACGTGAAGGGAGCCGCTGCAGTCGTTGCAGCCGCCGGGCGCACCGAAGATCCCTTGTCAGGACTTTTTCCTCGATCTTCCTGTGCCGCTGCGGTGGAAAAAAGAAGAACGAGAGAGAGTTGCAGACATTTCATCGAGAGATCCTACTTCGGAGAAAGAGCGAAGAAACGGCGGGATCAAGGGAATTCCAAACCGCGATCGCCGTCAGAAGCAGTTGATTCCGTCTCAATTCGCAGTTAAGTCCCCGTTCCACGCCGGTGTGGCGGAATGGTAGACGCTGCGGACTTAAAATCCGTTGGTTATTGCAACCGTACGGGTTCGAGTCCCGTCACCGGTATTATTAATATGTAAGGAGCGCTCTTCAACGAGATCGGTGAACTTTGCATTTTCCGCTTTCCTCCGGGTTCGTGTTTTTTTTCTTTGTGGTCCGGCAGGTCCGCTTCATGGTAGCAGGCGTCAGTATTTGACGCTTCGAGATCCTCATGAACGGCCTTCATCAATTCTTTACGCCACTCGACTGGGTGGTGGTCTTTGGTTACCTATTGCTCACGACACTCGTCGGGCACCGCATGCGCGGGAAGCAGGCGAGCATAAAGGATTTCTTCCTCGGGGGGCGCTCGCTTCCGTGGCAGGCGGTCTCGGGGTCGATCATTGCGACAGAGATCAGCGGAGTGACTTTCATTGCGGTCCCGGGATCCGTCATGGCCTTGCAGGGAGACTTCACCTATCTGCAATGGGCGATCGGATCGATCATTGCCCGCATCATCGTCGGATTTTTCTTTGTGAAGGTCTTCTACGAAAAGGACATCTACAGCCCCTACGACTTCATGGGAAATCGCCTCGGAGGCGGGGTGAAGAAGATTGCAACGGTGCTGTTTACGGTCGGCAGCATCCTCGCCCAGAGCGTGCGGGTGCTCGTAGCGGCGCTTCCGCTCAAAGTGGTGACACCTATGCCTTTTGAATGGTGCATCGTTGTCATCGGTGTCTTTGCGGTGGGTTGGACTCTGATGGGGGGGATGCGAACCGTCATCTGGACGGACGTGATGCAGTTTGGAATCTTCGCCGTTGGCGGGATCACTGCGCTGATCTGGATGGTGAGCGGGTTTGACAATGGATGGGAGACCCTCTTTTCCACCGCGAGAGCAGCCGAGCAATTCGACGGAACGGTGATCGACAAGATGCATGTCTTTGACTTCCGAATGGCACCGGAACTACAGTTCACCTTTTGGGTAGCGATCCTCGCGGTCCCGTTTCTGAATCTCAATGCGTTTGGTGTCGATCAGTTGAATGCTCAGCGGATGTTCTGCTGTCGCAGTCCTCAGGATGCAAAAAAGGCGATCATCTGGAGCTCTCTGGGCCAACTCGTCACCATTCTGATGCTGATGGTAGGAGCCGCGTTGTATGTCTTTTACGTGAAAAATCCGCCAACTGATCCGCTCATCATGGACGAGCTGAAATGGGTAGGGGGGCAGCCCATGGTCCCGGATATGGTCTTTCCAGTTTGGATCGTGACGGAGATGCCGGTTCTCCTGAGGGGATTGATTCTTGCGGGAATCTTTGCCGCCGCGATCTCTAGTCTCGACTCGATCCTCGCAGCGCTCAGCCAGACGACGCTTTCCTTGATGCGAAGGACGGACCACGAGTACACGGAGTTGGAGCACGCTTCGCTGGTGAAGCTCTCCCGTATTCTCGTGGTCGTGTGGGGGGTTGTCCTGACGGGCTTCACCTTTGTGCTCTTCTACGTGCGAGAGAAAACCCACGTGAATATCCTTCCACTCGCGTTCGGGATGACCACCTACACGGTGGGACCCTTGTTGGGTATGTTCCTGATCGCGCTCTTGGGCGGTGGTCGCGGCAGTGTGAAGGGATTGCTCGTTGGGGCGGTCATTTCCTTCATTCTTGTGCTCTTTGTGAGGAACGATGTGTGGGTGCTTTTTATGAGTGATTCCCTGGCCGAAACGCTCTCTCGCTTACCCACTTACGCGCTAGTTGATGGCCCACCCAAAGGCATTAAAACGACCTTTGCCTCGGAATGGATGTGGCCGATTACCACCTTCTTGACGATGGCTTTGGGTTGGATTCCCGCGATGGTAAAGAAACGGAAATATTAAATTTCCTCAGCTCTCAACTAATTTTTCTCAAAATTTCAGTTGGTGCAGCCGAATCATTTCGCTTCTGAAAAACTCCTGATTCACGGGAGAAAAATATGTCAAAAATGATACTTTAAGGTTGTTTCTGAGGCAGGGGGATGCAACCATCATCTCCCGCTCGTTTCGCAGAAGTCGTGACGGCAAATCCAGATGGTGCGAAGTGTAACTTTGTGTTGTACGGAGGAGTCCGAACGAACCAGCAAGACGGAGGAATGATCGACCTGTTTCCGCACGTTTCTCAATTCTCTGTTTGATTCAATTTAAGGAACTTCCTGGTTTTCAGGCTGTTGTAGGATTGTATTGTCTGTGATCTGGAGTCGGGATTCCCGAAGCACCCCACAAACAACAAGTCCGAAACAGACCCGACACGAATGCAACCGACTTACCCGATTGATCTCTCTCAGAGTATCCCACCCACTATCATTCAACGACTTTGGAGCGACGTTTCTCACGATTTACGCAAGGATTTAGGCGAGTCCACCTTCGACCTTTGGTTCTCCAATTTCTCGCTCCGTTCGGTCACGGAAGAGGAGATTCTACTGACGGCTCCTGGAACGATGTATTCCATCTGGGTAGAGGAAAATTTTAAAAACTCTTTATTGTCAACATTTCAGAAATACCTCAGCGTTTGCGGGCGAATTCGCTTTGAGGTGTCCGAGCAAAGACCGGTGGAGACGGAAGAGGAGGAGGAAGCGGTGCACGCATCTGCGAGACCGCTGCATCGCGATAGTCCGGGTAGGATGAAGATCTCTCCGCGGGAAATGGCGGAACCGATGAGCGAGAAAAAACTCCTCGAGCGTGGCCTCGCGTCAGGCCTCGTAGAGATTTACCGCTTTGAAAATTTCGTCACGGGAGAAAATAGCGAACTGGCCGGGGCGGCATCCCGAGCCGTGGCCGACAAACCGGGTAAGACGTATCAACCGCTCTTTTTTCATTCCTCTTGCGGACTTGGGAAAACCCATCTTTTGCACGCGATCGGATGGGAAAGTCTGCGGCAGCGTCCAAAGTCGAAGATCATTTTTGTGAGTGCCGAGCAGTTCGCGAATGACTACATTGATGCGATTCAGAAGAATGCACTGGTGGCCTTCCGGAAACGTTTTCGCGAAGCGGACCTGCTGCTCATCGATGACGTCCAGTTTCTCGGGCGCAAAGAGGGCCTGCAACGGGAGTTTTTTCACACTTTCAACCGTCTCGCCGACAATCAGAAGCAGATCGTTCTCGCGAGTGACTGCCCCGCCTCGGAAATCGTTGAACTGGAGGAGCGACTCGTCTCGCGTTTTCAGTGGGGACTCGGGGTGGAGATCCATCGTCCCGGTTTGGAGACGAGGGCCGCGATTCTGCGTCGGAAGCGTGACGACTGGAAGATGAACGTCAGCGATGAGGTCATCGGCATGATCGTCGAGCGAGTCCGGGGCAATGTCCGTGCGCTCGAGGGGGCTCTCATCCGGGTGGCCATGGTTACGACGATGAATGAGGGACCGATTTCGGAAGCGCAAATTGCGGAGATCATCGCCGATATCTCCGGTGGCAGTGAAAGCCGCCAAGTTGGGGTCGACGAGATCAAGCGTGCTGTGGCAGAACATTACGAGATCGAGATGTCGGTCCTAATCGGGAAAAAGCGCACCGCCCGTGTCGCGGAGGCGCGGCAAGTAGCGATGTTTTTGATCCGTTCCATGACAGACTTGGCTCTCGTCGAGGTCGCCGCAGCGTTCGGAAAGGACCACGGCACGGTCATCTATGCGGTGAAAAAGGTGAAACGGCGTTGTGAAGACTCGGCCTCTTTCAAAAGTACGGTAGAGTTGATCAAGCGTCGTCTTGCACGCGGTGGTTCTGCTGGCGAATCCGTGCGGAGTCGTCAGGAAAAATACCCGCCGAACCCCCGCTTGGGCGGGAAAGTACTTGATCGTTCATGGGAGTGAACTTTCACGTGGACAGGGACGGCGTCCAAGTTCACACTACAACTCTTCTAAGTGATGAGATTTCAGATCGATAAAGACGTTTTCCAGGATGCCCTAAATCAGGTTCAGCACGTGGTCAGTACGCGCACGACTCTGCCGATTCTCTCCAATGTTCTGATTGAGGCCGACGAACTGGGTCTCCAGCTCTCGACGACGGATCTGGATGTCACGATCACAAAACGTGTCGTCGCGAATGTGACAAAGACCGGGTCGACGACTCTCCCCGCGAGACGGCTCGCCAGCATCGTGAGGGAACTCCCGACTGCGGAGATTGACTTTGAGGTGAATGCCGACAACGCCGCTACCGTAAAGAGCGGCCCCAGCTTTTTCAAAATTCTCGGTCTTCCGGGGAGCGAGTTCCCGGTGATCGGGGCGTTTGGTGAAGCCAAGGAATTCACGATCGATCAGAAGCTGCTGCGTGATGCCTTGCGCAAAACCTCCTATGCGATCTCGACGGATGAAACGCGTTACGTTTTGAACGGCGTGAACTGCATCATCGGGGAAGGAATGCTGACTCTCGTCGCCACCGACGGTAGGCGACTCGCGATGGTCGAGCAGGATCTCGAGTTCCCCGCTGGGAATGAGTCTTCGGTGATCATCCCGACGAAGGCGGTAAATGAGCTTCAGAGACTTCTTGAGTCATCCGGTGAGTTGAAGATTTGCCTCTCCGACAATCAGGCGAGTTTTGAATTGAACGGAAGTCTCCTCATTACCAAATTGATTGAGGGCAACTACCCCAATTTTCGTCAAGTCATCCCTGGTCAAGCGAACTACCGTGTCACGATCGAGCGCGAGGTTCTACAAGGGGCGGTGAAGCGTGTCAGCCTCCTCGTGAACGAGAAGACCAATTCGATCAAATTTGCTTTTGAAGACAACCGTCTCGCGATCTCGGCGAATTCTCCCGAGATTGGGGAGGCGGAAGAGGTGATCGATGTCCGTTATGATGGTCCCAAGATTGTCGTAGCGTTCAATCCCGAGTTTGTCATGGCACCTTTGCGAAATCTCGATCAGGATGAAATTTTCATCGATCTGATCGACGAAAGCAGCCCGGGTGTGATCAAAATCGACGAACCTTTCCTTTACGTCATCATGCCGATGCGCGTGGCGAACTGATCCTTTGTCGGAGCCGTTGGATCTCTCGAAATTGTACCCTGTCGGGTCCGAGACTCAATAGGGTTGACTGCAAGGATTGCTGTCCTAGCGGATGTCCGAGAGGCTGTTAGTGTCCGTGCTGAGCCAAAGCGTCGGGATATCCGGATAGAATTTTTCCGCTTTGCTTAGGTTTGATGTGAAACGCCGGGATAGGGCGGGCTTTCAGCCCTCGCTGGTGGGGTGGACCTTGCATCCCCGGGGCGTTGCCCCGGTCTGGTATGGGGCGGGCCTTTGGCCCTTGCTGATGGGGTGGACCTTGCATCCCCGGGGCGTTGCCCCGGTCTGGTATGGGGCGGGCCTTTGGCCCTTGCTGATGGGGTGGACCTTGCATCCCCGGGGCGTTGCTCCGGTCTGGTATGGGTTCGGGCCTTTGGCCCTCGCTGGTGGGGTGGACCTTGCATCCCGGGGCGTTGCCCCGGTCTGGTATGGGGCGGGCCTTTGGCCCTCGCTGATAGGGTGAGTATATGTTCGGAAGGGCCAAAGGCCCGACGCTATACCAGCCTGGGGCAACGCCCCAGGGAATGAAGCGAAAACAATTCGTGAAGGGCCAAAGGCCCGCTCCATCGTTGATGTGCCATACCGCAGTACTTCATATGGGACCACAAATGACTAAAAGGAGGGGAAATGTGAGCCGAATCTTCGTTTTTCGCAGTCGAGCGTGGTAAGTCCGACAGACCCGCAGGTCCGTTTCACATCTCTGCTTCGAGAAAATTCCGGATGAGACCGAGTCCGGCTTCCTGGCTGCGCTCGGGGTGGAACTGCCCGGCAAAAGTT
>JAGPCC010000273.1 GCA_018058245.1 Verrucomicrobiales bacterium
TGGCCATGATGTCGACCTGTCCGGAACCGAGCTCAGAACAGAGCGCCCGGAGTTTTCGCCGTGTTCCGGGAGGCACTTTTTCGCCGCCAAGGACCATCTTTTTCAAGTTCGGAGATTCCAATCCGTTCTCCACCGCGATTTGCAGGACGTGGTATAGGAAGGTGGGCATTCCGATGAGCGCGTCTGGTTTCAGCTTGTCGAGGAATCGCACGTTGCCGTCAGTTCCCATGACTTTGCCGCCGCCGGAGGACAGCGTGAAGGTGTTGAACCCCAACCCGGCGTAGTGCGCCAGCCAGAAGGCGAGGTGGGGCGCAAAGGGGAACATATTGATGTGGCGATATTCGCGGCGGGAACCACAGACTTCCATCATGCGGCGACCCACCACTGCGAGGAGATCGAGATCATGGGCGGTGTAGAAGAACGGAACGGGTTCCGCCGATCGCCCGGTCGTACTGGTCATGAGAATCGGGCGATATTCTTTTTCAAATCCCTCCTCCACCGATCTGCGCCCGGTCAAGAGTGCGGAAAGAATCGTGGAAGGGCGGCGCGCCAGGATGGTTTTGTCAGGAACCAGGACGAAGTCTTTGACTCGCGATCCGGTCTCGGGATCGTCGATGAGATGACGCTTGGAAGTGAAAGGAATGCGAATGAGATCCTCGATCGAACGAATCGAACGAGGATCGATCCCTTCCTTGCGGAAAATCTCCCGATAAGTGGTGGAAAACGGGACGACATGATCCGTGAGGTAACGGGCGAGTCGGTGCCCCTGGAGCGAGCGCATTTCGTCCGGCGCGAGCGAATCCCAGTGTTTTGTTAGTCGGTTCATTTTCATACACGTGTGGTGATCTCCCGGTTTGAATTAACAGGCGACGAGTCGGAAAGTCGGGCAGGATCAGAGAGTGCCAGCAACTCGGGTAGCGCCAGCTTGGCGGCGGCCCTTCCGATGGCGATGTAAGCCCGGTAGTTGTTGTAGTCATGCCAGCGGGGGAGATCGCTCACGGCGTTGATGAGCACATCTGCCCGGGTCGCACTGCGTTCAACAAGGCGCATTTGTGATCCCATCGCGGAACCACGGAGGATGTCGAGGAGATTGCCCTTTGCAAAGAGGTTGAAGTGTTGGTTCAGGCAGTTGAGCGGATTCCTCCAGAAAGAGTGGCATTTTTTCTCCTCTTTTAGATGTCGTGCCCGGTGCGGTTTGGGGAGGACATTCACCGCGATGATCTTGTCGACATTGCCCCGCTCGAGGAGCGCTCCGATGGGCAGAGGTTCGCAGACCCCGCCGTCGACGTATTCGATTCCGTCACGGCAGACGGGGGTGACAATCCCGGGGATGGCGAGACTTGCGAGGATCGCGGTGGCGACCTCTCCTTCGTGGAGGACGGCTCGACCGAATCCGTTCAGTTCAGTCGCGACGCAGTAAAAGGGTTTCGCCAATTCAGCAAAGGTCTTTTCCCCGAGCGTTTCGCGGAGGCGAGCGAGAACTTTCCTTCCGCCAATGAAACCGCGTCGTGGAGGAATCACGGGGTCCACGAGTTTCTTCAGATCGCCTCGGCTGGTCATCGTCGCGGCGAGTGCCTCTAGCTCCTGTCCGCTCAATCCTGATGCGGAAAGTCCTCCCACATAGGCACCCATGCTGGTGCCTGCGATGACGTCCACTTGGATGCCGTTTTCCTCAAGCACCTGGATCACACCGATATGGGCGAGGCCTTTGGCACCACCTGATGAGAGAGCTAGGCCGATGCGAGGACGACCTTGCGATTCGTTTGATTCGCGGGGGGCAACAGGTGGCTGGGCCGGTTCGCGGAAGCGGAGGAAGTGAGGAAAATGAAAACAGGCTGCCATGTTCGTGTTGCGTTATTCGGCAACCGGCAGCCTAGTCAGGTAGGGAGGTTCCTCGTCGGCCCCGCATTTCTCGCGGGACTCTGGGAAGGAGGCTCTAGTGGGTCTCAATCTCTTTTTGTCAGGGGAACCTCGATCGGGATGCGGGCGGCAAATCGCCGAGGTGAATCTTTTAGCTCGTAATGGGGTTTAGTGGAAACTTCTACGCCCTGCAAAGAGAGCGCTCTATAGATATCGACATGATTCCTTGGGATCTGTTCAATCGTTGGGAATGATTTGGGGAAATTCTTTAGGCGAGCACTTGGGATATGACATGTCCGTGGACATCGGTGAGACGCATGTCTCGCCCGCTGAAGCGGAAGGTGCTTTTTGTGTGGTCTAAACCGAGGAGGTGGAGCATCGTGGCGTGGAGGTCGTAGATCTCGAACCGGTCCTCGACGGCCCGATACCCCCACTCATCTGTCGCGCCGACACTGACCCCGCCTTTGATTCCGCCGCCTGCCATCCAGACGGTAAATCCGAAAGGATTGTGGTCGCGGCCGTCGCTTCCCTGCGCAAACGGGGTTCTCCCGAATTCGCCGGCGAAGACCAAGAGTGTCGAATCTAGCAATCCACTGCGTTTGAGGTCTTTTATGAGCGCTGCAATGGGTTGGTCGACCGTTTTACAATTTTTGGAATGGCCATCAAAGAGTTTTCCATGTTGATCCCATCGATCACCATTCCCGTTTGGGCAGGTGAGTTCAACAAAACGCACCCCTCGTTCGACGAGGCGGCGGGCGAGGAGACATTGTAGTCCGAATGTCTGGGTGTTCTGGTAGCCCGAATCGAGGCCATAGAGCTTTTTGATTGAGTCGGGTTCTCCTCTCAGATCCATGAGATCGGGAACGGAACTCTGCATCCGGAACGCTGTCTCGTAGTTCTGAATTGCCCCTTCGATCTGGGGATCTCCTCCGGTTTCTGAAAGCATCGATCGGTCCAGTTTGTCGATCAGTTTCAGCTTGCTGATTTGCTGTTTCGGATCTTTCTCCAAAGGGTGAATGTTCGCGATCGGTTGATCACGAGGTAGGAAAATAGATCCCTGATAGGCTGCGGGGAGGAAGCCTGATCCAAAGCAATCGAGGCCACCCGGAGGAATCAGCCCACCATTGAGAACGACAAAACCGGGGAGATTGTGGTTCATCGTGCCTAGCCCATACCCGAGCCATGCCCCCATGCTGGGTCGGCCCTGGAGTCCATTTCCGGTGTGGAGAAAGTAGTTTGCCGAGGTATGTTCGGAGAACTTGGAGGTCATCGACTTGACGAAGGCGATCTCGTCGATCACTTCGGTCTCGGAGAGGTAGGGAAAGAGATCGCTGACCCATGCTCCGCTCTCGCCACGCTGTCGGAAGGCCCACTGGCTTTTTAGCAATTTTCCGACATTGTCAAACTGCGTCGGGGCGAGATCTCCAATAACCTCGCCGGGGGCACGGCCATGATATTTTTCAAGAAGAGGTTTGTAGTCAAAGGTGTCTACTTGAGACGGGCCACCGTCCATGTAGAGGAAGATTACATTCGTCGCCTTTGGAAGAAAGTGAGGATCCCTCGGAGCGAGGGGGCTGTTGTTCAAGGTCGTCGCGTTGACTTCCTCTCTCAGCAGTGCCTGCATCGCAACACCCCCAAAACCGAGGGCGCATCGGCTCAGCATTTCCCTTCGGTTCAGATGGCGTGGATGAAATTGTTTGCAGTGCATCGCGGCGGTTAGTGGAGGTAGAGAAACTGTTTCGTATTAAAAAGCACGTGGGCGAGGTCTCCCCAAGCGCGTTCATCGAGCGTGCCGTACCCGACTGTCTGGGCGGCAAGGAATTCCTGATAGAGGCGAACGGTTTCCTCCGGCGGGGAGGCCCCGGTAGCGGCCTCGACCATGAGGTGGATTCTCTCCTCGGTGCTGACTCCCGTCTCGCTCGTGAGACGTTTGGCCCACCCTTGCGCCTGATCGAGGACGAATGGATCGTTCATCAGCGCGAGCGATTGAGCGGGGACATTGGAAACGCCACGATTGCCTTTCGGGCCAAAGGGGTTCGGCATGTCAAAAGTAAGTAAAAAGGGTGAGAGGAAGTTCCGGTAAACGGCTCCGTAGATCGTGCGTCTTCTCTCCCCGTCGAGGGGGCCGCTCTTTCGGGCACCGCGTCCGCTCATGAAATCAGTGAGATGTGTCGGGATGGGAGCGCCGTAGAGGGAGAAATCGACGGAGCCGGAGATGGCAAGAATGGCATCGCGGATTTCCTCGGCCTCCAATCGGCGCACCGGCATACGGTGCAAGAGTAAATTCAAGGGATCTGCTTTGCCGAGGGTAGCGGCATCATTGTCAGGATTTTCGATGGTGGCCTGAGCGTAGGTGCTGGAGAGGACGATCTCTTGTATCGTGTGCTTGAGTGACCAGCCATTGGCGATGAAATCGCTGGCTAGCCAATCCAGTAGTTCCGGATGACTGGGAGTCTGCCCCATCGGTCCGAAGTCATCGACGCTGGCAACGATTCCCCGACCCATGAGATGGTGCCAGAGCCGATTTGTGATGACTCTTGCGGTGAGCGGGTTGGTCGCTGAAACGATTTCCCCTGCGAGGAAGAGGCGGTCTCCCTCTTTTCCTCCGAGTGCTTCCAGCGCACGGAGAGGGACCTCGTCGCCGAGGCTCCGGTAGCTTCCTCGGACGTAGATGTGGCCCTTCTCCGGTGTTCCTTGTGTCATTGTCAGGGAAAACCGCTCGGGAGGCAGGTTGCTCCCGAGTTGCTGTCCTTCGTTACGCAATTTTTCGGGGATCGAGCCTATTGCTTCGGCGGGGAGGAGGCGATTGGTTGCGAGCCAATCGATCACGCTTGGATCAATGGCGGCTGCGGCGTTGAGTGCGGCAGGGAGTTGTCCGGGATCGGTTGATAGGATCAGTTTTGTGAGCGGATGCAGTCTTTCCACTGGTGCAGCGCCATCCGAAAAGCGAATCTCGTCGATTTCGAGATCTCCTGGACCTGCATCAATCAATTCGAGAAAGGCGCGATGGCCTCGATACTTTTTGAGATCGCCATCCAAACTCTTCCATTGGAACTGTCCCGCCGTATTGACCTCTTTGAGGATCGTTCCGCGGAAGAGAAGTGGCTGGAACGTCGCCATGTGATAGTTGTCGATGATGAGGCGAACCATACCTCCCTGGCCCCGCAGGAGGAGATGGATGTTGTCGCTGGTGATTTCAAAAGTCGGCGAGCGAAGAATGCCGCTGTGATTTTCGCCGAGGAGGGCGCTGGAGAGAAGGCCCGGAGCAGTGACAAGGTGATCTTTTGCGAGAGTGTAGCCAGGTCTTTGTCCGGTCGGCACAAAACCTTCGCCAGAGAGTGACCATCCTTTCGGTAATCCGTTCGGCAACCCGCCCGATGCGAAATCTTCGTAGAGAATCGAATGGGCAAGGAAATCTTGCGTTGGTTTATCAGCCTGTTTGTTCTGGGTGTGGATTGATTTAAATGACTCCGGATCGCATGTCCAGCGATGGAGGTGCGACTCAGGGGTGGTATTCTCCTCAACTGATTTTGTGAGGATCTGGCACCAGTGGGTGAGAATGTCAGGGTCGAGGTGATTTGTGGTGGCAGCGCGGGTGATGGACTCTTGCGGGACCTCGGGCAAGGATGTGACCACATTTGCGGAAGTGTCGCTAAAGACGATACGATCAAGGAGGAGATGTCCCCAGCCTCCAGTGTGCCCATCCACCACTCGTAGTTCGCCTTTCTGACCGGAGAACTCCCGAACGTCCCAGCTGGCCGCTGAAAGTGTTTCCGTATTTTCTCCCGAAGCAGTAAGCACCTTCTTCCCATTGACATGAAGTTCAAAAGCGGTCGTTTCGTGTTTTCCACCGCCGATGAGAAAGTTGATAAACGGCTTTTCGATTCGAAATGGCTGCGAGCGCAATTCTCCTACCGAGCGATCACCGTTGCGGGTAAAAGAATTCGCAAAACGTTTTCCGGAGAATCCCGTGATAGGTTTTTGGGAAGCGATCGCAGCAGCGGGTGGGCCGTCGGCAAAAGCGTCTCCGGTGACATTCCACTTTTCGTAACCGCTTTCGAAATCCTCAAAGGCAAAGCCTGACCACGGGTTATTGATCGGAGGAGACGGCACGAGCATTTCCCGCACGAGCGTCGATGATGCGGTGAGGTAGCTTCCGAAGTCGAACCCTCGCGGAGGATGAAAACTTTTGTTCATCGACGCGAGGATTTCGCGCTGCTGTTTCGCAGCGGCGGCCCGGGCTCCCCCTGGATCCATAGAGCGTTCCGCTCTGGCGCTGCTATGGAGGTAACCGGTGAGGGCATAATAGTCTGCGGTGGAGATCGCATCGAATTTGTGATCGTGACACCGGGCGCATGAAACGGTGAGTCCGAGAAATGCTTTGCTAAAAACATCGATTTGGGTCGACATGTGATCGGCCTCGTTCGCGAGAACGTCAGTCGGCGCATGGGTGGCTTCGTTGAGATACCAGAACCCAGTTCCGAGGACGGATTCATTGAAACCCGCTTCCGGGTTCGCGCGAGGATTCGTAAGGAGGTCTCCGGCAATGTGTTCTTTCACAAATTGATCGTAGGGAACGTCTGCGTTGAAGGCTCGGATGAGATAGTCCCGGTACTCAAAAGCGTAGTTGATCGGGTAGTCGAACTCGTGCCCGTAGCTGTCGGCATACCGGACGAGATCCATCCAATGTCGTGCCCATTTTTCGCCGAAATGCGGAGATCGCAGGAGCGTCTCGACGACGGCCTTTCGTTTCTCAGGATTTTTGTCGGAGAGAAACTGGTGGATCTCCTCTCGCGTCGGCGGCAGTCCGGTGAGGTCGAAGGTGACACGACGCAACCAGGAACGCTCGGTCGCGGGAAGAGCGGGAGCGAGCCCGGAGTCCTCGATTTTTTGTAAGATGAAAT
>JAGPCC010000274.1 GCA_018058245.1 Verrucomicrobiales bacterium
GTATGGGAAGACGCACCGGGAGTCTGCCGGACGTCTCTCGCCCGGCTCCAGGAAAGGAGGATCCGGACCCCAGCGTTTCACCAGCGTTTCACCAGCGTTTCACCAGCGTTTCACCAGCGTTTCACCAGCGTTTCACCAGCGTTTCACCAGCGTTTCACAGCTCCTCGGACGAGGCCCACCATGACTCCTTGAATAAGTAATTCCTGGGCGGGAATCAGATCGGGGTAGGCTGGGTTCTCTGCTTTAAGGTACGGTTTCCGACCGTTAGTGATGTATCGTTTCAAAGTCGTTTCGCCGTCGATGAGGGCTGCGACGATGTCTTGATCGCGAGGTTCTTTGTACTCAAGAATGACGTGGTCGCCGTCCATGATGTGCGCTTCAATCATCGATTCCCCCCGCACCTTCAGCGCATAGGCCTTGGATCGATCACGGAGCCCGAGTGATTTTACGTCGACGGAGATGGTCCCCTCAGCGACTGGGGTGGTATCGTCACTGTATCCGGCAGGAATGGCACCGTAGAGCGGAATGTCGAGGATCGGCTCTCGATCGGCAGCATCGGCGAACATCAGACAACGGGCACGTCGACGATCATCGTCCCCCTCTCGGCGGGTGATCGCTCCTTTTTTTTCCAACGCTCGCAAATGACTGACGGCGGCGGTCTGGCTAGCGAATCCAAAATGCTCTTGGATCTCACGCGTGGAGGGCATGATACCGGAGCGGCGATGCTCGGACTGTAAATAGTCGAGGACTTCTTGTTGTCGGGCTGTTAATTTCATTATGAACAGTGTTCCCGAGAACATTAATTCATTTTTCCAGTGCGCAAGTGAAAATCCGAATTTTATTTCACTTCCGCATGATTTCTTTTTCGTCTCATCCCTCGCCGTTTCCGTTCTTCCGATTCCTACCCTCTTTGGTGGTTCTGTTGACCCTCTTGAGTCTCGCCCATGGCGACGCTCAGGAAATAAAGTTCGAGACTGTGGCAGAGCCTTCGGCAGAGCCTCCAACGGAACCCGCTGCGGAATCTGGGGACGGGATACCCCCGAATTTGAAAGGATTCCGCTTCTCCACCAAACGCGTTCTGGATGTTCCCGGCGCAGAGTCGCTAGATCCGGCAAGGGATTTGGAAGTCTCTCCCGACTCGATGCGGCTGGGAAAAGCGACGGACATCGGCACCCTTCCCCCGGAACTCATGGAGGAGGCCCAAAAGGGAGCGCTCGCGGTGGCAGACAAAAACTGGGAGGAGGCCAAAAAGATCTATCTGGAAATGGTAAAGGCGGCCCCAGAGAACGCGATTCCCTACGCAAATCTGGGAGTTGCCGAGCATCAGTTGGGAAATCTCCTGGCCGCCTCGGGGAATCTCAGTCGTTCCTTGGAGCTGAGTCCTCACATCGCGCGGAACTGGCAAACGCTCGGCCTTATCAACTACGAGCGTGGGGAACTGGCTCTCGCCATTTCCAATCTCACGCGGGCGATCTACGAGGCCCCGGAAGACGCCGAGTCACGACTAATCCTCGCTGCGGTGGTCCGCGACTACGGCTGGACGGACGCAGCAGTGACAGAACTACAGCGCGCTGTGGAACTTGATCCGAAGCTCACCGCGGCTCATTACAACCTAGCGATCACCTACCTTGGCATGAAACCACCGCGAATCGAACTGGCGAGACGCCATTATTTTGCTGCGATTGATCTTGGAATGCCGCCTTCCGCCGAAATTGAGGACTTTTTGAAGCAATCAAAATAAGCAAGTTGATGAAATCCGAGAAATGTGAGTTAGAATGCGACTCACGCATGATTCGATGCCGCCCGTCACAATCCAGCAAATGATACGATCTTTTTTCTGTCTATCCGCAGTCGCGGGGGCACTTTTTTCCCTCCCTTCCTGCAATACTACGCAACAGGCTTCGGTGACGGTTCCCACCCAGATGTCGCAAGCTCCGACGCAGAACGGCGCACCAGCGGAGGGGCCCTACTCCTATCCGAATCCTGCGGGGGTGGCCGGTGCTGGGTCGGTCCAAGCTCCGCAGCCGACGCCGATCAGTTTCAACAACTGGGGGGGGCAATCGAATTCCGTAGCGCCCAATATCACGGCCAAAGCCGCAATCCTCGTGGATCAATCGGGACGAGTGCTCTACGAAAAAAATGCGGATTCGAGACTTCCTACCGCCAGCACGCAAAAGCTCCTCTTAGGGCTAATGGTCGCAGAACGAGGTAACATGAGTGGTTCGATTACGATCACCGAACCCGATACATGGGCGGAGCCCACGGTGATCGGATTGCGCACCGGAGAAGTTTACAATCGCCATGATCTGTTGAAAGCAGTGCTGGTGCGGAGTTGCAACGACATCGCGCGCACGCTCGCAAGGGACGTCGCCGGAAGCGAGGCGGGGTTTGTTTCGCAAGTGAATGCCCGTGCCCGTTCTCTCGGAATGTCGAATTCGTATTTCACCAATTCGAACGGTCTCCCCTCCCCTTCCGGTCAGTATTCGACGGCACGAGATCTTTCCAAAATGGCGATGGCCGCGTATCGGAATCCGATCGTACGCGATGCGATCAGCACCAAGGTCTACTCCTTCCGGATGGCCAACGGAACCGTCAAGACGCTTTACAATACCAATCAGGTTCTCAAAAACTTCCCCTACTGCTGCGGTGGAAAGACGGGATATACCAATGCCGCCGGGAGATGCCTCGTTTCGATCGCTTCGAATGGCGGAAAGACCGTCTACTCGGTCATTCTCGGGAGCACCTCACCGGCCGTATCGTCAGAGTCCGAAGCGCTCCTGCGATACGGTCTCGGAATGTAAGGAGCAGCGTTTCCGTTTTTGGGAGGGGGCGTCCCAGTGAACCAAACGACGCTTCTCTCGCTTGATCGCTAGAGATCGAACTGAACCAAAGAGATGGTAGATCAGGATAGAATTTTCCCGCTTTACATATATTTGGGGTGGGTCGGCGGGATTGGTCGGGCTTTCAGCCCTTGCCGGTAGGGTGGACACACGATCCCGGGGCGTTGCCCCGGTCTGGTATGGGGTCGGGCCTTTGGCCCTTGCCGGTAGGGTGGACGCACGATCCCGGCGTGTTGTCCCGGTCTGGTATGGGGTCGGGCTTTTAGCCCTTGCCGGTAGGGTGGACGCACGATCCCGGGGCGTTGCCCCGGTCTGGTATGGGGTCGGGCTTTCAGCCCTTGCCGGTAGGGTGGACGCACGATCCCGGGGCGTTGTCCCGGTCTGGTATGGGGTCGGGCCTTTGGCCCTTTCCGATAGGATGGACACACGATCCGGGGGCGTTGCCCCGGTCTGGTATGGGGTCGGGCCTTTGGCCCTTGCCGGTAGGGTGGACGCACGATCCCGGGGCGTTGTCCCGGTCTGGTATGGGGTCGGGCCTTTGGCCCTTGCCGGTAGGGTGCTTCTATGTTCTGAAGGGCCAAAGGCCCGCTACTATTCCAGCCTGGGGCAACGCCCCAGGAAAACTGATTCAAAAAAATTCGGGAAGGGCCAAGGGCCTGCGCCATCGCTGCTGGACCATTTTGCAACCTTTCAGCGACCTGGGAATCCGTCGGACTTATCCCATCCGGCTGCGGGAACTGGAGATTCAGCCCAAATTTCCCCTCCATTTCGTCATTTGTATTCTCACAAACTCCTCAAACTCATGAAATTTTTGACTCGAATGATCCTTCGGACGCTGATGCGCCAAGATCAGAGGTGACTCTCGCCCCGAAATCTGTTGCACTATCGCCATGAACGTTTTCTACGCTGTCCTCTCGCTCCTGCTTGTTACCGGCCCGCTCGTTGCGCAGGAATGGCCCGTGCTTACGCCGATAGAGGACGGGATGCCGCTACCCGGAACAACGAAGCTCAAAGAGGGTCAAGATTTCCCCCGCCTCATCGTGGATGGGAACGACCGCTTCCTAGACGCCCAAATCAAACAAGCCGCCGAAACACGGAGCAAGCATTGGCATCGCGATTATTCCTCGGGAGAGACCTATCTGAACTCTATCGCTCCGAATCGGGAACATTTGCGGACCATCCTCGGTCTGACCCACGAGGCGCTCGCTCCTCCCAGAGCATTCACCGTCGAGGGTGCTCTCGACGTCGAGGATCTCGGCAAAGGGATCGTGATGCATGAAGTTTCCTGGCCCGCATTTTCGGGGGTAAGGGGTTATGGTTGGATGCTCTCCCCGGCAGCAGCCCCGGTCGCCAATGTCCTCTGCATCCCCGATGCGAACGGATCACCCGATCCTGAGCTCTTTTCCCGAGCTCTGCGACTCGCCCGCAGCGGTTGTCGGGTTCTCATTCCCGAATTGATCGCTAGAACGGAGAACGAGTACAAAATGAGCGAGCGTGAATGGGTTCAGCGCCCAGCCTTCCTTCTCGGACGAACGCTGATCGGTTATGAGATTTTACAACTTCAAGCAGCGATCCAGTGCCTCTACCACGAAGTTGGGGAAGAAAGACCTCCTCTCGGGGTGTTGGGAAAAGGCGAGGGCGGTCTCCTTGCGTTTTACCTCGGGGCGGTCGATACGCGGATCGAGGCAACGCTCGTGCAGGGATATTTCGGACCGCGGGAGAATCTCTGGGAAGAACCGGCGGAACGAAATCTCTTTGGTTTGCTTCGAGAATTCGGCGACGCGGAAATTGCCAGCCTGATTGCACCGAGGGCACTCGTGATCGAACCTGACAACTACCCCGCCTACGGATTCCGCACCCCGCCCGGTGGACCGATTGCGAAGGAGAACAAACGAACTACGCAAAATGGGAAACCAGGATTTCTGCCTCTACCTTCCCGTGCTGCGACAGATGCAGAATTCGCCCGGCTCGAGGAGATCTTGGGAACGCTCGCTCCGAAGCCCGCCTTAGTGCTTGCGACGGGCGATGAAGCGTTTCTTCCTTTTACACGGGCACTTGGCATTGAAACGCTTTCCGAAAAATCCGCTCCCCTGCAATTTCCCGACCGAAAAATTCCCGTTCCCGCCCTCCAGGAACTCGTCCGACACAACCAGGAGGTTCTCGCCGGGTCCGCTGCGGTGCGAAAGGAATATTTCAAAAATCTCAAAACCGATACTCTCGCGAACTTCGAGCAGTCGATCGAACCCTACCGTGAGAAATTCCGAACCGAGGTGATCGGAGACTTTGCCCTTCCTTTGCTCCCCTTTGAGGCAAAATCGCGACCGTATCAGGAAGGGGAAAAAACGATCAGCTACGAAGTAGCGCTCGATGTCATGGAAAGCGGCGGTGAAAAGATCATTGCCTATGGAGTCCTGACATTGCCGAAAGATCTCGATTTGAAGTCCGGGAAAAAACGTCCCGTTGTCGTCTGTCAGCATGGCCTCGAGGGAACCCCGCAGGATCTCTTGGGGGAGGAAGGATTCAAATCCTACAAGGCATTTGCGACGATACTGGCGGAACAGGGCTTCATCACCTTTGCGCCACAGAACGGATACAAATACTTCGATCACTTCCGCTTGCAGCAGTTCAAAGCACAGTCCATTGGAAAAACACTTTTTTCTTTGATCGTGCCTCAACACCAGCAAATCACGGCATGGCTCGCCGCACAGCCGTGGGTGGATGCGGAAAGAATCGCTTTTTACGGTCTCAGTTACGGAGGGAAATCAGCCATGAGAATCCCCCCTCTCGTGGATCGATACTGCCTCTCGATTTGTTCGGGTGATTTCAATGAATGGGTCTGGAAAAATGCCGCAACTGACATCCCCTCGCTGCGATACAGTTATGCTAACAAAGGGGAGTACGAGATCTTCGAATGGAATCTCGGGACTACCTTCAACTACGCGGAGATGGCGTCGCTGATCTGCCCTCGTCCGTTTATGGTGGAGCGCGGGCACTTCGACGGAGTCGCCCCCGATGAGCAGGTCGCCTTCGAGTTTGCCAAGGTGAGAAACCTCTATGCGGCGCAACTCCGGATTCCCAAGGCCTGCGAAATCGAGTGGTTTCCCGGACCTCACACGATCAACGGACAGGGAACTTTTTCGTTTCTGCACCGCCACCTCCAGTGGCCACAGCCTTGAGGGCACCGCCTTGAGAGCACCGCCCTGAGAGAGACTCCGCAAATAGAGCGCTCTCTCAGCGCTCCGGGAGGGATCGATCATCACCATTCCGGATCGTCACTTTGTCTGCGTCGAGACGCTCTAACAAAGGCATCAAAATACGGCGCACGGTCCCGGTTTGTTGCCGAAGTTCGCTTGCGGTTGCCTTCCCGTGTTCGGTGAGATAGGCCACGATTTGCGATTGGATCAAATCAAAGCCGCCTCGCGAAATGATCGTCTTGGAATCGAGGTCAATGACTTCTCCGGTATGGACGAGAAAACGGAGCGCCTTTTCTTCTGCGGCATTTGTTGCCGTTTCTCCCTTGTTTGGCGGCGTCACGAGATCCGACGCAAGCCGCTTCCGCACGAGGTCCCCTGCCTTCACCAGATCCGTGGGGAGCCGGGGTTGATGCTTACGGTGGCGAATATTCGACCCCGCTTTTGTGAAGTCCCCGGCAAGTAGACCAGCGAGTAGGAAATCAAAAAATTTCGCCGAAGGCAGCTCCGGTGTCATGACCGTGCGCAAATCGCGAAGTGGCAGCCCGAGGTGGTCAGGATGCTCACGATGGACTCCCTGAATTCGTTCTCCCGCGATTCGGGAAAGGCGCTTCCACCATCC
>JAGPCC010000275.1 GCA_018058245.1 Verrucomicrobiales bacterium
GAAAGTGAAAGAAGGCGTTTGAGGCCCATTGCCTCATAACCTAGGACACCGTGGCGCATGGCAAGAACCATGAGCCGATCCACCCGCGACGAATACCTGAAAACGATGCGCTGCCGATACCGGCGCTACACCGGAAAGCCAGCTAAAAGCCGCCTCCTCGACGAGTTCTGTTTGATCACAGGACACGAGCGGAAGTATGCCACCAAGCTCCTCCGAGGAGGCCGGGGTCCTGCCTCCGCTGGGCATTCCTCCCCTTCTCGGGGCGGGCGACCGAAGCTCTACTCTCCCGAGTCCGTGCTCGTCATCTTCGAGATCTGGAAGCGCTCCGAACAACCTTGCGGCAAACGCCTCAGGCCGATGCTCGCGCAGTGGCTGCCATTCTATGAAAAACACTTCGGCCCCCTTACTCCTGAAGTGCGTGACGGAGTGCTCGCCATTAGTCCCGCTCAAATTGATCGGGTTCTTGCTCCACGAAAAATCGGTTCCGGGATCGTCAATCGGCGGACACCGAAAACCAACGCTGCGGTCAAGGCACTGGTGCCGATACGGGCCGAGTGTTGGGACGCCAAGGAACCCGGGTGGAGCGAAGCGGATACCGTGGCGCACTGCGGTGGAGACATGGGCGGGAACTTCATCTGGAGCCTCACCCTCACTGATATCTTCAGCGGTTGGACAGAAGTCCGCGCGTCCTGGAACCGAGGCCAGCACGGGGTTTGCAACGCTTTCATCGAGATCGAAGCAGCCCTTCCTTTTCCCCTGCTCGGGGTCGATACTGACAACGGCGGAGAGTTCCTCAACTACCATCTTCACCGCCACTTCACTGGTCGGGAGAAGGCCGTGAAAATGACCCGCTCGCGCCCCTACCACAAGAACGATCAAGCCCATGTTGAGCAGAAGAACTCAACCCATGTGAGGCAGCTGCTGGGCTTCGAGAGACTCGGGCACGACCACCTCGTGCCGCTGGTCATCGGGCTGCTGGAGGCATGGAGCATCTGGCGAAACGGGTTCACGACGACATTCAAGCAGATCAGTAAACAACGCATCGGAAGCAAGACGGTGCGCAAGCATGAGAAGGTCCCTAAGACGCCGTGCGAGCGACTCATTGAATACGCAGAGGGGACGGGGAACGACGCAGGAGCTGCGGCCTTGCGAGCCTGGAGAGAGCTCCACGATCCCTTCGAGTTGAAGGCCTGGATCGAAAAGCGTCTCGGGCTGATCTGGAAGCTGGACGCGGCGCTCACCCTAGCCGAAAGTGAGGTCGAAACTGACCTTGAGGGGGTGGCGGCGCCGTTTTTTCGGGGCCGTCTCCGCTACGCTCCGAAGGCCCCGAAAAAACGAAAGAGCGCACGGACATCAACCCTCAAATCGAACCCTAAACCACCCACCCAAGAAGACGCTACGGACACTCCGAAAGCAGCCTAATCGCGCCTCCTTCGGCGTCTTTTAGTTTTGAGGCAACAGGTCTTCAAACCAACCCGCCAAAATGATTCGAAACAGGCTCTCTTGCCGTTTCCTCTTACCCTAAAAAGGAAAATGGGCGTGTTCTTCCTCTACACGGTCGATGCCGAGCCGCACGGCATCTTCACTGACAGTGCCTTTCATGCCCAGCAATCCGGGGTTGATACCGTCGCCGCGAACGGCGTTATGGCGAGATTTCCATTTTCCTCTTTAGGGTTATTTGAGAACGCACGCTCGTGCCACCGCGAGTGATCTCCGTCAGCACACCGGGACGGTGCGCCGCATTCTCATGCCATTTGCTTGAGAAGCTCGACGCCGAAAAGGTCAAGGTGAGGGGAGGTGATTACCGGCCCTTGCCGGAGTAACAGAGCATGTGAAGCTCACGTCATTGATCGCCCGCTATAGTTCTCCCCAACCGAACTCCACCCCAGGCAGGGAGAGTTCGTTGGTATCCATGAGCAAGGTTTCCGAGTGTTTCTCCTCGCGTCCGTCCGCCCAGTGGATGTAGGTAACGAGGTGGACAGTGAGAGCGTCGCTGCTGTCGGCCCAGCGCACCAACGACGCTTGATAAGCCCCCGGCAAAGCGCGGCGCACTTGGAACTCGGAGACACGGGGGTGCTCGACCCATCGGCCACCGTCCTCGACCAACTCGGCGGTATCCGGTCGCACCGGTGAGGTCATGTTCGGCGCGGCGGTGCCTCCCATGGTCGTGATCACGAGGCGTATATCCGAGGCCATCGGGTTGGCCTGAAAGACCGAGAGCTGAGCGCGCGCCCTTCCCTTGAGGGCAAAAAAGTCGGTCAGGGCAATCGGAGCGACGGAGAGAGAATCGTTCGAAAGTAGATCGGATTCGGCGGACTGTTGGAAATAGTCGCGTTTCCCCGTGAGGCGGCCGAGGTCAAGGAGGACGAGGGCGCGGGTCGATTCATCGGGCGCGAGCCCGGCTAGGGACTTGAGAAGAGCCTCGGCTTTTTCGAGATCTCCAAACGCTGCGAGCCAATACGCGAGGCTTCGGGTCGCTTCGATCGGCGATCCTTGCAGTTCGCACAGTGTCGTGAGGACGCGGTATCCAGTATCCTTTTGGCTATTTTGATAAAAGTACCTCGCTGTTTCGATGACCGTGGCGGGCGAGACCGGGGAGGAGCCAAAATTTCCACTCAAGGCATGGCGGTAAAACTCCACCGATGACGGATGCCGCTTCAGCGATTCGATAAATTTTCCATCCAGCTCTCGGCTTGCCACTGGCGTCGCCGATGGCTGAAAGGTGCCACCGATAGCATCTTTGGTCTTATTCTTCGCCGTGGCATCTCCCGCCTCTTTCCACTCGACTCGCCGGGTCGGTTTCACCGTTCCCGGTTGCTCGAAAACCGGGTCTCCGCCCCCTCGGGCACTCCCCCTTTCATCGAAAAAGGGATCGGCGAAGGGAACCGCAAAGGGATCCGCTGCCCCGAAACCACTCGTGTAACCATAGGAGAGGTTCTCAACGACAACCATGTCCCCCGAGCGGAGTTTCACGGGAGCGGCCGTTTCGCTGAGAAGATTAAATCCGGTCCGCAGCCCGTCGTGGTAGAGGTAGACCCGCGCCAGGCTCCCGAAATGGTTCGGGCCACCCGCTTGGTCGATGACATTTTTCAGGTAGAGTGGCGGATTGCCAGTGATGATGCCACGCTGATTGACAAATCCCCTGACGGAGACATGCACGGGTCCCTCTGCGCGGATCTCGTCATTGGTTTCACGAATCCGCTTCAGATCCTCCATTTGTTTGCCTAATTCAGACTTCCATTGCTCGAAGTCTTTCTTGGAGCCTAGATTGCTGGAGGATTCGATTACCTTTTCCGCCGCAGGCAACCATTTTTCAAAAGGCTGTAGGGCTGAAAGGTTGAGTTTCTCTTCCGGAAAAGCGGTGCGCGAGGCTTTGACCCAGATCGCCACCGCCCCTGCTTCGCTCTCCAGTTCCGCATCGAGCCACGGAAATCGCGTCTTGTGCCAGGCCAGCTTGTTCTCCCAGGCTCGAACCGCAGAGAGTTTTTCCACCGGCTTTTTGGAAAGGATGGCTCTCTGGTACTCGATCAGTAGCTCTGGCTCTGGGGGAGGTATCTGGTAGAGGATATGATCCGCCATGCGTTCGAGGATGATGAGAGAGGTGAAGTCGCTCGCGAGTCGTTCGGCCATCGCATGGGTTCTTACTTTTTCACGGTTTCCCTCCCACTCAAGTGCGCTGAGCCGACCCTGCGCCCAGATTCGCCGCGCGAGATTCCACTCTTCACGGGCTGATGACGCTCGTGTTTCAGGTGGTAATAAGATATCCCGAAAGCCCGGCCCATGGATTCGAATCGAGTCCCGTGTTATGGCTGGAATCTTCCCTATGACAACCACGTGATCCTCGTGCAACGTGAGGTGCCAGTCCCCCTCTGGCAAGCCTTCCACCTGGATCAATTGTCGGTGTTGTTTTAGTTCGTCGAGCCATCCTACTGAAGCTAGGTCCGACACCGACGACGCAAAAGCACGAAGCT
This sequence comes from Verrucomicrobiales bacterium, assembly GCA_018058245.1. GTDB lineage: Bacteria > Verrucomicrobiota > Verrucomicrobiia > Verrucomicrobiales > DEV007 > Arctic95D-9. The sequence continues at coordinate 3,972 of JAGPCC010000275.1, forward strand.
CGGACGCGGTGGAACCGGCGGCGCTGTTCAAAAGAAAAACGGCATCCTGTTTTGCTCCGGAACGCGGAGCCCAGAGTGGCGAATGAAGGGCTCCATCAGAGAGGATCAAGGTGACGCCGTCAGTGGGTTTGATCAGGGAATAATCGGCGGACCCGTCGTAAAGGGATTTCGCGAGCAGAGACTCGATCGCTTTGCCGTCTCCAGCCACTATCGTAAATTTCTCAGCGGCGGTGAGTTCCGTCGAGAGACTTTGCACCATCACGTCGGCGCTACCGAGCCACTTCCAGATGTCGGCGAGAGCGGCGAATTCCTTCGTGTGGTCGCGGAATCGTCCGGAATACGAGCAGTCCCAGATTAGACGTATCTTTTTCCAATCGCTCGGAATCTCCTCCTTCGGACGTGGCTCGTATTTCTGTTGAATGACAAAATGCCGAGTCCCGTCCGGAGTCGATTCGATTCGGGTGAAGGGGGTATTCGGTGAAGGCAGCTTTGCGTTGACTGAAAGCGAGCCGTTCAGAGCGATGTCTTGGGCAGACCAGATCGAGGTTCCAGGATCTGGGCTTGTGATTTGAGCGAGCGTCAGTTCTTTGAACGTTGGTTTCTCGTGGCGTCCGGTCAGCTTGAGCTCAAATCGTCCAATTGGATTCGCACATGAAAGGGGCAGGGTGTAGGTGCCGAATTTGCCCAGTTCTTGAATAAAACCGATCCTGACATGCTTCGATTTTTTGGCTTCGAGCGGGAAGACGCGGGTTTTGTAGACATTATTGGCTTCGCGCTCGACCAGTCCCGGATCGACCATCTTTCGTTTGATCGATTCGTAGGCGTTTCGTGCTTTCTCCTTTTCGACCGAGACGGCGGGTCGCATCCTGCCGATAATGTCGATGGCATAGGTGGAGACCGTTGATTCCGGGGGGAGCTGAAGTGAAAATTCACCTTCCTGCCGACGATCCGTATCGTTGAAAAACTCGAGTTCGAAGATTGTTTCCACAAAATAGCCTTCGAGAGCCACCGTGATCGTCGCTTCCTTGAGTTCCAGCGCACGCGGGACTCCCTTTTCCAGAATCGTGAGCTGCGGCAGGTTCACCGGGTTCTGCGCCCGGAGGGAGAGAGGAGATAGAGCGCAGAGCGCGGCCACGAAGGTGAGCGATCTCATCATCCTATTTTTCCAAGGGGAGCCCGACGCAGACCAGATCGGTCTTGAGGAAAAGCATGATCTTTCGTTTCGGATTAGTCATCCCGCTCGTGAGATCCCGTGGCGTCATGGCGCTGACGAAGGCGTATTCACCTGCGATCATCGTAACCTGGGTCGTGGTTTTTACCGTGAAAATGTTCGGCATTTTTACCTCGACCTCACCGCCTTCGCTGGTGTGTTTCCCCCACGACTCGGTGCCGGTAAGATAGGTGATCTCGGGAGCCAGGTTCAGGTCGATGGTTCGGTTATCGGCACCGAGGATAGGATCGACCTCCAGAGTCACCCCGAGATTCCGTGTTTCGAATGCCGTGGCCTGGGGCAGTATGAGAAGAGTCTTCGATCCTTTCCCTTCTTCGGGATTCAGAATCTGCGGCGGGTCATACTCGGTAGGGTAGATGAACTCCTGGATGGATTCCACTTTGGCCCGCTGGCCGCTACAAGCGGTCACGATGGCGGTTTCCACCAGGGTGGCTTCTCCTTTCTCGATGAGTAATTGCAGGGATTTTCGCAGCGGACCGGCATTGGATGATTGCCGCAGGGGGGGATGGGAGAGATCCTTCTCCTGGAGCAGTCGCGTCATTTCCGCAGAGTCCAGTTCGATCCATTCGACCTGGATACGCAGGAGTTTTTCCATTTCCTCGATCGGCACTTCCCGACCGAGCGGATTAAACTCGGTTTCCTGCGAAATCGCCGTTCCGGAGAGTCCGAAAATGATGCCAGAGAGGATCAGAAAAGAAAGGGAGGATTGCATGCCTTTAGAATTAGCAGATTCGCCCCCGCAGTTGAAGCGAAATCAAACGCGCTTATTGAATCAGCTTACGATCCGTTCGAAAAGACACGGATGCCCAGAGTTTCATCGCTTTAAAATTTCCAGGGGCAGGATGATTATTGAGCAAAGCTGTTCCATCTGTCGATCTGCCTTGCAACGGATTCCCAATCAGGCTCTTTTTCCTCCTCCTGTAGAACGAACTGGCGGTCCACCACACGGGAGATGCAGTGGTAGTAGCTTTTCCGTTCCCTACGGATCCGAGCCTGTCTCATGGGGGAGGGTTGCACAAATAGAAATATGTTCTCAAGAACAATGTGCAATAGCTTACCTGACCCCCGCTAATAATGTCCCCGCTAATTTTCTCGACCAGGACCACATCTACTTTCCCTCCAGAAACTGTCGCTTCACCGGAAACACTTCTCCCTTGATCCCCTAGAAGAACAGTGTGTTTGTTGCCATCACGAACTTGAGCCGATGGTCCTTCCACCATTCGCTTTGTCCGTAGCCTCCCCCAGGCAGCAAGCTTTCCATGTCATCACTTCCAACAGACCCAACAGGGTATCACCCGACCCCCAACCCTGTCCAGTCTCTGCAGCACCTCGATCAGGCGCATTTTTGGAATCCGTTTCCGCAGCTGCAGGACTGGTGCGCTTCAGTTTCGGACCCGCTTATCATTGCCTCCGGTCGAGGGGCGATCCTG
>JAGPCC010000047.1 GCA_018058245.1 Verrucomicrobiales bacterium
GATTCAAGGGGGTAATTGGGGCGGTATGGGAAATATCCATTAGTTCACCCGCCAAGGGCTTGAAACGAGCGTAGCAAAATCTGAGCCAATGTAAATCCTTAGTTTGATTCGGCAACAGGGGTCGATAGGAGCGATCAGCCAAAAAAGGCGGCCCTTCTGGACCGCCTTTTTCCGAAGATCCCCTTTGAGGGAACCGTCATTTAAAGGATTTCACTGACAGGCTTCGCACTCGCCTCCGTTCAGGAGCGCATCGATCGAACACTGTTGCTTGTCCAAGTCGGTGTACTCTGAGGGAACGTCAACAGAGTAGATCCGAACCTCCTTGTTCACCTTGGTCGTGGCCTTTTCGATATTCGAGGCTTGTTGGGTGCGTAGGTAGTAGGTGGTTTTGAGACCCTTATGCCAAGCTGCCCGATACATGTGGGAGAGTGTCTTCAGATCGGGAGTTGCGAGGAAGAGATTCACGGATTGGGACTGGTCGATCCACTTCTGACGACGGGCTGCCGCGTCGATAAACCATTCGTGGTTGATCGAGAAGGCGGTCGCGTATTTCTCCTTCAGATGAACGGGGATTTCCTCGATGTCGGCGAGTTCGCCGTCGTAGTACTTCAGGCGTTCGACCATGTCTTCGCCCCACAACCCAAGCACTTTGAGGTCTTTGACGAGATAGGTGTTGAGCATGATGAAATCACCCGAAAGATTGCCTTTCACGAAGAGGTTCTTGAAGGTCGGTTCGATGCAAGGGGTGCTGCCCATGATATTCGAGATCGTTGCGGTGGGTGCGATCGCGAGCACATTGCTGTTGCGCATCCCTTGGCGTTGGATCTTCTCCCGGAGCGGGGCCCAGTCCATGCGACCGCCTCGGGGTACGTCGATGGATTCACCACGCTCTTCTTCGAGCAAGTCGATGGTATCGTGCGGGAGGAGACCGCGATGCCACTTCGATCCTTCGAAGGTCGAGTAGCTTCCGCGTTCAGCGGCAAGATCGCTCGATGCTTCGTAAGCGAAGAAGGCGATCGCCTCCATGAATTCATCGTTGAACTCGACCGCATCTTGACTCGCGAAGGACGTGTCACGGAGGAAGAGAGCGTTTTGAACACCCATTACACCCAATCCGATCGGCCGATGACGACTGTTCGCATTCTTTGCGGCCTCGGTGGGGTAAAAATTGATGTCGATGACGTTGTCGAGAGCCCGCACCGCGACGCGGACGGTTTCTTTGAGTTTTACGAGATCCAGCGACCCGTCATCTTTGATGTGAGTGTCGAGGACGATAGAACCGAGGTTGCACACGGCAGTTTCCTCTTTTGAAGTATTCAGGGTGATCTCGGTGCAGAGATTCGAACTGTGAATCACTCCGACATGGTCCTGGGGACTCCGAACGTTGCAGGGATCTTTGAACGTCATCCATGGGTGTCCCGTTTCAAAGATCATCTTGAGCATCTGCTTCCACAGATCGATCGCGGGGATTTCCCGGCCGAAGATTTTTCCTGCCTTTGCGTCTGCCTCGTAGGCACAGTAGCGCTCGACGAACGCGCGACCGTAGAGTTCGTGGAGATCGGGCACTTCGTTGGAGCGGAACAAGGTCCACATCCCCCTTGCTTCCATGCGCTGCATGAAAAGATCAGGAATCCAGTTCGCAGTGTTCATGTCATGCGCCCGGCGCCGCTCGTCACCAGTGTTTCGCCGTAGTTCGAGGAAATCGGTGATGTCGTTGTGCCAGGTTTCGAGATACGCACACCCCGAACCGCGTCGTTTGCCGCCTTGGTTGACGGCAACAAGTTGGTCGTTGTGAAGCTTGAGGAAAGGGATGACACCCTGACTCTCGCCATTTGTGCCTTTGATGTAACTCCCGGTTCCGCGTACCGAAGTCCACGAGCCACCGAGACCGCCGGCCCACTTGGAGAGGTAGGCATTTTCCGCGATTCCGCGCTGCATGATCGATTCGATGCTGTCGTCCACTTTGTAGAGATAGCAGGATGAAAGCTGGCTGTGGAGCGTTCCCGAGTTGAACAATGTCGGGGTCGAAGAGCAGAATCTACGACTGGAATAGAGGCGGTAGAGGTCGATGATTTTTGCTTCGACGTCGTCTTTTTCCCCAACCATAAGACCCATCGCGACACGCATCCAGAAGAGCTGCGGGGTCTCGATGCGTTTGTGTGCGTCGCCCGTTTTATCGATGATCAGGTAACGATCATACAGGGTTTGGATGCCAAGGTAATCAAAGTCGAGATCCGAAGTTGGGTTGATCGCATCAGCGAGTTTGTCGAGATTAAAATCGAGGAGGCGGGGTGAGATGCGTTCGATTTCTACTCCACGAACCAGATTTGCCTTAAAGGCACGTCGATGGAACTGGGCGAGCGAGCCGGCCCCGTCGCGGGTGATATTCCAGTCGAGCACTTCTTCGTAGACATAGGTCAGGAGGATACGGGCGGAAAAACGGGCAAAATCACCATCTCTTTCAATGAGGCTTCTCGCATTGAGAATGATCGTCTTGCGGAGATCCGCCTCGGTCATTTCGTTGAAGAAGGCACGGCGCAGCTCGTGCTCGATCTCATCTTGCGAGAGGCACAGTTCGAGGCCAGTGAGGGCAAATTCCACGCGGCGGCGCAGATCGGCACCGTCCCAGAGATCGCTCGTGCCATCGGCCCGGTTCAGCACAATCATCGAATCCTGCGTGGAATCAAAATCACGGGCGGCTTCTTCGTCTTCCAGTTGGCGCAGTTGAGCGCGGTGGGCCCGATAAAGAATGAAGGACTCCGCCACTTTGTAGTGACCCTGGCGCATCAACTCTTCCTGCACTCGGTCTTGGAGGTCTTCGATCCGCATGAATTCTTGACCACTGCGTGCGATCCGTTCGGTCAGCGCAGTGGAGATCTCGCGGGCAGGAGAAGAATCCATCCCCAGAGAAAGGAACGAACTGCGCACTGCGATTTCGATCTTATTGAGATCCCACGCGACGACTTCGCCATTGCGACGGATCACCCGGCAGAGTGGTTTTTCCGTGCTGTCGATCGTAAGGACATCACGGCGGGCGTTTGAGGTCTTGCGACGGATGAGAAGACTCTTCGCAACATCGTGAGCGTTCTGACGCACGAGTGCGATCTCGATGAGAGAGATGAGTTCGGACGTACTGAGGAGAAAGGTGCCGTCCTCTTCTTCGTCGTTGGCTTTGAGCGTCAGAACGTCTGTGACGGACTTTACGATATTTGCCACAAGGAGACGGTTGCTGTCGTTGAAGATGTCGTCCTGCTTGCGGGAGAGGGCGAGGTCAGTGACTGCTTTTCCCACCGTTTCTGCGATTTTGGCAATACAGAGGTCACTCTGCGTATCACCTACCAAGACCTTAATCCGGTTGGCGGGTGTTTCGTGGTTGGTTGGCATGTCGCTCCAGTTGAAGCGAGGTTTCATCTCCTGAGGAGTCGCGGCGCAGCGCTGCAGTTCGAGGTCTTGTTCAATCAATCGGCGGGTTATCATTACGGTAGTTGGGTTGTGCGGATTTGGGGGACGGAGAACGGAAAAACGGGAAGAGAGAAGACGGGGGGAGGAAAACGTCAGAGACGTCAAGAGTCCCCAACAGGGTTCAGTGCTTGACTGAATCCTGTTGGGTTTCAGACTAGGATCAGAGATCGTCGTCACTAACCGAAGCTAAGGCCGAAGCCTTCTGATATTCGGTGACAGTTTGCTCGAAGAAGTTCGACTCCTTCTTGATATCCATGGTCTCAGCGAGCCAGGGGAAAGGATTCCGGACTCCGGGATGGAGCGGAGTCAGACCGACTCCTTCGAGGCGGCGATCTGCGATAAAGTCGATATATTGGCAGAAGTCGGCGGCGTTCAGGCCCACAGCGCTGATTGGGAGACAGTCGTTGATAAAATCTTTTTCCAACTGGACTGCTTCTTTCATCGTCTCGACGAGTTCCTGCTTGAAGTCGGACGTCCAGATTTCCATGTTTTCGCTGACGAGATCCATGAAGAGATTTCGTAAGAGTTCGATGTGATTCGACTCATCACGGAGTGTGTACTGGAACATTTGCCCGATCCCAGGAAACTTATTCTGGCGCTTGAGACTGAGGATCATTCCGAAAAGGCCATAGAACTGTGTTCCCTCCATGCACTGACCGAAGACAAAAATGTTGCGGGCCAGTTTCTTCTTGTTGATCGGATCTGTCAGGTCCACGTCGCGGCGGAGATCATGCGAGGTGCGGGTGATAAACTCATTTTTTCGTTTGATCGTCGGGATCTGCTCGAACATGGCTTCACATTCGTGTGGATTAATGCCGAGACTGCTGATCATGTAGAGCAGGCTGTCCGCATGGATGTTCTCCTCGTGCGCGTGACGACCGAGGACGAGTTTCAACTCCGGTGCGGTGACCAACTCACGGATTACATGGAGGATGTTGTCACCGACGATGCCTTCGGCTGCCGAAAAGTAGCCGATGCCCATCCGGACGATCCAGCGCTCGGAGTCACTCAATTCATCGCCTTGCCACTGCTCGATGTCTTTTTGCATCTGAACATCCTCTGGCTCCCAATGGTTCGACTTCATCGTACGATACAGATCGTAGGCCCATTGATATTTCAACGGAAGCAGATTGAATGCCTCTGTTTTGCGGCCATTGATGATGCGTTTGGCAGCATAGGCTTCCTCTGCTTTGTCCTGATCCAGAACAAAGGTGCGGTCTCCGATGGTGAAACTCTTTTCCATGATGCGGTTGTTGTTGAGTGCGGGTTAGTGGGTGGGGACGGGGTAGTGGTGGGTTCCGTAGACCTAATAAAAATTCCAATTTTCAGGTCTTGAGGCACTGACTCGTAGAGGAAATGTCTTTAAAAACCGGTAAAACTGGAAGTTTTAGGATCAGATGCCAGTACCGTAAAAGCACCACATCTTGTTGGTCGGCGGTCAAGATGCACAATATGTTGTGGTTTTACAAGGTCATTTTCTTTCTTTTCGCCTCTTTTCTCACAAGTCCTTATCGCTCAAGCATTCAAAATTTCGGGGTGCGATAAATGATTCACGCTTCCCGATAACTCACCATGGTGAACTATTTCGTCGGGACGTGATTCCACCGTAACCAAGCGAGTGGTTTTGCGAAAATCGGGGCGCTGGAGATTCGTCCGCGCCCCGTCAGAGACCTGGGGAGAAACTGCCGGAAACTAGACCGCTGCGGCGTAGAGTTCGGCGACTTTGTCCCAATTCACGACTTTCCAGAAGGCATCGACGTAGTCGGGGCGGCGATTCTGGTAGTGGAGATAATACGCGTGTTCCCAGACATCGAGACCGAGCACGGGAGTGTTCCCACAGCATCCGGCAGCCTCGCCCATGATCGGGTTGTCCTGATTGGGGGTGCTCGTGATCGCTACGCTGCCGTCGGACTTTACGACGAGCCAGGCCCAGCCAGATCCAAATCGGGTCGTGGCAGCGGCTTTGAAGGCGTCTTTAAAGGAATCAAACGAACCGAAGGCGCTCTCAATCGCAGCGCCGAGGGCCCCCGAAGGAGTTCCACCGGCATCCGGACCGAGGATAGACCAGAAGAGGGAATGGTTCGCGTGTCCTCCGCCATTGTTGCGCACGGCACCACGGATTTCATCTGGAACGGCGCTGAGGTCGGAAATGAGTGCTTCGATTGACTTGGCCTCTAGATCTGTTTTGCCATCGATCGCTTTGTTGAGGTTTGCGATGTAGGCGGCGTGATGCTTGCCATGATGAATTTCCATCGTCTTGGCATCGATATGGGGTTCGAGTGCGTCGAGCGCGTAGGGAAGTGGTGGAAGTTCGTGTGCCATAATATTTTTGCTGTTGGGTGGGTAACGTTCGTGTGTTCCGACCGCAATGTCGGGAGGTCAATGAGACTTCATTGGAGCCACTTGTCAAAACCGGTTACGAGCGAAAGCGATGTTTTTCCGTGTGATTATGGGAAAACTCGCACTCAGTAAAATGACACCGGTTCTTTCACAATTCAGAAGAGAAAAACCGGTGGCGGGACGGTAACTGGAATCTTCGTGTTTGCGAAATTGAGTCCTTCGGACTCGGAAAGGGAAATCACAGTGTCATTTTCGAAATCGATCTGAACTCGTCCGGACTCGACTTCGATGTATTGAGTCGAGGCAACAACGCGCCCGAAGGGATCGATGGAAGTGACTGTCTGGGGAACCCTTTCGTAGGAAATGTATTCGAGAGTATCGGTCCGACCTTCGCTGTTGATTTTGGAGCCTCTCTTATCCGGCGGCCCAATGGAGGTGGTTACTTCCGCCACGGTCATTCCGAGTGCTACTTGGTGGTTCTCGATCAGTTCGGAGACGATGACATACCGAGCATAATATTGCCGCAGAGATTCTTCGAAACCCTCGGGAATCCCAGTAACGGACGATTTGCTGACCCACCCGGCCACTTGCCCCTGTTTTGCTTTCGCTCGCACACGATAGGCTTTATCGCTGACTGCGAGGAGCACGGCATTCTGATTCGGAAGGAGATTTCCGAGCCAACGGTCTCCGCCGAGAGTGGAATAGACACCGGCGGGCTGGACCACTCGGATAGAGAGTTCCTTTTCGACCATTCCTTCCAGGTAGACTGCACCTTCTTCCTTTACGAGTTCGCTCTTGCTCCGGTCTTCCCGATCAATTGTGATAAAACCGGGACGACGAAGTTGTGCTTCGGTAGGACTTGGGTAAAGCCCGACAAAAACCAGAAAGAGGAGAGTGGATCGAACTTTCATGGGAGATTTCTCAGGAATCAGAAGATGGAATCCGCTGCCCTCACGGCAGAGGAAAAGTCCCCCATCTACCGCCAGCAGCAAAGAGAGGACGTATCACACCCCCGCCTTATTCAACAATATTCTCTGAAGTGGGAATCCGGCAAGGGAATCCGCACTTGTTTTCAGGGTGATCCGACCCGTGATGAGACTATTCTCTGATCTCTTTCTGGGTTTTTGCGTCGGCGATCACGACCTGCTCGCGGTAGTAGGAGGCGTCGCTGCGGAAAGTAAGTCGCGCATTGTGTCGTCTCTCAAGTTCCACGAACAACTCGCCATCATGGGTCCGGAGGCGCTCCATCACGTCCGGATGCACGATCACGACAAGCTCACGGGCCGAGCCTTCGCTCCGTCCGAGGATGGCGTTGATGCGACGTTGGAGCTCTACGCTCATGGACTCGGCGCTCTTTACCATCCCGCGACCCTGGCAGAAGCTGCAGGGCTCGTTGACGGTAATATTGAGACTCTCGTGAAGACGCTGGCGCGTCATCTCCATCAATCCGAGCTGGGAAATCTGGAGAATCTGGGTTTTGGCCTTGTCATTCCGCAGTTTGTCCCGCATGACCTTGTAGACGGCCATCTGATCGCGTCGGGATTTCATGTCGATGAAGTCGATCACGAGCAGGCCACCGATGTTCCGCAAGCGGACCTGGCGAGCGACTTCCTCGGCCGCTTCGATATTGGTTTGGAGAATCATCTTGTCCTGCGTCTTCGCTCGCCCCGTGTTCACATCGATGGCGATGAGAGCTTCCGTTTCGTCAATGACGAGATACCCGCCGCTCGGGAGCCAGACCTGGCGGTAGAAGGCGTCATCGATCTGACGTTGGATGCCCAATTTTTCAAAAATCGGGGTCGATGACTGGATGTGCTGGATCTTTTTGCGGGAGCGACGGGAAATGACCCCGATGAGGTCTCTCATTCTTTCAGCCGAGGCTGCATCGTCGCAGAGTACTTCATCGATTTCGTCCGTCAGAAAATCACGCACCGTTCTTTCGATCAGATCGGGCTCCTGAAAAACACAGAAGGGGGCCTTGTTCGCAGCCGATTTTTCCTCCACTTGACGCCATTCCTCCACGAGAATCGCGAGGTCGCGAACGAAATAGCGAACTTTCTGTCCCGAAGATACGGTGCGCAGAATCACGCCCATCTTCTCGGGGATGGTGAGTTTTTCGCCCATGATTTTCCGAAGCCGGGCCCGTTCTTTGGGATCTTCGATTTTCCGGGAGATTCCGAGTTGGTCATTCCTCGGCATCAGAACCATGTAGCGACCGGGCAGGGAAATGTTCGTCGTGATCCGAGGACCTTTTGTGCCGATGGGACCTTTTGTCACCTGCACGAGCACTTCCGAACCAGCGGGGTAGAGACCGGGAATATCTTTTGATTGGATCCGGCTCTTGCTTGACTTCCCTTTGCCTCCCTTGCCGTCGGCTCCGCCTTTGGCACCTCGCTGGATTTCTTCTAACTCGGCATCGAGTGCTTCCGGGATCGCATCCCAGAAATGGAGGAAGGCATTTTTCTCCAGACCGATGTCAACGAACATGGCGTTGAGACCCGGTTCGATGTTCCGAACGATCCCTTTGTAGATGGAGCCTACGATGTTTTCATCGTTGACCCGCTCGACCGTATATTCTTCTAAGGATCCGTTCTCTAAAAGAGCGACCCGGGTTTCCAATTTTTCGCAATTAACGACGATTTTGTTTCCTTCACCTAACTTTTTGGGGCCGAAAAATTTGCGGATTTTACTAAACATGATGTGATAAATGGACGGTTAAATGCTGGTAGATCCCGTCGTGAGACGGTGATGCTGATAAAATTTGAAAGTGCAGGAGCCATGAATACAGGTGCGACTACCTCTTTTTCTTGAGCCACTGAAAGGGCCGGAATTTCGGTTTCGGATTGGAATTCAAATTCCCCACTTGCCCTCGACTGTCACTGGATTTTTTGATCGTTGGTTGTGCGAGTGATCCTGTGACGGGTCGAAAGTTCCGTTTTTGAAGGGAATCAGGCACAAACGCGGCGACGTCCACCGCCGATTCCGCATTTTCGTCGGCCTGGGCAAAGGCGACCATGTCGGAGCCGTCGAATTCGACGCTCATGACCCGATCCGTTCTTCCGATCGCTTCCGGGATGGCGGTGATTTTGATTTCACGGCCTTGATTCATCGTCACGATGTTGTCGATGATGTTCTTTGCGATCGGTGATGCTGCTCCGCCGCCGGAATTTCCGTTCTCCACAAAGACACAAACCGCGATTTCCGGGTTGTCGTAGGGGGCGAAGGCGATGAACCAGGCATTGGTGGGTTGATTTGGATTCGCGGTTTGTGCGGTACCGGTTTTCCCGGAAAGGACGGTCAAATCTGACTTCGCCCGTCCTGCTGTTCCTCCGGCTTCGTTGACGACCCGCCACATGCCACGCCGCACTGTCTCGATGTGTTCTGCCGTGAGTCCTTCCTTGGTCAGGTCGTGTTTCAGGATGGGAATATCATCTTTTACGATCGTTCCGTCTTTTTCGGAAATTTTCTTGATCAATCTTGGCTGATAAACCTTCCCGCCGTTCGCTACAGTTGCCGTGACGGATGCCATTTGCAGCGGGGAAGCTTCCGTAGCACCCTGACCGATCGCGACGAGGGCGGTGAAGGCGTCACTCCAGAGCAGTCCCTGCATCCGCAGCCACTCGGGATTCGGGATGTTCCCTGGGTTCTCGCCTGTGATCTCAATCCCAGTGGTCCGTCCGAGTCCAAGCAGATTTGTCATGGTTTGGATGTTCCGAATCCCGGTGTGGTTTGCGTAACGGTAGAAAAACCCGTTGCAACTCACTTTGATCGCTCCGCTCAGGTCGAGTGTGCTATGTCCCGAGGACCAGCACTTCATGAACTTACTTCCGTACTGAGCCCCGCCGCCGCAGGGAAAGCTGCGGTTGCAGGTGTCGGAAAGGCAACCAGCGAGAGCGACAGGAATTTTTCCCGTCGACCCCGGGGAATAGGGATTAATCGCGCGGCTGAACATCGGGCTGGTCGGGTCCTCGGTGTAGCGTTTCCAGTCGTCGATGCGAACTTCCGGAATAAAAACGTTCGGATTGAACGAGGGAACGGACGCGATCGCGAGGACTTCTCCGGTTCGGGGATCGATCACCACGGCTGCTCCGCGGCCGACTTTGCGCAGACTCTCCTCCGCGACCATTTGAATGCGGGCATCGATCGTGAGGTAGACGTCAGAACCTGCTTCAGGCTCGGTGCGGCTCACTTCCCCAACAAATTTCCCTTTTTCATCTTTTTCGATGATTCGTTTCCCAGGTTTCCCTTGGAGATACCTGTCCATCGTCTTTTCGACTCCCATGACTCCGTAGTCATCGCCTACGTAGTAGTTGAACTCGCTCTTTTTTTCCGCCGAGACTTGCTCGATGTCCGAGAGGTTCATGTACCCGAGGATGTGGCAGGCAAGGGAATCGTAGATGTATCGCCGTTGTCCGGTTCGAGCCACTGTCACCCCTGGAATCCCGATATTGTTCTCTGCGAAACGGGCAAATTCTTTGAAACTGAGGTCACGCCGGTAGGTAAAGGGCACGATCCCCTTGGTGGACCGGTAGTGTACCCGCATCGAACTGGAGCTGTAGTCGGCGAGGAGTCCTAGCTCTTGGAGGCCCGGGAATACGGTTGCTTCGACGACACCGACGATATCGAGCTCGCTCTTGATCTCTCGCTGCCCGTAGCTATCAAAGCGCTCCCAGGTGTAGGGTTCGGGCAGCGAATTATGGGTCTTTTTGTAGGCTGCCGTGATTTCCCGTAAATCTAGTCTCAGCTCGTAGTTCGGGGTGCTGTCTACTAGAGTAATCCCATTCCGATCCTTGATCTCTCCCCGGATTCCGGGAATCCGGACGGATTCGAACTTACTTCCCGGGACTCTCGCCGCCCAGTAAGCATGGTCCGTTACTTGAATGGCGTAGAGTCGGTACACAAGGAGACCGAATCCAGCCATCAAGAGAACGGCAAAGAGGTATAGTCGGACTCTAAAGTGCGTCACCATCGTAGGTATGTCGTCGTTTCAGACCTTCTGTGCGGATTCGATACCTCATCCTGTCTGCGACGCGACTGAACAATAACAGCAAAAATGGGGAAACGAGAGAAGAAAACAGCGCCGTCATTAGCAATTTCCATAAAAGTTCCGGCGGAAGCTCCAACCCGCCCCGATGAAAGCTGATGATGAGGTACTCGAAGACCAGCCCTAGACCAGTGCAGAACCCGATCATAAAGACCGGTAATTCCCACCTTCCGCGCCGAAAGAGTGGTCTCACTCCCTGAATGAGGGCACCCATCACCCCGAAGATTAGAATGGTGAATCCGAATGGCAACTCAGTCTGGGTAATCAACCCCGTCACGGAAGCGCCTGGGTAAATCGGCACAAAATACCGAGCGTCCCAGAGGAGTCCGGTAAAAAACGCAAACGTCAGCATCGCAGGGAACGGTACCGCGACTGCGGCGGCGAGAAACACGGCGTGGACGAGGAGGAGACGGGAACCGTAGGCCCATTCAAAAGTGGGGAGAAACTCCTGCAGAATGAAGGAGAGAAGGATCAAAAGGGTGACGAAAAGAAAAAACCTCATGGTTTTACGCTCGTACTGGGCGTAACGGGATCTGGCACTCCCGCCGCGTCCGCAGGGAGTGCTTTTGCGTCTTTTGTCGGGAGAATTACAAAAAGATCGACAAGATTGTCAAAATTGACTGCTGGTTTTACCACCGCTTCTGCATCGATAACACTGGCTCTCAGGTTGACGACTTCTCCGAGCAGCAAGTTCGCCGGGAACAATTCTCCCATCCCCGAGCTGAAGATTTTGAGCCCAGGGGTGGCAACGATTTCCTTGGGAAGATATCGCAAATGCAAATTGGGAAGTGTCCGCAGAGCTCCTCGCTCACCGCTCAGGATACCCTGCTCCTGAGAATTCTGAAGTTTTGCGGAAACCTGACACATTTCATCGGTCAGTAGTAAAACAAGGGCAGAGTGCGGTCCGATCACCTCAGAGATCTTCCCAACGAGACCTGCCTCCTCTCCGAGGGGGACGATCACAGGACTATCGACCGCGACTCCCTCGTCGCTGCCTTTATCGATGACCAGAGTGTTGTACCAATTCGAAGGTTTGCGACTGATCACCCGGGACGCGACGAGAGAGAGAGGGGATTTTTCGAGGTATTGGAGGGCATTCCGCAGTTGATTGTTCTCAGAGAGGATCTCATCCAGTTGGATCACTTCGAGTCGCAAGCGATCTCGTTCCTGTTCCGCTGCCGCGAGTTTTGCCTTCACTTGCGCCGGACTGAGGGGCTCATTTCCGAGCGCGCGAACGGCCCCGTCGAGTTCATTCGACGCCCCCATGAAGGGACGAGTCACCACCATCGCTCCGCGTTGAATTTTCCCAATCGAGTCGGGTTGAAACAGTGTTACCCAGATGAGGAGACCAACAAATGTCAGCAGAAAAATAATATTCAGGCGACTCATAGGAAATCCGGCGAGATCGTATCAGAAGGCGGCGCTGAGAATCAATGTCTACCCGGCTGGGAAACTTTCTTCAGGAAGTCTAGTTCTTCGAGGAGTTTCCCGGTTCCTTCTGCGACTGCACTGAGCGGGTCATCGGCGACGTGGACCGGCAGACCGGTCTCCTCAGAGATCAATTGATCCAATCCCTTCAAGAGAGCTCCCCCGCCCGTGAGGACGATGCCTCGGTCTACGAGATCTGCAGACAGTTCGGGCGGGCAACGTTCGAGGGTGACCCGAATGGACTCGATAATGATCCGGAGCGGGTCCATGAGAGCCTCCCGGATTTCCGAGGAAGTCACCTTGATCGTTTTCGGGAGTCCCGCGATTAGGTCGCGACCTTTCACTTCTACGGTGGTTTCCTTTGGCTGTGGATACGCTGAACCCATGCGAATTTTGATCTCCTCGGCGGTGCGTTCGCCTATCATGAGATTGTAGGCCCGTTTCATGTAATGGATGATCGCCTCGTCCAGTTCGTCTCCGGCGACACGGACGCTGCGGCTGTAGACGAGTCCGTAGAGAGAGATGATCGCGACCTCTGTCGTACCGCCGCCGATATCGACGATCATGTTTGCCGCTGCTTCCTGAACCGGAAGACCGACACCGATCGCGGCCGCCATCGGTTCTTCGATGAGGTGGACTTCCCGTGCCCCGGCAGCAGCGGCAGATTCATTCACGGCGCGTTTTTCCACTTCAGTGATTCCGGAGGGGACCGCTATGACGATACGGGGCCGAATCCAGTTCCGCCGGTTGTGTACCTTTCGGATGAAGTGGCGCAGCATCGCTTCGGTCACCTCATAGTCGGCGATGACACCGTCTCGCAAGGGCCGGATCGCAACGATGTTCCCCGGAGTCCTCCCGAGCATACGCTTGGCATCGTCCCCGACCGCGAGGACGAGATTGGTCCCTGCTTTGACTGCGACCACCGACGGCTCTCGAAGGACGATTCCGTGATCCCTGACGTAAACCAGAGTATTCGCGGTTCCGAGATCGATTCCGATGTCGCTGGAGAAGGCTCCGATTAATTTGCCGATCATGTATGCTTACAACGAGTCAAAACCAATCGATTTGCCTGACAGTAGTGTCAGACTGATCGGTCAAAGTGCTAAAAACCGCAAATCTACCACGCTGAGAGCCGTTTGCCAACAAGGCCCACGAATCGAATCAAAAAAGATCGCACCGGTATTTTTCTCCAAAATTCGAATATTCAATGCCAATTTTCCAGAATCAGGCAAAGTATCGGGGTGAGTGTTTATGATATGGAGGAGGGGATGCGGTATGTCTGCCAGCGCTGTGGCAACTGCTGCCGTTGGCCGGGAGAGGTACCGGTATCGGATGACGAGATGGAGCGAATCGCGGCATTTCTGGGGCTCTCACTCATGGACTTTATCTCGGAATATACCGATCTCCGCCTGAATCGGAGCGGACTCACTCTCATCGAGAAACCGAATCACGAGTGCATCTTCCTCGATGGGATCGACTGTCGCATCCAGGCAGTGAAACCAGATCAGTGTGCCGGATTCCCGAATCAGTGGAACTTCCCCGGTTGGCGAAAGAGTTGCGAAGCGATCCCCGTCGCCGACACCCCGCCCCGAATCGACGGCCTTTGAGCTGTTGGAAATTGTGTTGTCGTTGGAAAACAAAAAGGCGCGATAGTTGCCCATCGCGCCTTTTCAGGTAAAGGATTGGTTTTTTGCTATCCGATTACAGAGAGCCTTTCAGAGCGGTAGAGGGCTTGAAGCCGACTGTCTTGGACGCCTTGATTTTGATGGTCTCTCCGGTCTTGGGGTTGCGACCGCTGCGGGCAGCGCGCTTGCGAACCTCGAACGTGCCGAAACCGAGCAACTGAACGCTGCCGTCTTTCTTTACGCCCTTGGCGATGGATTCAAGAACAGCTTTCACTGCTTCTTCCGACGCTTTTTTGGTGGTTTCACCGCCAAGCGATTTCTGTACTGCTTCAATAAGTTCTCCCTTGTTCATCACGAATTAGTAGTTTGAATCAGAAGAGATGTAAAGCCGTTTTTGCGGAGGAATCACCGTGAAACCGCCGTAAAATAACGGATTTAGCTTCTGTCTGGTAATCAATTACAGAGAAGAATTTTGTTTGGCAAGCTTAAAATTCAAGGTATTGGACATAAATAGAAGTCCATTTTTCCACTCGAAAATCCCCTGACATGAATCCAAAACGAATTTGCACGCATCTCGAAATCCTGCCTGACATTCACCCCAGTGCTTTCGTTGCCCCAGGTGCTGTTGTGGTTGGAAATGTGGAAATCGGGGAACATGCCAGTATCTGGTACCAATGCGTTCTCCGGGCCGACATCGAGCGCATTCTCATCGGTCCGGGTAGCAATATTCAGGACGGCACCATCGTCCATCTGGCGAGTGATCTCGGGACCACGGTCGGTAGTTTTGTCACCGTTGGTCATCGCGCATTGCTTCACGCGTGTTGGATCGACGACGAAGTTCTCATCGGCATGGGTGCCATCGTGATGGACGGTGCGCGCATAGGTGCGCGGAGCATCGTAGGGGCTGGAAGCCTGATTCCAAAAGGGATGGAGGTTCCGCCGGGTTCGCTTGTGATGGGGGTTCCGGGCCGGATTGTCCGTTCCCTGAGTCGCGAGGAGCAAACCGCGATCCGGGGATGGGCCGATAAATACATCCAGGTGGCGACCGAGCATCGGGCTCGGCTGAAGGCCTCGTGAGCCGATACGAATT
This sequence comes from Verrucomicrobiales bacterium, assembly GCA_018058245.1. Taxonomy (GTDB): domain Bacteria; phylum Verrucomicrobiota; class Verrucomicrobiia; order Verrucomicrobiales; family DEV007; genus Arctic95D-9. The sequence goes on from JAGPCC010000047.1 coordinate 14,990, forward strand.
CCGGAATCAGGGACACAGAGTTTGCGCATTCCGGAAATGCTCGCGATAGTGAGGAGGAATTGCAATATGGATAAATCGGTCGTTCAAGTCGAGGTGAAGAATGTGCTCGCCACCAGTGCGGGATCAGCGATCTTTCTTGGCAATGAAGAAAAGGTCTTTGTCATCTACGTGGATCACTCCGTGGGTTCTGCGATCAATATGTTTCTTCACGGAACTCCGAAACCCCGCCCCCAGACCCACGACCTTTTTGCCGACGTCCTCACCGCCCTCGGGGCTCACGTTGACCGTGTTGTGATCAACGATTTTACCGACACTGTTTTTTTCGCCCGACTCATCATTGTCGCGGAAAATGAGCTTGCGGCGCTCAAAATCATCGAAATGGATGCTCGTCCCAGCGACAGTATCGCTCTCGCGGTACAGGCCGAAGCACCGATTTATGTGGCGGCCCATGTCTGGGATGCCGTGGAGGATATGTCCATCGTCTTGAAAAAGATGCAGGACGCGAGCGGAGATCAAGCGGGGAATTTTCCGGATTTGTGAGATCCTCACTCTGTAGCCGCCTGCCGGAATACGAGAATCCGAATCAATCACTCCACCCGCATGGTAGTTGCGGGATCGGCACCGGCGCAGAGGAACTGATCCTCTCGCCGCTTTTCTCCGCAAACTGAAAGAGGCTCGTGCGTCTGACCGTAAAGAGTCATCATGAACTATCTTTCGCTCGGTCTATTCTGTCTTTGGGTGCTCACGGAGATCCTTTCAGGCCAGACCGTGAAGTCGGGGAAAACGAAACCGGCACTGTCATCAGAAGTCCAGGAGGTCGAGACCTTTGGAGATCGCCTCGCCGAGGCGGCGCTCTTCCGGACGACACAGGCGGTCCGGTATGATCCCGCCTATGTTACGCTGGAATACCCCGGTGGCGATGTTCCCGCTGACACCGGCGTCTGCACGGATGTGGTGATTCGGGCCTACCGCGCGGTCGGGATCGATCTCCAACCGCTCGTGCATGAGGACATGGCGACCTCGTTTTCGGCTTACCCGAAGCTCTGGGGATTGAGTCGTCCCGACAAAAATATCGACCATCGTCGGGTTCCGAATCTGGAGGCGTATTTCAAGCGTCGCGGCGCTGAAGTCAAAGGGGGCGACAATCAGGATTACCTCCCCGGTGATTTGGTGACCTGGGATCTGAACGGAAAGGGGCTCTGGCACATTGGGATCGTGGTGGGCCCCGATACGTTTGTTCACAACATCGGAGCCGGTCCCGTCCTCGCAACGGGGTTGCGGCAGTGGGAATTGATCGGGCATTACCGGTTTCCGCCGGGAGAATGAGCGGAACTCACTCGGCTTTTTTCATGGCAGCGAGCAACTGGTAGGACTGGAGTTGCTGAACGTAGAGTTCTGCGGTCTCTCGTGCGCCGGTCCAGACGACGGAACTGCCGAGCTTGTGAACTTCCATCATGAGTGTTTCGGCCTTTTGTTGGGGATACCCAAAAACACGTTTCAGCACCAGGGTGACAAAACTCATCAGATTCACGGGGTCATCGTAGACGATCACGTTCCACGGAGCATCGAGATCGGTCTCGGTTACCGTTTCGGTGATGGTGATTTCGTCGATGTCGGGAGTCATCTGAATGGCAAATGATTAGATTGCTCGGAGAATCGGAGTGTCTTCGCCAATTTCGCAGCGATCTCCGCGCAAGGCAACTGTGACCTTGGGAAGGGAGAGACGAAATACGAGCAGGGCTTCGTCGGCGCTTCCGTGTTCGTCACGATAGTCATCACGGGGGAGTCCGCTCTCCAGTTCGAACCACGCATAAGCGCTCAGAGAGGACGCGAGCGGCAGGTGATAGAGGGCGCACTGGAGGGCGAATAATGTGGTGACATGGCCGGGAGATTTTCCCGTTTCGACGCGGGTCACAAAGCGTTGCCATTCGCGATTTGCCTTCATCTCCGATTTTCCGCAGCGGAAGGCAAGGGCTGCCTGCAGACTGCGTTCCCGTTGCGAGGAGGAAAGAGAAGCGTCGAGGCGGAAGTCCACATCCTGAATTTCCTTGAGTCGAAAATTCGAGGCGCACTCGTAGACCGCGACGAAGGCAGGGCCGAGGTGGGGGGAAAAACAGGTTTCGAGCCACTGACTCCACGAGTCCGCTAGAGACGTTGAACGATCCCACAAAAATGTTGCCGGGAGGACAGATTCTACCCCCAGTCGGGAAATCAGCCGTGCGAGGACGAATCCGTCGGTTTCGTCGGCATCGGCGATGTGATAGGTGTCAGGCATCCGACACCACAGAGAATCTCGGAATCACAAAAGACCGGCTTCTTTCAAGGTCTTGAAAGCTCCGTTTTTGTCGATCGTTTTGAGACCGCGAGCGCTGACGCGAACGCGGACGAATTTTCCGAGTTCAGGCACCCAAACGCGCTTCTGGCGAAGATTTGGCTTGAAGAGACGCTTGACCGTTCCGGTCACGTGACGACCGATACCGCCCTTTTTCTTGGCACGTCCACTACGGTGGATTTTGTTGCCGGAAGTGACTTTCGCACCGGTGATTTTACAAGCTCTGGACATCGTTCGGATCCTTTAAAGGGTTCAAGTGCAAGCTGGACGAGCGTAATAGAGTCTACTCCGTTCCTGAACTGCAGGGCGGGCAATGTCCGCACAATTCGCCGTAGGTCAAGAAAAAATACGCAATTTCGACTCGCGACAATCGATTCCCACCGCGCTTTCGAGGTGGGAGGGGACTTTCCTCTTGCGCAAAGTGGGGAGCGGCTATCTTATGCCGACCTTTTTAAAATTCGATTCCCCTTTTTTGTACATGAGCGAAGCGTCCCCCGAAAAAAATGCAGCCCTGATGGAAAAGATCGTCAGTCTTTGTAAAAGACGCGGTTTTATTTTTCAATCGGCTGAGATCTATGGCGGGCTGAACGGTTGCTGGGACTACGGACCACTCGGAGTCGAACTCAAGCGCAATCTCAAGGAGTATTGGTGGCGCAGAAATGTGCAGGAACGAGACGATATCGTCGGTGTCGACGGGTCGATCTTGACTCTGGAAGCGATTCTTAAAGCGTCGGGACACCTGGATGGATTCTCGGATGAGATGTCCACCTGCCGTTTTTGCAAAAAGCATGTGCGTTTTGATCAGTTGCGCGACATGATCGCAAATTCCCCCTGGGCGCAGTCGCTCGCGGAGATTATGACGGTGGTGCAGCCGGGTGATCCCGCCGGGGTGGTGGTCGATGCGGAGGCACTGGCAAGATGGGCCAGAAAGAAGGGGAAGAATCTCGCTCCGAATCTCGCACTGGTTCGGAACCCCGAGGTGGTTCTCTCGTGGGTTCAGGAAGAGACCGAGAGACATCAACCATTCGACCCCTGGTATTTCACGCAGCTAGTTGCTACCGAGCAGTTGAAACAAACCGGTCCAGTGAATCCGTGCCCCGATTGTGGAGGGGACCTCACGGCGCCGCGGAAGTTCAACTTGATGTTTGAAACCAATTTTGGCGCGGCGGGTGATTCTGTCGCCTATCTCCGCCCCGAGACGGCTCAGTCGATCTTTGTGCAGTTTAAAAATGTCCTCGAAACCTCACGGGTGAAACCTCCCTTCGGGATCGCCCAGATCGGGAAGAGCTTTCGCAACGAGATCAACCCGAGGAACTTCACTTTCCGTTCTCGTGAGTTCGAGCAGATGGAGATCGAGTTTTTCTGTATGCCAGAAGATGGGCTCCGCCTGACCGACGAGTGGCTCGAGATCCGCCTGAAGTTCTATGAGGAAATCGGGATCCCACGCGAACATCTCCATGTCATCGATATACCGGATGGTGAGCGTGCTTTCTATTCGCAAAAGACCTATGACATCGAATATGAATTCCCCTTCGGCATCCAGGAACTGGAAGGCGTGGCCTACCGCACGGACTACGATCTTACTGTTCATCAGAAGGGATCTGGGAAGTCGCTGGAGTACTTTAATGAGGAAACAAAGGAGAAGATCCTCCCCCATGTCGTAGAACCGAGTGCCGGGTGTGATCGCACGGTCCTCGCCCTCATTTGTGAGGCCTATGACGAGGAGACGGTGACGGATGAAAAGGGTAAGGAGGAAACTCGCACCGTGATGCGTTTTTCACCGCGCATGGCTCCGATCAAAGTCGGCATTTTTCCGCTTTTGAAAAACAAACCGGAGCTCGTCGCCAAAGCACGTGAAATTCAGAAAATGCTCTCGCCGTTTATGGCGGTTTTTTACGACGAAGCCGCTGCGATCGGGCGTCGTTATCGTCGTCAGGATGAAGTGGGAACGCCCTTCTGTGTCACGGTGGATTTTGAGACTCTGGGCGAAAATGGCGAAGAGCTGAAGGATACCGTGACTCTCCGTGAACGTGATTCGATGAAGCAGGAGCGCATCGCGATTTCGGAACTTCGGGGATTTCTCCTTGATCGAATCATGTGAGAAACGGTGTGGCGGCGGAGTAGGAGTCTTTCGGACTTTAAGTATTAGAGCAACGGGCGCGGAGTTCGATTTAAAATTTCATGAGTTTGTGAGGCTTTTGGAAACACAAATGACGAAAAGGAAAGGGAACGAATAGGCTTGTTGAAAAAAAGCTTCACAAATTCCCGCGAATGAATAGCGTAAGCACGATGAAACCGGAGAAGTTTGCCCCTTTCGCTGTCGTTCGCGCTTCGTTTGGAAAACTTACGAGGGGAATCTGCTTTTTACTCCTTTTTCTTTTTTTCGGGTATGGGGCCAAGGCGTCTGCTCAGGATCCACCCAAAGTCCCCGTTTCTCCCTCGGTCTACCGGGTAACTGAGAGTGGATGTTTCGATTTTTTTGAAGCCCATTCTCTCCCTGCTCCCCAGGGGGCGAAAGCAGTGTTGGTGCTTATGGGTGACCCGGCAAAACCCCGAACATTGTTGGATCAGTCCTCGTGGAATGATTTCGCGAGAGATGAGAAGCTCGCTGTTCTTTCGATTGGATTTAAGTTTACATCTGGGCTTCGTGACCGGGTTGCTCTGGGGCGGGAACTCGCTGAAAAGATTGATGAAGCTGTCACAAAAGCTTTCGGAAAAGACAGGAAGTGGATTGGGTTTTCCCATGGGTGGGGAGCTGAGTTCTTTTTGCGTGCTATGCAGGCGAAACCGGAGCGTTGGTCCTTCTGGTGCTCAAAGGGCGCGCCGGTGTATCCCTTCGCTCCCCGCAATCTCAAGGATACTAAGCTCCCGCCGGGTATCGTGATCTCTCTGGGGGCCGAACAGTTTGAACCGGCCAAACGTTATTTTCAGGACCTTCGTCGTCTCGGTCCAGTGGATCAAAAGGTTACTTTCATCGGATCCGAAAGGGATACTCTCGATGGAGCGTTTCTGGACCGATTTTTTCAGCAGTATGTGAGTGCTGTCCTTTCAGGCCGGGTAGAGGGAAATGGATCCTGGCACATTTATTTTGGAGGGGAAAATTCTCCGCCGGAGGGCAAAGATCCATCAATCGACTTTTCCTGGCTTCCCAATTCTGAACTGGTGGGGGCGTGGCGTCTGCTAAATCGGGAGGCATTACCTCCAGCTCCCGTTGAGGTTCGATCTGAGTCGTTCGTTACTCCGGTGGGAGATCAAAAAGTCTGGATTCGTGTCCCCGGGGTTGTCGCTAGAGATAAGGTTCCGGTGCGAGGAGTTCTCCTTTGGTTGACTCGTGCTGCCGACGATGCGGCCATGGAGAGAAATCTCAAAAATTTCGGTGATCCGGTTATTGCTTTTGCTGAATTGAATCGTCTTCCTGTGCTGGCATGGAACGCTCAGGAGATCTGGCCACACACATTCCCCCAGCTCTCGGCGGATGCCAAAGAGGACGACGTTGCAGTGGCCGACGGAGCATTTATCAAAATTGGCGATGCGCTGTACGATCGCTTGAGGGAATATTGCCGGGCAGAGGGATGGCCGGATCAAAATTGGTTGCTTTCCGCCGATACAAACGCCGGGCGATACGGGTTGATGATGGCTCAAGCCTATCCGTTTCTCGCGGCGCAGCTTCATTCCGCGAGCGGTTATGCCGAACTAGTGGCCCCGTCTAAGGTGCCGTGGCTCGTGACGGTGGGGTGGGGGGATCCAGCCTTGACCGAGACATTCAAGTTCGCGCAGAAGGCGAGATCGGAGTTCCTTCCTGTCGTATTCAAACGCTGCCCCGGAATGGGCTATGGAAACCGGTGGGATCAGCGCACCCTCGCGGCCGAATTCTTCTCTCATGTTCTCTGGCTGCGCGACGGGGGAGGTGCCACACTTCCCTGGCTGGCGGACTGGAACAAACCTCCTTTGCCGGAAGAATTTCGCATCCCGGCACCAGTGGCTACCGTCGCTGCCGCGAGTCCCCCAGTCGAGGCCGATTCGAAAGACGGAGGGGACCTTCCGAAACCTCCGCCTCCTGCGCCCACAATTCCTCCTGGCGTTGACTTGTCTGCTTACGCCCCGGACCGCCCCAAACCAACCACAATTGGCGAATTGTTTGCAGAAGAGTGTCGGCGCACGTTTCTCGGTGGAGACTGGCGACAGCTTGCTTTGGCAGAAGTTCAGGACCAGAAGTGGATCGCTCCCTGGTATCATACTCGTCTCCCGACGAGGGAAATCGCGGAAGCGTGGGTCTTGACGGAAACAGCGGCAGTTGAACTGAACGATAACGAAAAGGAATCCATCAAGAAACATCAGGACAACGTCCGAGCGCAGGAGGCTGCAAAAGCTGGATCCTTGCAACCTGCGGCTGATCCCGATGCTGAGCCGCCAAAACCCTCGGAGATTGCGAAACCCGCCGAAACGGCCCCCCAACCGGCAGCTCAATGATTCGCGGCATGGAAAAACGTTCCAAATGGCACTTTGGTTTTTGGGAGATAGCGTCTCGAAGCTTGTGTAGCAACGTCTGTTCCCGTGGTTTTACCCTTTGGCAGAGATTGATTTGTGTTGTCCTCCGACTCTTTTTTCTTTTTGCGATATTGTGTAGTGCCGTCGAGGCACAGGAGCCTGCTACTGCTCCGACCACGGAGGAACTTGAGAGCTTCTCAAACGAGGAACTACCCGAATCTCCCTTTGTTGAAAAGGCAACACTCTGGTCCGCACGAATAGATAGTGAGCCACTCTCTGTTCTCCTTGTTGCCACGACACCGGAGCGTGCCGAGGAAATTTTGGCGGAAGATCGATGGATTCGGGCCTGTCGCCGTATGGGATGGTCTCTTGCTGTACTGGGAGTCCAGATGAAACCCGAAATCGGCTCTCCTGATTATATAGCAGCTCAAGAAAGTGTTGCGCGAACCCTCTTTTCGGCGCTGGACCAGCCCGGGAAGGTGGGAAGGGGCGGGGCCGAAGGGAGGTCCCTTCCGATTTTTGCTTGTCTCCTGGAAGGGGCGAGTGACTGGTTGCTTCCCGCCATGCAGGCTCGCAATGAGCGAGTGGCCTGTTGGATTGCTCGTGGCCTTACCCGTATTCCAAGTGTTGAACCAACCGCGCTTGGGTTTGTAAATACTGGACCAGGCGTTCCAACCTTGCGTGAAGATGTCCCGACTCTTTCTCCCGGGCTTGTTATTGCCGCAAATTTTCCTGAGAACCGCAATATCTGGGAATATTGGCACAGACTCCGTCTCTCAAATTTAGAAAACCCGGTTGCGTTTTTGCCGGCGCAAAGAGTCAAGATAAGCCCTCTTTACCAAGAAGATTTTGCCCTCCAATTTCTTACTGGAGCCTCCTCCTTCGATCTTGATGACGAAATCTGGTTGAACTACCGGGACGGAAAGAAGCTACCTGTCCATGAGGTCGGGAATCTCGAGACGGCGGAGTTCGCCGGATATGGGTGGTTTCCAAACGCAGAGGTGGCGGGGGCCTGGAAAGCGCTATGTCCCGAGCGCCCCTCCGA
>JAGPCC010000276.1 GCA_018058245.1 Verrucomicrobiales bacterium
AACCAAGAGGGTAAAGTCAGGAAATCACCCAGTGGTGACGGGAAAAAGGCTCTCGATCGCGGGGCGAATAAATTGGTTGAGCAGCTCAGGAACAAATCCGACGGCGATCAAGGTCACGAGGAGGAGGACAAGCGGAAGTTTCGCGCCCCAGTCGATGTCGGCCGGTAGCTGAAGTTTTGCGGGTTTCGGTCCCATAAAGATCTGTCGATAAGCGCGCAACAGGTAGACAGCGGATATGACGACTCCCCAGAGAGCGAGCACCGTGCTCCATCGGAGCCAGGTCATCGTCAGCTCCGGCCCACTGAAAGCACCAAAAAAGATCTCGACCTCCGCTGCAAAATTCGCGAACCCGGGAAGTCCAATCGCGGCAAAGGTCGCAAATCCGAACAACAGTCCGAGACCTGGAACGGCCTTGGCGATTCCACCGAGTTTCTCATACTCCAGGGTCCCGATCTTGTCTCTCATCCAGCCGGTGAGCGCAAAAAGCGCCGCAATCGAGACGCCATGGGCGAACATCAGAAGCACGGCCCCTGAAAGACCGAGTTGATTCCCCGCCGCGATCCCGAGGAAAATGTAGCCCATGTGCATGACGCTCGAGTACGCCAGGGTGCGATCGAGCCGCTTCTGCGCGATCGTGACAAAACCGATGTAAATGATGTTGCCCAGCAAAAGGACGAGCATGAGATGAAGCCATCGCTCCGCCCCCGCTGGGGCAAAGGGAAGACCGAGACGGATTAATCCGTATAGCCCGAACTTTTTGAGGACGCCGGCATGCAGCATCGTCACAGGGGTCGGAGCTTCCGCATAAGCCGGGGCCGCCCAACTGTGAAACGGGAACAACGAAACAAGGATACCAAAGCCGATGAGCAGGAGCAGGAACACCCAGTTTTGAGTCCCGAGCGCAATTGCCGTCTCCGGTGCCTTCGCAAGAGTGATGAGATCCTCAATCGCAAAGGTCGTTCCGCCCAGTCCGACCACTGCGAGGATGAGTCCCACCAGCAGGATCAAACTGCCAACACCCAGAAAAATCGTGATTGTCCACGCGGTGCGGACCCGGTTCTCCCCGTGGCCGAAGATGCCGATCATCAGAAATGTCGGGATCAGGGCAAGTTCGTGAAACGCGTAGAGGAAAAAGAGGTCCGTCGAGCTAAAAGCCCCAATCGCGCCGCCTGCGATGAGCAGCAACGAGGCATAATAGAGACGGGCACTGCCTTTGATCTCGCTTTCCTTCGGCGAAACAAGGATGGCAGCGAGCAGGACGATGGCGGAGAGGAGAAGGAGCACGAGACTCATTCCGTCGATCCCGAACGCGAGGCTCAGCTTGGGAAACCCGGCGATTTCCAACATCGTGTGCGATGTGGCAAACTGGTAGGTCCCTTCGATTTCGGTCTGGAACCACGTCGCCGTGAGGAAGGTGGCCCCGAAGACAAGTACCGAAGTCGCGAGCGCGGTGAACCGAGCAGGTGATCCCAATCCGATCGCAAGAGCGGCGAGAAGCGGAAGAAAGACGATAAATTCGATGATGCTCACGACAGTAACGGGGAAGAAATTCGATCAGAGAATGAGGAAAGCGATCAGCACAACAACGGCCGCACCGAAAAAGAAGGCATAGGACTGAACGTTACCCACCTGAAAAACTCGCAGAAACGATCCTGCCGCGAGCGCACTCATCGCCGGGAAACGTGCGACGAGGGGATCGATCACAAAACGATCCACCACATCTAAAAACGCTGCCACGGAGTCCTGGAATAACCGCACGATGCCGAGATAGATCTCATCGAAGTAAAATTTGTCGCGGAAGAGCGAGATACGGATCGGATCGGTGTCGCGCCCCCGGTAGAGGAAAATCGCAGCGCCCACTCCCACAAGGAGCCCGAGAAGGGAAAGGATAGGCGTGAGCCCTCCGATATTGTGAAAGAGATGCCCAAAATCGGCATGACCACGAGCGAGCAAGGGCGAGGCGACATACGCAGAGAGCACTGCCATGACCGCGAGGAGAACCAACGGAACCCACATGACCGGACCGACCTCGTGGGCATGATCTGCGTCTTTTGTTCGGTGCTTTCCAAAAAACGCCACGATGACCAGACGGGTCATGTAAAAAGGAGTGAGGAAGGCAACAACCATGGCGATGCCATATTGCCAGTACAATTTCTGATGAAGCGCCTCGTCGAGGATGGCCTCTTTACTCCAGAATCCGCTCGTGAACGGAACGGCAATGAGAGCGGCGGTTCCCAGTGCAAAGGTGATAAAGGTGATCGGAAGTTTCTTGCGAAGGCCTCCCATTTTCCAGATATCCTGTTCGTGATGGCAGGCATAGATCACCGCGCCGGATCCGAGGAAAAGGAGAGCCTTGAAGAAAGCGTGCGTGTAAAGATGGAACATCCCGGCATCACTGCCAGCGCCGCCGATCCCCTGAGCCATGATCATATACCCGAGCTGAGAAAGGGTCGAGTAGGCGAGGATTCGTTTGATATCATTCTGCTGAAGCGCCATCAGCGCCGCGAGCAGCGCCGTGATCGCTCCGATCCAGGAAATGACCGTTGCTGCGGAATCTGCCGCGTCAATCAGGAAAACGACACGGGCGAGCATGAAAACCCCGGCCGCCACCATCGTCGCGGCGTGGATGAGTGCAGAAACGGGGGTCGGGCCTTCCATTGCATCCGGAAGCCAGATGTGGAGCGGCACCTGCGCCGACTTACCGATCGCTCCGCAGAAGATACAGAGCACAGCAGCGTTGAGGAGCGAGAGATTTGTAACTCCCCCCACGGCAGCTTTGATCTCCTCAAAGTAAATCGAACCGGTGAGGACCCAAACGAGTAGGATTCCGATCATGAATCCAAAATCCCCAATGCGGTTGGTGAGAAACGCTTTTTTTGCTGCGTCCGCCGCCGAAGCTTTCTCAAACCAATGGCCAATGAGCAGGTAGGAACTGACTCCGACGAGCTCCCAGAAGACAAACATCATCACAAAATTATTCGCGAGGACGATCCCGCTCATGGAAAACATAAAGAGCGAGAGCGCCGCAAAGTACCGCCCTCGGCCAGCGTCGTCCTTCATGTAACCGAGCGAGAAGAGGTGTACTAGAAAACCAATCGACGTGACGATCAGCATCATACCCCGGCTCAGTCCATCGAGTTGGAACCCAATCTCCACACGGAAGACATCTCCGAATTCGATCCAGGGGTAGGAAATCGTTTCCACGGCCGCGTCTCCGTCCGACGCGAGCACCATACAGAAAATGAGGGTGAGCAGCGCCGAACCGGTCGAGACCAGAGCGCTGAGACCGGACCAGCGTTTGAGCCCGAGAAGGATCGTCGCGGCGACAATCAACGGCAGCAGGAGAACCGCCCAGACTAGAGTATTGACTTCCATGGATAAAATCAGACGCCGAAAAAATCAGTATTTCATTGAGTTGACCTTGGTCACATCCGCTGTCCCCCGCGTCCGGAAGAGAGCAACGATGATCGCGAGACCGACTGCGACCTCCGCAGCCGCCACTGTGATGATAAAGAAAAGGAAAACCTGCCCGTCGTAGTTTGGCTGGCCTTCGTGGACGTTAAAACGGGAAAAGGCCACGAGTGTCAAATTCGCTGCGGCAAGCATCAACTCGAGACACATAAAAATAATAATCAGGTTCCTCCTCACGAGCACTCCGGCGAGTCCGATCGCAAAGAGCACTCCGCTCACAAGGAGAAAATGATTGAGGGTTAAAGCGGTTTCCATGGGAAAAGGGTAGGGCAATCGATCACTTCAGTTCTTTCCGGCTCAACACGACTACTCCCACCGTCGCCACGAGGAGCAGAATCCCGACGACTTGGACCGGAAACCAATAGTGACTGAAAAGTAATTCCCCGATGCGGTGGACGTCGGAAGAGCCCGGACCACCCACGATCTTCAGGGCAGGGAGAGCGGCCTTCCCGATCTCTCCCCGAGAGAGCACGGTGCTCAACAAAGCGAGAAAGGAAAACACAACGAGTCCGGCACCCAACAATGGGAATATCGGGCGACGACGCTTTTCCTCCTCGCGCACATCAAGCAACATGATGATGAACAGAAACAACACCATGATCGCTCCCGCATACACGAGGATCTGCAAGACACCGACGAGGAAGGCATCGAGCTGAATGAAGAGGGCCGCGAGACCGAGAAAGGACACGACCATGGAAATGGCCGAAGTGACGGGATTTCGACTGATCACCACCCCGATGCCGCCGAGAAGGGCGAGCGCTGAAAACAGATAAAAAAGGAAGGACATGTCTGAAAGGTTGGGTCGTTCGTCTTTTCTTACGCTTATTTCAGCTCATTCCACTTGTTCACAAGACCTTCACGAACTCCCCCGATTTCGTAGAGCCGCTCTTTGTCGTGAACCATCTCGGCGCGGGTGAGCCCGGTGATGGCGTAGTCTTTTCTCAAGAAGATCGCCTGTTCCGGACAGACTTCTTCGCAGAGACCGCAATAGATGCAACGAATCATGTCGATTTCAAAGACGCGCGGACGTTTCTCGACCTTCGCCCACTTGTCATCGCTCGGGATTTCCTCCGGATTAATCGTAATCGCCCGAGGGGGACAGATGAATTCACAGAGCTGACAGGCGACACAGCGCTCACGATCCCGCTCATCCTTCACGAGTGCGGGGGCACCGCGATAGTACTCGGGAAGATGGCTATCCCACTTTTCTTCCGGATATTGCATCGTCACCGTTCCCTTGCCAAACAGACTGCTGAAGAAGTGGGCGAGGGTCACCCGCATCCCCGTGATGATTCCGGGAAGATACAAATGTTCCCACCATTTCAGTTTGGGACGTTTGACGATGAGTGCCATGGCAAGGTCGATTGAGAAATTAGGAAAGGAGGAAGTCGGAAGGATTAGCGGAATACAGCCATCAGAACGGCGGTCAAGACTACGTTGAAAAGAGCGATTTCAAAAAAGAAGACCCAGCCGAGTCTCATGAGTTGATCATAACGGAAACGCGGGAGAGTCCAGCGGGTCACGATGAAAAAGAGAATCAACCCGATGACTTTGGCAAAATATACCCCGATGTGAAGAAACCCCTGCCACCACGGAACGTCCGCGTCGACGGAATCCGGCGTGAGCCAGCCGAACGGAAGACTCCATCCACCGAAAAACAGAGTCACCGCGAGACCGGACCCGATGATCATGGCCGCATATTCCCCCAAGAAAAAGAGGGCGAACTTCATCGAACTATATTCCGTGTGATACCCCGCGACCAACTCCGTTTCACACTCCGGAAGATCAAAGGGAAGTCGATTCGTCTCCGCGAACATCGAAGTCATGAAGATGATGAACGAAATAAAGAGCGGGATTGTAAGGAGCCATCCCTTCAGGCTCAGGCTTTCGCCCCAGAGCGGCAGCAGCGCCCAGCCATTTTCCGCCTGCTCCTGAACGATGCGACCGAGATTCAGCTCACCGTAGATCATGATCAGCGGCACGATGGACAACCCGAGGCAGATCTCATAGGAAATCATCTGGCTGGTGGAGCGAACTCCTCCGAGAAAGGAATACTTCGAGTTCGATGACCATCCGGCGAGGACGATCCCGTAGACGGTGAGCGAGCCAATCGCGAAGACAAATAGCGGCCCTACATCCAGATCGGCGATCACCATTTTTTCTCCGAAAAGGCGACTTCCGAAGGGAATCACGGCACAGGTGAGCAGCGCCGGCACCATCGTGAGCGCCGGAGCGAGCCAGAAGTAAAATTTGTTTACGTGGTTCGGCGTGAAGTCTTCTTTGAGCAGGAATTTAATGCCATCCGCAACGGCCTGGAGGAGACCAAAGGGACCAACCCGATTCGGTCCCACCCGATCCTGGATCGCGGCACTGACACGGCGTTCCGCCCACACCGACATCGCCACCAGAGGCAACGTTACGAGGAAGACGAAGACCACGATCTTAATGACCGCTGCGATGATAATATGCCAATCCATGAAAGTGATTTTTTAGCCGACAATCAGGCCCGAGGCGACACGCTGTTTTTCGCGTTCTAAAAGTGGGATCGTCACGCCGGTTTCCAGCAACGGCAACCCGAGATCGCCGATCTGCCCCCAGGTGAGCCCCGAAAATTCGGACACTTCCTTTGCGAGTTGAGCGAAAATGTCGGTCACGGCATAGATTCCATTGCCTCCCCCGGTCGCTTGAACAAGATCGCGAACGATCTCCCACGGTTCCAAAGTCTGTCCCGGAGCATCAACTACCTTATTGAGACGCTGAAGTCTTCCCGTAGCGTTGATCATCGTCCCGGACTTCTCTGCCCAGCAGGCACCGGGAAGAACCACATCGGCCACTTCTGCCGTAGCATTTGCCAGGGGATAGCTGGTCACAAAGAACTCCAGTTTCCCGAGGAGATCGGCGCTGAATCCCGCATCGTCCACGAGATTTTCCTGAAGAGCGATGAGGGCTTTGATCCTGCCCTGCTCGATTCCGCTTTTGATCGCTTCGATCTGGGAACCTGGATCATCAAGACCGAGGATCAGCTTCACACCGTTCGTGTTCGGGTTCCGGTCAGCAGAGATGAGATATCCATCCGCTTCCCCGGTTCGAGCCACGGTATCGACGTGACCGGCCCCGAGATGGTTCACCAGTCGATTCACAAGAAAAAGTTCCTCG
>JAGPCC010000277.1 GCA_018058245.1 Verrucomicrobiales bacterium
CCGGTCAGGACAATCGCCCGCGAAGGAGCACATTTTGCCACCGGCGTGTAGGCGTGCGTGAAAAGGAGACCCTCTTTTGCGATTCGGTCAAACCCCGGCGTCTTCACCCACGGCGTTCCGTAGGCTCCCGCATGAGCGCCCCAGTCGTCCGCGATCGCAAAGAGAATGTTCGGCGGGCGTTTCCCCTCTTCCCCCGAAGCAATTCGGGCCAATCCTGACAAAGTCAGCGTGAAAACAAAGAATGAGAGAAAGATCTTGGTCTGCATTTGGGGATCGAAGTGGGCACCATCGCGTAGAACACCAATACTCTGCCGGTCGGAGCCACTTCTTTCAATAGCGCATACTCGATAAATTGGACCTCCCTCGATCGTCTCCGCCGTCCGACTGGTGTCGCACGCACTCCATTTTCTTGACTAGGACCGACTTTCATGTCCATTTCTTCCATGAAGTCGAGATCCCGCCCTTTCTTCGCCATGCCGTTTCTTCCGAAGATCGTCACTCTCGTGCGAATTCTCCTGCTCGGTGCGGCGATCGGGATCACATTGCCTTCCATCGGCACATGCGACGATGTCACCGACGTTGCGGAGATCACAATCACAGCGCACAAATCCGAACTGCACTTTGACAAGAAAGAATTCACGGTCAAAGCAGGCCAGAAGGTGAAACTGACTCTCGTGAATCCCGACGACAGCCTGAATCTACAGCCGCACAACCTACTCATCATCGAACCCGGCACTCTGGAGGAAGTGGGTGCCGCAGCAGAAGCGGAATTGTCCGACCCTACCTTCCTTTCAGATCGCCAGGCAATCCCTACTTCCAATTACGTTCTGTATCACACCAAGCTGTTGCAGCCGGGAGAATCCGAGACCATCGAATTTACGGCCCCCACTTTCGCGACAGACTATCCCTTCCTCTGCTCGTACCCAGGACATTGGCGGGTAATGAATGGTATCATGATTGTCGAGAATTAAGAAGATAGGTCACTTCCCATTGATGTTGGGATCTTTCCGTGTCAGATGCGTTCCAAGGTCCGAACGATTGTGATCCGTTCGTGCTCGAATGTAGATTTCCGACCTATTTGTTACTGCAAATTCAGAGCCAAGAGAGCGTTCTCGCCATAGACACGAAGCACCTCCTCTTCGCTCATTCCCAGCTCGTTTCGCAGATTTTCGGCCACCTTGAATCCCCGAATCGTCGACCCTGCCAAATTGGGAGATCCAGGTCTCCGTGCGATCCCATCGGAATCGATCTCGACAGGTGCTCCAGACAATTCGTAAGTTCCTGGTCCCAAACCCGCGGCCATGATCGCATCACTCGTGAAAATCGTTCTCTCCAGACCGATCATCTTCAGGGTATTGCGCAAAACAAAGAACGGGACATGGGCGCCATCGGGGATAAAACAAAGCCAGAGACGGTCCGATAGGGAAAGCGCACGTTGGATGAAATTATCATGGCGCGGAAGAACCACGGGACATCCATTTCCGAGATGAGTAATCATGGAGAGTCCCGCATCGACCGAGCGTGCCAGTGTCTCCAGATCAGGATCACAATGCCCAGCGGAGACAGTGACCCCATTCTCCACCAAATATTGAGTCGTTTTTGCCTCGTGATCGTGTTCCGGTGCCAAGGTGACAAGGCGGACGAGGCCGTCACCCGCCTCGAGGAGTCGGGCGGCAGACTCTTTTGTCGCCGGGATCACCCATTCCGCAGGGTGAGCACCGATGTAACCGGTTTCCGGGCTGAGAAACGGGCCTTCGACGTGAAATCCACGAACCATTTCCCGAATCAGGGCATCCCCTTCCCGGAGGCGAACCATCGTCCTCAGTTTCGCGGAGAGAGATTCGATCGAATCGGTGATCACGGTGGCAAGAATTCCGTCGATTCCATCCTCCCGGAGCGCCTTACAGGCATGGTGAAATTGTTCCCCTGTCAGATTATTCGAACAAAAGTCCGTCCCGGCATATCCATTGATTTGAAGGTCGAAAAAAGCCATTCCCATTTACAGTTCGTCTGCTATTTCTATCGGGGCTTCCGGCATTGCGTCGAGGAAAATTTTCCCGTAACGCTTCGAAAGAACCCGATTGTCGAGGATTACAACCATTCCTTTGTCATCCCCATTCCGGATGAGACGTCCGACGCCCTGGCGCAGTTTCAAAATCGCCTCGGGAACACTGTAATCCATGAACGCATTCCCTCCACGCTCCTCAATGAATTCAATTTTGGCTTGGGTGAGCGGATGATCTGGCACGGAAAAAGGCAAGCGCGTGATGATCACGTTCGTCAAAGCGCGCCCTGGAACATCCACACCGGTCCAAAAACTGTCAGTTCCGAAAAGAACACTCGTTTCATCCTCTTTGAAGGTCTCGATCAGTTGATTCCGTGAATTCCCGGTTCCTTGCGCGAGCAATTGAATTTTTTCGGTGCGAAAGAAATCCCCCAATTCCGCGACCATGCGCTGGAGGAGTTTGTAACTCGTAAAAAGAACGAAGGCTCTCCCTCCTGATTTTCGAACAAAGTGACGAATCCAGTTCCCTAAAGCCTCCTCATATCCACTCTCCGATGGTTCGGGCATCTTGCGGACGAGGTGGATCGTCATCTGTTTTTCATAATCGAAAGGACTTCCGATGCGGATCGCCTCGACCCCTTCAGCACCTACTCTACCTCGAAAATAACTCAGATTACTGTCCCCGACTCCGAGCGTGGCGCTGGTAAAGACGCAGGGGCGATCACGATCAAAAAAGACGGGGCGGAGCAACTCGGCCACATTTACCGGTGCTGCGTTGAGACTGAGCGACTCTCGTTCATTTTTCTCCACCCAGTAAACAAGACCGTCATCTCGCTGGTCGAGGAAAGTCGCAAGTGCCGCGCGGCAGTCAGCGAGACGGCGGGCCAGTTCTGTCAATTCGCTCTTGGTCGTATCCTCCGCGAGATCGGCGATCATTCTGGCGCGACGACTCACCTCGATGAGACTGCTCCCGAGAGTGTCCTCGACGAACTCGGGTTCCCGAATACGGAATTCGCGGCCATACTCTCCCCAGCGACAAGTTTCCTCAATCGAGACAAAAAAGTCATCGATTTCATCGAGAAGCTTCATCGTGAGACGACGGCCATCCATGTCACCAACGAGTTGAAAAAGCCCCTTTTTGTTCTTGGGGTTGAACAAGCGATGCAGATCGAATTTCATCCCGGTCTGCGAAAGCGAGATTCCGAGCTGTTTCGCCGCGACCTGCTCCAGGGTATGGGCTTCATCAAAAATGAGGAAGTCTTTTGCGAAAAGAAACCCCTGCCCCGACTCACTGAATTCCGTCTGGCTGTTCAGTAGCGTGAAAAACAGGGTGTGATTCACCACAAGAACATTGGCATCAGCGATCCGCTTTCGGACCTCCTGATAAAAACACTTTCCAGACGGGGCGCAGCGTTTCGGGGTGCAGGCGTGGGTCTCGCTGCAGACATGCGACCAGACGCGGGGAGAAGGGGCAAAATCGAGATCACTCAGGGTGCCATCTCGCGTCTTTTCCGCCCATTGCCAGATCCCTCGCAATTCCTCCAATTCGGAAGCCGTGAAAAGTTCACCACCGCCGGACATTGCGATTTGCAGGCGGAGCGGGCAGAGATAGTTCCTTCGACCTTTTAACAGCAAAGCTTGAAACGGCTCGCCAATGACCGATTGCAGGAGCGGAATGTCTTTTTCAATCAGTTGCTCCTGCAGATTAATCGTGTGAGTGGAAATGATTGCTTTTCGTCCTTCATCGAGCGCCTTTCGCACCGCCGGTGCCAGATACGCGAGCGATTTCCCCACTCCTGTTCCAGCCTCGACGACAAGCGGGCGCTCTTCTTCCAACGCGCGGGCGACCGCTACCGCCATCTGCTGTTGCTCGGGACGAAACTCAAAATCCTTGAGACGCGAGAGCGCACCCGTCTTCCCGAAAAATTCGGAAGTAAAACGGGAGAGCGAAGCGGGGGTATTCCCAAATTCAACGAGCGAAATCACGGTCTTCAGCAATTCACTGAAACCGGCATGCAAGCAAGAGGGAAAACGAGAATCCCGCTTTCCGTTTCGTTTGCAGTGGGCGAAAGACTACAACCGTAAGGATCTCAAATACTCGAAAAGATCAACAAATCCCTGAATCGGTAGAGTCGTAGAAAGATCGCAACGGGCTGTTGAATGGTGTGTTTCCCATTCGAGATGAACGTCATTCGGATCGATTCCAAATTCATTTCCTGCGGAATCCCTGATTTTGATCTCGCCCTGCGAACGAGACCGGACCGTCCCTGCTCGACGCGTCCCGTCCTTGAGTTCAAAAAGGAAGGACGTTTCTTCGTGTGTTCCATTTTGATGCGGATTCATCATGCTCTTCACAAGCGATACCGTCTCCCCTTCGCGAAATGCGGTGGCCAGATCCGGGGCGGAGGCAGGCCCCTCGCCGTGGACATTATGGCAGGCAGCGCAGGCGAGAGACCGGAAGATTTGATTTCCCGAAATGGGATCCCCCTTTCCGCTCGTAACCTGCTGGATGACGGCTTCCGGAAGCATGTCCCCCACAGGCGGTCCGAGCGGAAGCCCCGTCCGAGGATTGATTCCGATGGTTTGACCGATCTCCTGAATGGTGAAGAGGAGATCTTCTCCAGATCGTGATGCAGCGGATTTCAGAATCGGACCGGTGCCGGAATAATGCGTTTTGGCAAGACTGGATAGGAGCCGTTGCAGTGCCATCCCACCTCCGGAGACCGCAGCGGAAATGGCCTCGTCGACTTGATCCTTACCCACCTCGCTCATACTTGCTTGGTCACGGGTGGTCAAAATCGTTTCCCAGGCAAGCAACCCCACCCTATCATTTCCCCCTCCCGCTTGAGTGAGGAGGGCGGGAATCTGCTGCGAGTGATCCTTCCGCGAGAGCCAGCAAACCCGCAGGAATTCGACCGCGTCGCTTGGAGCCACCATCGTCAGCGCTTTTGCTACCTGAAGGAGTGTTGCGAGATAAGTTTCCGGCATCGAATCCCGGGAAAGGAGTCCGAGAGCCCGCAGCCGCAACCCACTGTCACGGTCTTCACTCTTGAAAAGCCCTGCGAGCCAATTCCGCGACTCCACCCCAACTGGAGAATTCCCCTTGGAGAGGGTTGCGATCACAAAGGCCTCCAGAGCGATGTTTGTTCTTGCAAGCGGAACCAGTGACTCAGGATCTCGGAGCGGAACCCCGAATCGATCCATGTTCCGCAAGAGCTCAGCTCGGTCGACTCGGTAGTCGTAGAGGGAAGCGTGGAGAAATGGTTCGATGATCCCTGCCCCCTCCCGAGGCGTTCCTTCTGCCCGATAGATCTGACAGAGCGCTTCGAGACCGAGTGCTCGGTGTAACGGTGAGTCGGTCTGCTCGAGGCGCAGCACAATCCCTTCGGTGACGGTCGGACGCGGGAGGCGGACTAGGACATCGAAGGCACCGGGCCAATCGCGTTCGCGAGCGGGATCGTCAATCGCTTGAAAACAGGAGGAAACCGCCTCTCGGGCAATGAGAAAATTTCTCGCCACCTCAGCGAGACGTTTGTCAGGGTGAGCGGTGAAACTCAAGACCAAATCATTCAGGCCTTTGATCTCGGTTCCTGTGGCGAGAATGGCATTTAAAATCTCCCCGGACACGGCAGGATCGGTCGTCTTGGTGATTGCTTCGAAGACCGAATGATTCGCAGCGTCGGGGCGACCCGCAAGTGCACGAAACGCAAGAATCTGAATTTTTGGGTCATCCGACGAAGCTGCTCGGAGGAGCACATTCAACGAACGTGCCCCCGTCAGGGCAGCGAGCGTTTCCACTATGCCCGTAAAAACATCTGGTCCCGGATTTTGTTCTACCATACTTTCCAATTCTGCAACCGGACTCCGTTTTCTCCGCAGGATCTCAAATCCCGCCTCTCTGCGCACCACCTCGCTCGGGGAGGTCAAATAGGCGGGAAGTTCTACGGCGGTCATGCCATCCCAATCGACGGTGATCACGTTCTCCTCCCCTGCCCTCGCGATGACGCTCAAGCTCTGCTCCCCCTCCTCGCGGGAGAGAAACCAAAACTGGTCTCCGATCGCCCTCGAAAAACGAAGAAAATCGACCTCTGCAACCGTTTTCCCTTGGTATTGGAAGGCCGTTGGGTCGGACTCTCGTCGGAAAACAGAATCCACTCTCTCCACTGATTTCCCGTCTAGGCGAAAGCGAATTGTGTCGCCCTTCTGAAGCGACAATCCACCTCTACCGTCAACGCTGCGATCTCCCGTAAGACCCTGCACTCCCTCGGCATAGATCCAGCCATCTGGTTCCAAACGAATTCGGGAAAACATGATCTGGGAAGATTTATCACTTTTTAGGATCACCCCGATCCGACGTTTTTCGTCGGCGATCCCGTCGCGATTGGTATCCCGATAGGCAACGAGCACGAGATCCGAAAGAGTGTAAAGCCACTCCCCATCCCAGGCGATATTTGTTCGGGTCGGGAGATCGGACAAAAACGGGGAGAGGGTCCCGTCTTTCCCGAGGAGAAAGAGGTTTCTTCGACCACTTTCTGGAGCTGGTTCGGAGAGGAGAAACATGCTCCCGGAAGCCGTCGGGATCATTTCGGCAAGACTCGCGTCTGT
>JAGPCC010000278.1 GCA_018058245.1 Verrucomicrobiales bacterium
GGGCATGAGCGACACCGTCTTCCGACCGGACGGTGAGCAGCTACGACGGGTCGCACCGACAGACTTTCCAGAACGCGGGAAAGTGAATGACACCGTCGCACGCCTTGTCGGCGGCGTGGCATCTCATGCCTCGCTCTTTTCCACCACGGCGGATATCGCCCGCTTTGCCCGAATGATGCTGAACCTCGGCGGACTTGATGGAGTGCGCATTTTTCAGACCGAAACCGTCAAGCTCTTCACCACCGTGCAAAGCCCGCCCGATCTCAAGAGTTTCGCGGCGAAGGACCTACCCGTACGTCGCGGACTCGGCTGGGACATCGACACCCCCTATCGCACGCCACCGCACCACTACAGCCTCGCGCGCGGTGCCTTGTTCCCCATCGGTAGCTACGGTCACACCGGTTGGACTGGGCAAATGCTCTGGATTGATCCCTTCTCTCGCACCTTCGTGATCTTCCTTTGCAACCGCTACGTCGACGGAGTCGCTGACACTCGGCCCGCGGTCTATCAACTGCATCACGACCTCTCCACCCTTGCCGCCGAGGCGGTGAAGAGTTTCGATTTCAAGAATGTCCCCGGTGCCTTGTCGGATCATGCCGCGCTGCAGGCAAAAACTCGCGAGCCTTTCACCAACAGCCTGGGGATGACATTTGTGCCCGTTCCCGGAACGCAGGCGCTCATGTGCATCCATGAAACCCGCCGAGCAGAGCGAGGAGATCCGCCGGAGTCTCTAGAATCGTTTCCGCCCCGGCCTCACGCAGTTCCTCGACCGGGCGAAATCCCCATCTCACTCCGACGGGATGCATCCCGGCATTGACCGCAGTGAAGATGTCGACATCCGAGTCACCGATAAAATAGCAGTCTTCGACCGCGACACTGAGGAGACTCGCTGCTTCGATCGCTCCCGCTGGATCGGGCTTCTTTTCGACACCCTCGCGAGTCCCGAGCACCGCATCCCAAGTCCAGTCACTGAGAAAAGCATCGACACACATTAGGGTAAAGTCGTGGGCCTTGTTCGAGACGACGCCCATGGGAATCCCTTTTGCTTTCAAGGTAGTTAGCAACTCCGCGATGCCCGGGAAAGGCACCGTTGTATTTTTCCAGTTCCGGCCATAGGCCTCACGATACTCTGCGAGCAGCGCATCGATCTCCCCCTCTCCCGATGGCCGATGCCCTTCCGGAAAAATGTCTCGCACGAGATTCGCCATCCCCGTCCCGATGAAAGTACGGTAGGCATCGATCGAATGCGTCGGAAACCCGTGTGCTTCCAGCACCGCATTGCCCGAGTCAGAGAGATCACGCAAGGTGTCTAGCAATGTCCCATCGAGATCAAAAATGACGCCCTTTTTCATACCTCTTGCTGTTGGAGATTCCACGCGGAAACGAGCGCCTTGAGGCCCGCCATTTCGATCGACGGATCGACCCCACAACCCCAGAGGAGCTGCCCACTCTCGACATTCTGGATCTGCACGTAGGCCGCTGAGTCCGCATCCGAACCTCCACGGAGCGCCTGGCTACGATAGTCAGTCACCTTGAAGGTTTTGAATCCCCCTTCTTCCAACAGATGGACAAAGGCATTGATCGGGCCGTTTCCTTTCCCGGTTCCTTTGACCAGCTCGTCGCCCATTTGAATGGTCGCATGACAGACCATTTCGCCGATTTTCATCGAAGTGTGATCGAGTTCAAAATCAATGATGTTCAGCGGAGCTTCTAGATTCACGAACTTGTCGAAAAAGAGATCTCCGATTTCTTCGTTGCTCAGCTCACGACCTTCCGAATCGGCTCGTTCATAGACATACTTCCCGACCTGCGGATGCATCGATTTTGGCAGATCAAACCCATGCTCCCGGTCCAGAACGTAGGCCACGCCACCTTTTCCACTCTGACTGTTGATCCGGATGATCGCCTCGTAGCTGCGACCGAGATCCTGCGGATCGATCGTCAGATAGGGCACGCCCCACGGAACGATCTCCTCGACCGCTGCTTCGAGATCGGTCCGGCGGCGATCAAACCCCTTTTTGATAGCGTCCTGATGGCTGCCCGAAAAGGCAGTGAAGACCAATTCCCCCGCGTAGGGTTGACGCTCTGGAACGGTAAGCCGAGTCACTTCCTCATAGATCTGCCGGATCGACGACAAATCGGAAAAATCGAGCCCCGTGTCGATCCCGTGACTGTTCATGTTCAGCGCGACGATCACGATATCGAGATTCCCAGTCCGCTCTCCGTTGCCGAAAAGAGTTCCCTCGACACGGTCGGCTCCGGCGAGCAATCCGAGCTCCGTCGCAGCCACTCCAGTTCCCCGGTCATTGTGCGTGTGCAGTGATATGATGCTGGACCCGCGAGAGTTCATGTTCCGGCAGAACCACTCGATTTGATCGGCATGCACATTCGGAGTCGTCCACTCCACCGTCGCAGGCAGATTCAAAATGATCTTTTTCTCCGGGGTAGGTTCCCACACCGCGGAAACGGCATTGCAGATCTCCAGCGAAAACTCCAGCTCCGTGTCCGAAAAACTCTCAGGGGAATACTGCAGCGTCACCTCCGTTCCCGACAGCGTGGGAACAAGTTCTTTGATCAACTTCGCCCCTTCCACCGCGATCTCTTTAATCGACTCTTTAGTCGCATTGTGAAAGGTAACCCGGCGCTGCAGCGGCGACGTGGAATTATAAAGGTGCACAATCGCCTTCTTCACACCGACGAGACTATCAAAAGTCCGACGGATCAAATGCTCGCGCGCCTGCACCAGCACCTGCACCGTGACATCGTCCGGGATGCGATTCTGATCGACCAGCGCTCGCAGGAAATTAAACTCCGTATCTGCTGCCGACGGGAAACCAACCTCGATCTGTTTGAACCCTATGCGAACCAACTCATCAAAAAGACGGAGTTTTTCCTCCACGCTCATAGGAACCGGGAGCGCCTGATTCCCGTCACGAAGGTCTACGCTGCACCAGATCGGAGCTTGCATGATCGTCCGGTTCGGCCACTGCCGGTCCGGCAACTCGACCGCAGTGAAGGGCCGGTACTTTTGGATGGATTCAGGTTTCATGGGATTTCAATAAAAAGGTATCGGGGAAAAATGGACAGGACGCAATGCATCCCTGATGAGGATGGCGGAAGTCGGGAGGATGGACAAGACCAGGCAGATCAGCCTGGAAGCACCCGCCCGAGATCGGGCGATAGAAGAAGGAGTCGGGCGCTGAGTGTCGTGATTTTCATCCGTGAACGATTACAGTAGGAGCTTTTGAGGGGCTGGCAAGTGTCAATGTTTGGAGGTGTGGCGCACGCGCTGCCGCGTATTCGCGAGTTCGAGGCGGCAAGAAGGGTTGGTTCCTGGAAAACAAAATTCCGAAAACCGTAAAGTTCTGGACAATTGCCTTGATCCCAGCTCGCATCGGCAAGCTTGAATCGGTCGCTCAAGAAATCAGGATGAAAACTGCTGCCTATAATTTCATTTTCATCAGAAATTTGCCGATCATCTACTCGGCAATGCTTGCTCAAATTCTCCCGGCGGAAGAGCCTGCACTGAGAGCAACGGTGAAAGAGATTGAGATGCAATGCCTACCTGCGGGCCAAAAAGACTAGCAGGAATCAGGAATCCTCCTCCACCTCAAACGACGGAAACTGCTCCAAATAGGACGCGGCGGCACCTTTGATCGGAAGGGGTTCAACATTGGTATTACTCGTGTAAATCAGAGTCCGAGCGCGAAAGATCCCACTCACGACGATTGCGAGAAGTCCGATGATCAGTGTGACGAACCCCACAGTGACAACCCCGGTAATAAATATAATCACTCCGATGCTCAAGACAGAGTATGTCAGGGCTTTTCCCACATTATTATCATCTTTGTGTTTTTTGCAAAGACCGATGTCAACGATGGTTTGGCGTGAAAACCAGGTTGCAGGGTTCCACGGATTTCGAATCGATTTGGAGATCACCTTTACAGCTTTATGTCCGCAATGAATGCAGGTGTCAGTGGGGAGGCGCGCTCCATCTGGCAGGTAGAGAACCCTGTCGTGTCGCCACGGTGGACTGATCGCTGGAGATGGTAGTGGTTGCTCTGAATTTTCCATATTTCTATCAGTTGGAACATCCGGGAGAATCTCCGGGCACTAGGATGATTATTGAGCAATACAGTTCCCTTTGTCGATCTTTTTCCCGAATCTCACGAAACGCAATTTGTCATGCGCGTCCAATTTGCGGTGATCAGTATTCCCTGCGGCGATGATGCCCGTTCGAAAGGACCGGGGGTCCGCATCCATGGTCCCGGATTGCCTTGGTTCTTTTTGATAACCTCCTATAGTGGGTTGAAACGAAGAAAGAAATATTTTGAAAAGCAAACGATCTACTTTCTCCCTCCTTGCAAGTGCCTTGGGATTTCTGTTTCCGGTGACAATTCTCAACGCTGCGGAAGTCATGGACGTCGTTGAGATCTGTCTGACTTCCAGCAAGGAACATAAAAATCCCTATCTCGATGTTGATTGCTGGGTGACACTTTCCGGACCGAACAAAGAAAATTACCTGATCCCGACGTTTTGGGACGGTGGCCGAACCTTTCGAGCACGACTTGTGGCTACTGCCCCGGGAAACTGGAAGTGGTCCACCGGAGATCAAACGGGAGATCCCGGCCTCGATCAGCAGAGCGGTGCCTTTGATGCGACGGCACCAAGCGAGTCGGAGAAAATCGCGAATCCCAACAAGAGAGGATTTATCCGGGCACATCAAAACGGCCATACCCTAGAATACGCGGACGGAACGCCTTTTTTCTACACAGCGGACACGGTCTGGACCGCACTAACAAAGATTTTTTCGTGGGATTCTCCAACGGGGAAAGCGGGGATTTCATTTCAGGATTATTTCGCGTCTAGGAAAGCACAGGGGTTCAACGGTGTGAACGTGATCGCCAGTTATCCGACCGACAGTGTTCCGGAAAAAGGGATCTGGGCCGGGTCCGTGAAAGGGGAAAAGGTCTCTGAGAATGGACTCACTCCCTTTTTGATTTCCGGCGACGAAGCGGACTACACACGAATCAATCCCGACTACTGGAGGGAAGTGGATCCGAAAATGAAGTTTCTCGCTGACAACGGATTTGTGACCTTCTTCGAATCAGTGCGTCGCCATGAGCAATGGCCCCAACTCGAAGAAAAACAACGAGACGCATTTACCGAGTACACACGTTATTTGTGGGCACGATACGGATGTTACAATATGATCTACAGTTGGTTGCATTGGGACACCGACCGCAAAGTGTATCCCGCCTGGCTTCCGCTCCTCGTCAAAGCCCACGAGGAACTGAAGGCTGTCAACGGCACCGGGAAAATGCCATATGAACAACCAATGAGCGCTATGGCCTATGGGAGTAGCCTCGATACCTGGGGCAAGGATGCTCCCTTCCTCCTGACGGTGCACAACGTCAGCAATCTGCATCGGGATCAACGAATGTTCCCCTGGCTGCGAAAGATATACCGTGCAACTCCCGCTCTTCCCGCCTTCAATGCCGAACCCTACTATCCCGGTTCAGCGGCCCGCTTGCCGGAGGGAAAACTGACGATTGCGCAAATGGCAGAATTTCAGATGTATGGTTCCGTCCTCAATGGCGGCTTTGGCGGTCATGCCTGGGGGGACACCTACTTTGCTGGTGTAGCCTACTGGACGGACGGCACCGTTACACGAGACGATCCTCAACGGAATGCATTGGGCAAATGGGGTTCTTCATCGATGGGTAGTCTGAAAAAGTTCGTGCTCGATCCCGGCCATGATTACCGGCGACTGCATCCTGCCTCGGATACACATCTGGACAATAGCCAGGGGGACATGCACTCCCTAGCGATCACCGACAACGACAGTCTTGCCCTGGGATTTTACACCACGGGATACCCGGTGGCTCTTGTCACTGGGATCCAGCCGGACAAGGACTACAAGTTCGAGTGGTGGGACGTGGGCCAAGGAGTTTGGCTGGATTCCATCACCGTAAAATCAAGCAAAACAGGAACACTCTCCTGGCCTGCCATCCCCGACCCCTCGCGGAATTGGGCCTACCGAATCCTGATGAGCGAATAGGCGAGCCTGCCCCACATTCGCGAATTTCAATCCCAAAGAGATGAACCTCGACCGATTTCCCCCCGGCACCGAAAAATTCTCTCCGAGTCCGTTCGCCCCCGTCGCGACGTGCAGGGAAATCTCTGTCGTCGTGATGTCCTCGTGTCCGAGGACTTCACGATGGCAGAGACGGTAATTTTCGAACCACTCCAGGACGAGGAGAAAGCCCGTTCGCTCCCGGTCCGTCAGCCCGCGGAACTCCGCGAGATCTTTTCTCCAACACCAACGCGCCTTCTTTTCTACGGTTGCGGTCGTCATGCTCTTCAGAAAAGCAATTCCGTGTCGCGGACTCATATAAAAAGTGTTCGGGAGAACAGTTTTCATGAAGAGCTGCCTTCGCGGGCACGGCATGTTCCGAGCCTCGGGCGGTGAGATATCGGCCCTGGCAGCTTGTGCCAATTTTCACCCTCCCCACCGCCGTGATATCCGCACGTTCCGCACGTTTTCCGGGGATATTTCTTGCCAGAACGGGGATTTCCTGACAGTTTCGGTG
>JAGPCC010000048.1 GCA_018058245.1 Verrucomicrobiales bacterium
GTATCGTCTCCGACATCGCCGGGACGACCCGCGATGCGCTCGACGTTCCTTACGAACGGGAGGGAATACCCTATTTACTCATTGATACTGCCGGGATTCGGAAACGCACTCGTCGGGACACGTCCGTAGAAGTTTTTTCCGTGATGCGGTCTGAACGCTCAATCCGCCGTGCCGACATCTGCCTCCTCGTGATCGACGCTTCGTCCGGAGTCACGACACAGGACAGACGCATTGCCAAAATGGTGATCGATGAAAACAAACCCTGCATCGTGCTTCTGAACAAATTCGATCTCTATCACCCCGATGCTAAGTACCAGGATCGGATCGAACAATTCCGCGAGGAACTGGGAGACGATCTTTTCTTCCTTCCTTATGCACCGAAAGTGGCCATCTCGGCGAAATATCGTGACCACCTCGGGAGAATCTTCGAATCAATTCAGAAAGTCGTGCAAGTCGCCTCCGATCCGATTCCGACCGGTGTGCTCAACCGTCTCCTCCAGCAAGCGATCGAGCGGAACCAGCCTCCCGTCCGCCATAGCAAGCGTCTCAAACTCCTCTATGCTACCCAGAAGCGAGAGGATGAACCCCAGACCGTTCCGGTTCCAGAGTATCTGCTCTTTGTAAATCATTCCGAGCTGATGACTCGCACCTACGAACGTTATCTGGAGAATCAGATCCGGCGGGAGTATCCCATGGAGGGATTGCCTTTTGTCTTCCGGGTGAAATCCCGGATCTCCGAACGGAAGGACGGCAAGAGGACTCCTGCAAAATCAGCCGGAGGTGCGAAACGCCGTCCGGCCAAGGAAGGAACAAAGAGTGCCGCAGCGGATTATCCCCGTCCCGGGAAAGCCAAAACCAGTACCACTGGCCAGACAACAAAAATGGGTCGCCGCCGCCGCACCAACAAGTGAGGGAAGCGCGGTTCGGGTCAAAACTTTCATGAGTTTGAGGAGTTTGTGGGAACACAAATGACGAAAGTGAGGGAAAATCTGGGCCGAATCCTCGTTTTCCGCAACCGGGCGGGATAGGTCCGACACACTCCAGTGCGCCATCGAATCCAAGGTGGCGGTAAATCGGGACAAAATCTTTCCCCTTTGCATAGGTTTGGGGTGGATTGGCAGAATCGGGCGGGCCTTCAGCCCTATTGGAGGGGTGGATATTTCCTCTCTGGGGCAACGCCCCAGGGGTATGGTTCAAAAAAATCAGGAAGGGCCAACGACCCGCGACATCGTTGATGAGACCTTCTCTGCCTTACCACTAGCGAGAGCGGATTTCCTCAATTTCCTCGGGTGAGGCTGGAAGGACGTTCATTTTCGCCTTATCGGGAATTTCGACTTCGGGGTTTTCCTCGTAAAGATACGACTCCATGATCATGTAGACTTTTCCACGAGTATTAGGCCGATAGGTTCTTGCTCCGAAATCTCGAGTGATCTTAATCGGCTCTTTCCCCGTCTCGATCTCGAGGACAAATTGCTGCTGTCCAGAAAGCCCGAAGGTCGGATCCACCTTCCTCATCTCTGTCTGGATTTCCACAAGTGGCCGAAACAGCTCCTGATAACGCACTTTGCCGTCCTTAATCGCTGGCGGGGAGACTTTCGGAACCTCAAGATCGACGAAAATATTCAGCGATCCACGCGGTTGATTTGCCACGAGATCGGGGTTGGACTCGAGCAATTCTTTGTTATGCGGGACTACCACGAATCCATCGTTGTCGACCACGAGGACGATGGGTTTGTCTTTCACGTCGAGAAAAAGTTCGATGTTCGTTGGTTTCACGTCGGGATTGCGACTCTGAATGCGCAGCTTGTAGCTCTCCGCATCCTGCTTCGCCCGTGCGTCACTCTGGGCGATCTTGAGCAACTGCGCATACGGGAGTCGGGCGAGATCGTTGTAATTCAGTGGTCGACCGGACAGAGTCTCCGGTGTTTTTACCTCAGCGGCGGAGGCAGCAGGAGCAACTGGGGCGGCGGGCGCATCTTCGGCATTCACACCGCGAACGGAGGAGACTGTCAGAAACGACACGAAAATAAAGGCTGGCAGGCGTTTCATATCTTCGGAGAACTCTGAAGTGTAGCGAAAAGCGCTCTGAATAGCAAATCAACTCTCCAAACGAAACCGCTTCTCCCAATAAAGCGATATCCCGTCGGCGCACATTCCGGTGCCGTTGATCTCCTGCAAGGTCTCCCAAATCGCTGGCGGTAGGCCGCTGCGAAAGACCTGCTCCAGCTGAAATGCCTCGTAGGCAACATGGAGCGTTTCCCGCTCATACCCTTCCTCGAGCCGCTGTCGGATGAATTCAGTATTGAGCTCGACCGCATCACGATAGGCCGCGAGATGAGCCGATTTATCGCTCACTTCGCCAAAATGGGTTAGAAAAAGGCGCGAGGCGTCGCTCTTTTCGAGTCTCGCGAGACTCGCCAGGGTGTGATCCAACTCATACTGCGGCGGTGCCGAAGTGACTGAGGTAAACGGATTCTCCGTCAGTCGTGCGCCAGCAGCATCCCCCGCAAAGAGACAATCTCCGATCCGAAAAGCATGGTGATGGAATGCGTGGCCAGGAGTTTCGATCGCTTCGATTTCCAGACCTGCCATCATGGTCGTGCGAGCACCGTCTTCCAAAGACTGTACGAGGCCATCCGGTGCCGGGACCATGCCACCCCAGAGCGCGTCGAACACCTCTCCGTAGACACTGCGGGCGCTTTCCACGAGTTTTTCTGGATGGAGAAGATGCCTTGCCCCTCGATGATGAACATAGATCGGAACTCCTTCCTGCGCGAACCAACCGGCGGCTCCGGCATGATCCAAATGAATGTGGGTCACAAAGACCGCCTCCAGATCGGACACTTGCACTCCCCGCGCCGCCAGTTTTGCCAAAAGCGTCTTGCGAGTCGACTCCGGACCCGTCTCGATCAGGATGCAACCCTTAGTAGTTTCGATCAGGAACGCGGCGATGGCAGAGGGCCGCCCCTGGAACTCAAGATCGATGGTGTGAATCTCCATGGGCATAGATGGACTGAATCCCGTGATACGCCAACTCAAACTTGCCGGAGTCCACACTCATGCCTAAAGTGGGAAAATGAGCATTGAAACCCTCTCCCCCATCCCGACTGAGCATACCGATCCGGTGAACACACAGATTCTCGAAGTCTCCGAGGATCTCGTCAGCGGATTCCAGAGGTATCCCTTTCAACATATTGCGGAAAAATCGGGAGTCGACCTAGAGACGGTCCTCACACGAATCCGTGCGATGCTCGACGCAGGAGTGATCCGCCGTGTCCGACAAACCCTTCTTGCTACGAAACTCGCGCACGGCGCACTCTGTGCTTGGAAGGTGGATAATGATAAGCTGGATGCGACCTTTGATTTCATGTTCCGCGAAGATCCCTTCACCGGCCACGTCGTGACCCGCTCGACCGACCGTGAAATTTCGGGCAGTGACTACAAACTCTGGACGACCCTGAAAGTGCCGCAGGGCGAATCCCTCGAAGAACATGCCGAGGAACTACGTCGCCTCACCGGCGCTCACGAATTTCTGCTCATGCCAGCCAACGGCATTTTTGCTCTCGGGGTCGGTCATGTTCGCCGCAAGACCATGGAACCGGGCGAAAAGTCTGATGAACCAGCAGTGATGAACACGACCACGACCGTCGATCTCACTCCAGAAGAATGGGAAGTCCTCCTCGCGATGAAGGAGGAACTGAGCTCCGAGGAAATCGTAGAAGATCCCTGGAGTCCCCGTGCGAAAGCGATCGGGATGGACAAGGAGACGTTCTTTAAGATCGCAGAAGAGCTTGACCGCAAAAAGGTTATAGGTCGATTTTCTACTTTTTTAGAGCATGTCAAACCGAGTCAAACCGGCGAGCGAGTGACCCGATTTAATGCTCTCTTTCATTGGAAAGTCCCAGAGGGAATGCAAGCTCGGGCCGGATCGGAAGTCGGACGTCACCTCATCATGACGCATTGTTATTGGCGTGAAGGGGGCGAGCGTTTCGCCGGGGTTAACATCATGGGAGTCGTTCACGGAACCGACCGAGCACGGGTCATGGAGCACAAAGCTGCGATCGATGCCCACCTCGCTGACATCGGGATTCCCCTCTTATACACCAATGTTTTCTGGGGCGGAAGGAGCGAAATCAAACCTTCCGAAATTTCCCCGAAAGTCTACGCGGAGTTTCACAAAAAGTGGAAAAACTCCGGTCAAGTTCTCTGATCACTGTGTTTCATGAACATCCGTTCCGTCGCCCACCTCGCCCGCATCGCCCTCTCCGAGGAAGAAGCAGAGCGATACCAAGAGCAAGTAGACCAGATCCTGAAATACATCGAACAACTCAATGAGATCGACGTAGAGGGCATCGAACCGACCGCCCACGCCGGTGCCGTTTTTAACATCGTAAGGGAGGATGTCGCCCTGGGCACGAGCCTCAGTCAGGAGGCAGCCCTCAGCAATGCCCCTGCCGTCGCCCACAACCAATTCCGAATGCCAAAAGTGGTCGAATAGACCCACCGGTTTCTCCTCTCTATTCCCTGCCCTTTCTTCCCCTTTGCCCCTTGAACGTCGCTTCACTCACCATTTCTCAACTCCGCGAGGCCTATCTCGACGGAACCCTCACGCCTGCCGAGGCGCTCTCTTCGCTCGCCGGGGTGATCGATCAGAAAGATCCTGCGATTGGCGGTTATCTCTCCTACGATCTAGATCTCGCGCTTTCCGACGCCACATCAGTCGATCTGAAGAAACCACTCGGCGGCATCCCTATCGCGATCAAGGACCTCATCAATGTCGCCGGGCACCCCTGCTCCTGCGCCTCGAAGATCCTCGACGGGAAATACACCGCCCCCTATGACGCTACCGTAGTCCGCAAGCTCCGCGAAGCGGGGGCGATTCCTTTCGGACGGACGAACATGGACGAGTTTGCGATGGGATCATCGAACGAAAATTCGGGCATCAAACCCTGTCGTAATCCCCACGATCTTGAGCGCATTCCCGGCGGGTCCTCCGGCGGATCAGCAGCGGTCATCGCCGCGAACACCGCAATCGCCGCACTGGGAACCGACACCGGTGGGTCCATCCGCCAACCGGCATCTCATTGTGGTATCGTCGGGCTGAAACCGACCTACGGCCGGGTTTCCCGCTACGGCCTCGTCGCCTTTGCCTCCTCGCTCGATCAGTGTGGCCCGATGACCAAGACCGTCGCCGACGCCGCCCTTCTCCTCGAAGTGATTTCCGGTAGCTGTGACCGCGACTCGACCTGCCTCGACGAGGAAGTCCCCCGTTATACCGAAGCAATCGGAAAAGACATCAAGGGCCTCCGCATCGGACTCCCCACCGAATATTTTGCCGAAGGACTCGCCTCTGGAGTTCGAACACAAGTGGAATCCGCGATCCGGAATCTGGAATCGCTCGGTGCTGAGATCGTTCCCGTGTCTCTGCCTAACACCTCCTATGCCGTCGCGACCTACTACATCATCGCCACCGCCGAAGCATCCGCCAACCTCGCCCGCTTTGACGGAGTCCGTTACGGCCATCGCGCCGAGGCCGACGACTTGATCGAACTCTACAAAAAATCCCGCGCCGAAGGGTTCGGTGAGGAAGTAAAACGTCGCATCATTCTCGGCACCTACGTGCTCAGCTCTGGCTACTACGACGCCTATTACCTCCGTGCGCAAAAAGTTCGCACCCTCATCCGCAGGGACTTTGAAGAGGCCTTCGCAAAAGTCGACCTGATCGCCTCGCCCGTCTCGCCCACTCCTGCCTTCAAACTCGGCGAGCACCACAGCGATCCTCTCTCCATGTACCTAGCCGACCTCTACACGATCTCCGCAAATCTCGCGGGAGTCTGCGGCATTTCCGTACCCTGCGGAACCGTCACCGTGGACGGCAGCGCCCTCCCCGTCGGACTGCAGCTCCTCGGGAAACCCATGGGGGAAATGGACCTGATCCGTGCCTCTCACGCCCACGAGGTATCGTTTTCCTAATCACAAAGCAATCCCGAGCCATTCCGTAAACGCAACAGGGTACGCTGGCAGAACCAACCCTGATTCCTCCGTAAATTCGATTTGATTTCCTCCTTTCCCTTGTTCATTATTTTGTCATGAATCGAACCACTTTCCTTTCCTTGCTCTCCGTTCTCGCTCTGGTTGCCCTCACTCTCTCTGGATGCGCTGGCCCCAACGCTACCGGAGGTGTCACCGGCGATGGCTACAGCGCCCCGCCCCCCACCAGCCCGATTGACCGCACCACGAGTCTGCAGAATCAATTCCGTGATTTACGCAGCTAAATTCGGAAACCTGCCTCCTTTTGCTTCCCTCGATCGCTCCATTCTGTTATTCATGGCTCAAATCATGAGTCATGGAAGATCATAGCGTCGTCGAATCAGTTCTCGATAATCTGCCAGTCGCGGTTTTTGCCAAAGACGCCACCGACGAATTCCGTTTCATTCTCTGGAACAAAAAGCAGGAGGAAGTCACTACGATCTCTGCAGAACGTGCCCTCGGGAAAAACGACTATTCCCTCTTTTCCCTAGACTCGGCCGATTACTTCCGCAGCGTCGACAAAGCGGTCATCAAGCGCGGAACTGTCATGAAAGTTCCCGAGGAGATCATCGAGACGAAAAACGGTCGAGAAGTTCATCTCCGCACCGTCAAGATCCCCGTTCACGACAAAGAAACGGGGCGACTTCTCGTCGTGGGAATCAGCGAGGACATCACCGAGCAGGTGAAGGCGCGAGAACAATTGGAACACCTCAATCGTGACCTCGTCGAAACCAACCGCGAACTGCTGGAAACCCAGATGCAGCTGATCCAGGCGGAAAAACTCGAATCGATCGGTCGCCTCGCCGCAGGAGTAGCGCACGAGGTAAAAAATCCTCTCGCCCTCCTCCTCCTCGGGGTCGACTACCTCGCTCAGGGAATCGAGCCCGACGATCCCAATGTCGCCAAGATCCTGAGCCAAATGCGGGATGCGGTGGATCGAGCCGACCGTATCGTGCGCGGTCTCGTTGACTTTTCCTCGCAACGGGCGCTTTCTCGCGAACCCGTGCAGTTGGCCCATGTCGTAGAAGAAGTGCTCCTCCTCGTGAAACACGAGCTCACCCGCTCCAATACAAAAGTCAGCGTCAAGATCGACAAGAATCTTCCGCTCGTTTTTCTCGACATGTCAAAATTTGAACAGGTGCTCATCAATCTGATCATCAATGCCGTCCACTCGATGGAGGACCGTAGCCCAAAACTCCTGAAAATTCGCGCCCGAGCCGAGACCCTCGACAATGTTGTCAAAAATGAAGGTGCGAGGAAACGGGAAGTTTTCCGTTCTGGAGACAAGGTCGTGATCCTCGATATCATCGACAGCGGTGCCGGGATCTCGCCCAACGACGCCAGCCGCCTCTTTGATCCGTTCTTTACGACCAAGGCAACAGGGAAAGGAACTGGCCTCGGACTGTCCGTCGCTCGCCGTATCGTGGAACTGCACGGCGGGAATCTCGCCCTCTTCAATCGTAGCGGAGAACCGGGCGCCGTGGCACGTCTCACACTCCCGACAAAACTCGAGACCGGGAAGGTGAGAACGACAACAAACCCAACAAAATAGATTGACAGTCTCCCGTCGAACCTGCCACCCTGACGGAGACAGATTCACCCCAACGCACGCTCCCCATGGCCAAAAAGATTCTCTTAGTCGACGACGAAGTAGGCTTTACCGAACTGCTCTCCATGAACCTGGAGAAATCCGGTGCCTTCGAGGTAAAAATCGAGAATGACTCGACTCGTGCGGTCCTGACGGCTAAACACTTTCGTCCCGACGCCATCATCCTCGATGTGGTGATGCCCGGGATGGATGGCGGCGATGTCCAGGCCGCGATGCAAAACGATCCCGAGCTCGCCTCGATCCCGATCTTGATGCTCACGGCTCTAGTGGACTCGACGGAACTCTCCGAAGGAGCGGTCGCCCAGGCCGGTTCCCAGATGGTACTTCCCAAACCGGTGAATCTGGCGCTCCTCCTTCGTGTCCTCGACGAACTGCTCGAGACGACCTGAGCGTATCGCGGGTGATTCGGCCATCCCCTGACAGCCTGCCGACCGAAATGCCCGCCCGCAGTAAGGTTTTTCTTGATCCTGGAGTCTGAGCCAAATAGGCGGTTAATCGGGATAGGATTTCTCTGCGTTGCGTAATTTTGATGTGGCTCAGCGGGATAGGGCGGGCTTTCAGCCCTTTTGGAAGGGTGGACGTTCTATCCCGGGGCGCTGCCCCGGTCTGGTATGGGACGGGCCTTTGGCCCTTGCTATTTGCCCCGGTCTGGTATGGGTCGGGCCTTTGGCCCTCGCTATTTGCCCCGGTCTGATATGGCGTCGGGCCTTTGGCCCTTGCTATTTGCCCCGGTCTGATATGGTACGGGCCTTTGGCCCTTGCTATTTGCCCCGGTCTGATATGGCTTCGGGCCTTTGGCCCTTGCTATTTGCCCCGGTCTGGTATGGCTTCGGGCCTTTGGCCCTCGCTCGTGGGGTGAGTATATTTTCTGAAGGGCCAAAGGCCCGCCGCTATACCAGCCTGGGGCAACGCCCCAGGTAACAAACCGAAAACAATCTGTGAAGGGCCAAAGGCCCGCGCCATCGCTGATGGGCCAAACCGCAGTGCTTCAGCGATCTCGTGATCCACAGAAATTTCAACCGGGCACCACGGCGGGGAATTACAATCTACCGTTTTTTTCCTCGGAATGACGCCGAAGGGTTGACCCCGCTCGAAGCCAAGACCATCGTTAGAGAAATGACGAAGGAGTCGACGCTCGTCTTGATCAACGACCCTTCCCAGATGGATGCCTCTTATGTGGATCGACTCAATATTGGTTCTATTTACCCTCGTGACTGTCTCCGCGACCAGCCCTGCCGCGCGCACGTCCCCATGGAATGTGGCGAACGCAGTCAGTTGGCGGAAACTGCCCCGAGGAAAGTGTAAATCCGACGGGAGTTCGGCTTTTTACTTGCGCAAAAGCGGGGTTCGCGGACTACACTCCAGCGAAGATGGCCCGTGAATATACTGTCAATCGCGTCCCGAAGAATGCGAAGTCCCAAATCGACTACGCTGCGGAACTGAATGAAATGCAGTTCGCTGCGGTGACGGCACCTCCAGGTCCGTCGCTAGTCATCGCCGGTGCCGGCAGTGGCAAGACCCGCACCCTCACCTACCGGGTCGCCTATCTCCTCGACAACGGGATCGCTCCAGGGAGCATCCTCCTCCTTACCTTCACCAACAAAGCAGCAAAGGAAATGCTGAACCGTGTCGAAGAGCTTGTGCCCTACGATACTCGTGACCTCTGGGGAGGGACCTTTCACTCCATCGGCAACCGCATCCTCCGCCGCCACGCGGAGATGCTGGGCTGGAATCGTAGCTTTTCGATCATGGATCGGGAAGATCAGAAAGAGATCATGAATGCCGTGATCGGGGAAAGTGAGATTGATACAAAAGCGATGCGATTTCCCAAACCGGAAGTTCTCGCCGACATCTTCAGCCTCGTCACCAATACTGGAGAGGAAATCCCCGACCTGTTGCATCGCCGTTTTCCCTACTTTCATCACCTTGCCGCCTCGATTGCAGAACTGCAGGAAAGATACGAGGAGAAAAAAAAGGCAACGAACTCGATGGATTTTGACGATCTCCTTGAGAAACCACTCCGGCTTTTTCGTGAATACCCCGCCCTGAGAGAGCAGTATCAAAGGCAGTTCGAGTGGGTCCTCGTCGACGAGTACCAAGACACCAACCTTCTCCAGGCCGAGCTCATCGACATCCTCGCGATGCCGCAGCGCAATGTCATGGTCGTGGGAGACGACGCGCAGTCCATCTACTCGTGGCGCGGGGCCGATTTTCGCAACATCCTCGATTTTCCCGACAAGTATGAGGGATCGGCAAAATATGTCATTGAGACAAACTACCGCTCCGTCCCGGAGATACTCTCCCTCGCCAATGCCGCGATTGCCCCAAACACCAAGCAGTTCCGCAAGAACCTCGCTCCTGCTCGACCAGATCGAGAGACCCTCCCCGCGCTCGCACAATTGCAGGATCCCAGCACCCAAGCCGCTTTTGTCGCTCAGCGTATCCTCGAACTGAGAGACGATGGAGTCGAACTGAGCGAGATCGCCGTTCTCTATCGAGCTCATTTCCACGCCATGGAAGTCCAGCTCGAACTGACAAAACGAGGCATCCCCTTTGTCATCACGAGCGGTCTGCGGTTCTTTGAACAGGCGCACATCAAAGATGTTGCCGCCTTTATGAAACTGGTCGGGAATCGGCGAGATGAGGTTTCTTTCAAGCGTCTCGTGAAAATGCTCCCCGGTGTCGGCGACAAAGGGGCCGATCATCTCTGGAAGGAATGGACCCAGAGCACCCTCGCGGGATCGGAGGACGTCCGCACGTTTTCCGACGTCCTCCTGACCTTCAAGATCGCGGCAAAAGCCAAAACCGGATGGGAACAGCTCGCCTACACCCTCGACGAACTCGTTGATGCAACGGGTCGACCGAAGCCACCGACCGTCATGATGCCATCCATCCTCGGCGGAGTCTACGAGGACTACCTCAAGAGCAAGTTCAGCAACTACGAAAATCGGAAACAGGACCTCCTCCAGCTCGAAAAATACTCCGAAAAATTCGAAGACCTGCAAGAGTTCCTCAGTCAGCTCAGCCTCCTCGCAGGTCAGGATGCGGTCGAAGCCACGGCGGCAGAACCAGATCGCGAGTCCGTCTGTCTCAGCTCCATCCACCAGGCCAAGGGGCTGGAATGGAAAGTGGTCTTTTGTATCTGGCTTGCCGACGGGATGTTCCCTAACAGTCGTGTCCTTGATGAAGACAACGATGACCAGAGCGGACTCGAGGAGGAACGCCGTCTTTTCTACGTCGCGGTGACTAGGGCCAAGGACGAACTTTACCTCACCTATCCCCTGCTCTGGTATGGCTCCTTCAGCGGCGAAGTCCTACAACGTCCCTCCCGTTTTCTCGAAGACATCCCCGTGAACCTCGTCGAGGAATGGAACGTGGGATCGAGTTGGTGACAGCCCGGGGTATGACTCCGGAGAAGTCTTCTTTTCTATTTTGCCCCTCTCCATGGATCACGCCACCCACAATAAAATTGTTTCCTTCATCTGGTCCATCGCGGACGACTGTCTTCGCGACGTTTTTGTCCGGGGCAAATACCGCGATGTCATTCTGCCGATGTTCGTCCTCCGACGAATCGACTGCCTCTTGGAGGAAACCAAAGAAGCGGTGCTTGCCGAGGTGAAGTTCCAGAAAGATGAGGCGGGAATGGCCGTGCTTGATCCCGATGCCCTGCGCGACGCCTCTGGCCAGGTCTTTTACAACACCTCGAAGTTCACTCTGAAGAGCCTGCTCGGAAACCCCTCCCAGCTAGAAGCGAATTTCAACTACTACCTCGACGGATTCAGCCCGAACGTTGCCGAGATCGTTGCCAAATTCGACCTGCGAAACCAGATCCGCAAGATGGCCGAGGCGGACGCCCTCCACGGCGTCATCGAGAAATTTGTCGCCCCGGACATCAATCTCTCCCACCACGACGCCATCGGACCGGACGGTCGCAAGCTCCCCGGCCTGACCAATCTGGGTATGGGTTATGTCTTCGAGGAACTCATCCGCAAGTTCAACGAGGAGAACAACGAAGAGGCCGGAGAGCATTTCACCCCGCGTGAGGTCATCCAGCTCATGGTCCACCTGCTCTTCGAGCCGGTGAAGAAAAAGCTCCCACCCGTCATCACCATCTACGATCCCGCCTGCGGATCCGGCGGCATGCTCACCGAGGCCCAGGACTTCATCCTCGATCCCGAGGGCACCATCCGCTCCCAGGCCGCCATCTACCTCTATGGCAAGGAGGTCAACCCCGAGACCTACGCCATCTGCAAGTCCGACATGATGATCAAGGGCAACAACCCTGAGAACATCCGCTACGGCTCCACCCTCGCCACCGACGAGTTTTCCGGCACCCGCTTCGACTTCATGCTGTCGAATCCGCCCTACGGCAAAAGCTGGAAGACCGACCAGGGCCAGATCCTTGAGAAAAACGGCGCGAACACCGTCATCATCGACCCCCGTTTCGAGGTCCAGCTTCCCGATGCTTCCGGCGAGGTGCAAACCGTCTCCGCCGCACCCGCCGTGGATGACGACCAGCTCCTCTTCCTCATGGAAATGGTAAGCAAGATGAAGCGCCTCCAGGACTCCCCGGCGGGCTCGCGCATCGCCACCGTCCACAATGGTTCCGCCCTCTTCACCGGGAATGCCGGAGGCGGGGCCAGCAACATCCGCCAATCCCTCATCGAGAACGACCTGCTCGAAGCCATCATCCAACTTCCGAACAACCTCTTCTACAACACCGGCATCACCACCTACATCTGGGTCCTCTCCAACAAGAAAGCCAAGGGCCGCGAGGGCAAGGTCCAGCTCATCGATGCCTCCCAGCTTTACGAAAAACTCCGCAAGAACCTCGGAGCGAAAAACTGCGCCTTCACCGGCGAGCACCTCACCCGGATCACCCGCGCCTACCTCGACCTGCTCGATACCGGCAAGCAGTCCGTCGATGGCCTCAAGTCCCAGGTCTTCGACAACCAGGAATTCGGCTACTGGAAAGTCACCGTCGAGCGCCCGCTGCGGAAGTCCGCCCAATTCACCGCCGAGCGCATCGCCCCGCTTCGCTTCGATAAATCCCTCGCCACCGAGATGGAGTGGATCTATTCCCAATGGGGAGAGGAGGTTTACGGAAAAAGCTTCCTCGCCGGGAAAAAGGACGCGATTCAGCGCTGGCTCGATTCCGAACAGATCGAACTCAAAAGCGCCGCCCTGAAAAAACTCCTCGATCCCAAGCTCTGGTCCGCCCGCCGCGAGCTGTGGGAAATCGCCGGAAAGCTCCACCAGCGGCTCGGAGATCAGGAATGGTCCGACTTCACCCTCTTCACCGAAGATGTCAGGACCGCGTTGAAAGAGCGCAAACTCAAGCCCGGTGCACCGCAATTGAAGGCCATTTTCGACGCGGTCTCGTGGCGGGATCCCGAGGCCGAAACTATTGTCTCGACGTTGACAACCTTTGAACTTGATCTGGGAACCAGCCCCGAAGACCTGCGGCCTTTCTATTCCGTCATCGAAGGTGGCAAAGGCATCACCTATGAAGCGGACAGCGAACTCCGCGATACCGAAAGCATCCCGCTCACCTACGAAGGCGGCATCGAGGCCTACTTTCACAAGGAAGTCCTGCCCCACGTCCCGGACGCCTGGATCGACGAAAACAAAACGGTCATCGGCTACGAAATCTCCTTCAACAAATACTTCTACGTCCACCAGCCGCTCCGCGACCTCGCCGAAGTCGTGCAGGAAATCCGCGACCTCGAAACCGAGACCGAAGGACTTCTCGAAGAAATCCTCAGCTTCTCCGCCTGAATGAGCGTCTCTCTACATGCCGATGGAACTATCTCCGAAGCCGGAGGCTTCACAGCCTGTAGCCGGTGGTTGAGCGAAGCGACACCCACGGATCCCGTGCCCCCCGAATTCCGCACCCCAGCAGGGGTGCCAGCCATCGTGGTCGCGACCAACCACGATGGCATCCCTCCGGGATGCGGTAATTTGGATGCTCCTCCATCCGGTGGTGTCGCTCGTGTCTCGCTCAACCACCGGCTACATGATTTCATCCCTCCGGGATGCGGTTCTATGGACGATCCTCCATCCGGTGGTGTCGC
The DNA here is from genome assembly GCA_018058245.1 of Verrucomicrobiales bacterium. Lineage (GTDB taxonomy): Bacteria > Verrucomicrobiota > Verrucomicrobiia > Verrucomicrobiales > DEV007 > Arctic95D-9. Next base: position 13,714 of record JAGPCC010000048.1, read on the forward strand.
TCGTGTCTCGCTCAACCACCGGCTACATGATTTCATCCCTCCGGGATGCCGTTCTATGGATGCTCCTCTATCCGGTGGTGTCGCTCGTGTCTCGCTCAACCACCGGCTACATGATTTCATCCCTCCGGGATGCCGTTCTATGGATGCTCCTCTATCCGGTGGTGTCGCTCGGGTCTCGCTCAACCACCGGCTACATGATTTCATCCCTCCGGGATACCGTTCTATGGATGCTCCTCCATCCGGTGGTGTCGCTCGTGCCTCGCTCAACCACCGGCTACATGATTTCATCCCTTTGGGATGCCGTTCTATGGATGCTCCTCCATCCGGTGGTGTCGCTCGTGCCTCGCTCAACCACCGGCTACATGATTTCATCCCTTTGGGATATCGCATCGTTCTTGAGACCAGAGATGTGAAATCTTTGGTCCTGCGGTCGGATTGCCTTGATGCCGGAGGCATCTCATCCTGTAGCCCGACCGCGCGACGACATTCTGATGCCGGAGGCATCTCATCCTGTAGCCGGTGGTTGAGCGAAGCGACACCACCGGATCCTGTGCCCCCCGAATTCCGCACCCCGGCAGGGGTGCCAGCTAACGCCCGCCATGCCATCCACACACTCCAGCCTTCATTACCACCTCATCTTTGCCACCAAGAACCGGGAACCCATGATCACCTCCCCTTGGCGTGCCGAACTCCACTCCTACCTCGGTGGTGTCGCCAAAGGTCTCGATGCGTTCCCACAGGGAGTCGGTGGCGTGGCCGATCATGTCCATCTCTTGGTTTCCCTGAAATCCACCCATTGCCTCGCGGATTTCATGCGGGAATTGAAAAAATCCTCATCCTCATGGATTCGCGACTCCCATCTGCCTTCTTTCCAATGGCAAGAGGGTTACGCCGCTTTCACCGTCAGCGCATCGGCGCGGGAATCGGTGAAACAATACATCGCCAATCAGGAAGAACATCACCGGGTCAAATCCTTCCGCGAGGAGTTGATAGGATTCCTCAAAAAGTCCGGTGTGGAATACGACGAACGGTATCTCGATTGAATTGCTCGACCCACCGCACCCTGCTGGCATCCCTCCGGGATGCGGAATCATTTACGATCCATGGTCCGGTGGTGTCGCTTCGCTCAACCACCGGCTACCACATTTCATCCCTCCGGGATGCGGAATCATTTACGATCCATGGTCCGGTGGTGTCGCTTCGCTCAACCACCGGCTACCACATTTCATCCCTCCGGGATGCGGAATCATTTACGATCCATGGTCCGGTGGTGTCGCTTCGCTCGACCACCGGCTACCACATTTCATCCCTCCGGGATCATCTCATATCCCCGACGCCAGTGGCACACCATCACGGGATGCCGGAGGCATCTCATCCTGTAGCCGGTGGTCGAGCGAAGCGACACCACCGGACCCCGTGCCCCCCGAATTCCGCACCCCGGCAGGGGTGCCATCATTCGCCAAATCCACCTCCAATTCTTCCGCTGAACCCGTGACCGATTTCCCAAAATACGAACGCTACAAAAATTCCGGTGTCGAATGGCTCGGGGATGTGCCGGAGCATTGGGAGGTGGAACGTGTTTTCTCCGCCTTCAATGAACGTGTCGAAACCGGTCACCCGGATTTGCCAAACCTGAACATCACCATCGGTCGCGGCGTTCAGGTTGAGGCGTTCGAAGGTGCCCGCAAAAAGCGGCTGATCGAGGATCTCAATGCCTACAAGCGAGCTAGGAAAGGCGACATCGCCTACAACACGATGCGCATGTGGCAGGGCGCGGTCGGCGATGTTCCTGTCGATGGATTGGTGTCTCCCGCGTATGTGGTCGCCCGGCCTATCAAACCAATCAACAGCCGCTTCTATTCCTATCTCTTCCGCACCGAGACATTTCAAACGGAAACCAATCGTCATTCGTATGGCATCGTCTCCGATCGCAACCGGCTCTACTGGCTCGGATTCAAAAATATCACGATTCCGATCCCATCCCGCGAAGAACAAGACCGCATTGTCGCCTTCCTCGATCAGAAAACGGCGGAGATCGACGCCTTGATTGCCAAAAAGCAGCGCCAGATCGAACTCCTCGACGAGCAAAAAGCCATCCTCATCAACCGCGCCGTCACCCGAGGCCTCAACCCCAACGCAAAACTCAAACCCTCCGGCATCGAATGGATCGGGGATATTCCGGAGCATTGGGAGGTGAAGAAGATCAAGTATCTCATCAGTATTCAAGCGGGATACGCGTTCAAGAGTTCCGCCTACTCTCAGAAGGACACAGACGTTCGTCTTTTGCGTGGGATCAATGTCAATCCTGGCCAGATCAATTGGAATGACGCCGTTTATTGGCCTCACGAAAAACTCCTAAATATCTCGGATTTCATGCTAGATTCTGACGACATGGTGATGGGCATGGACCGGCCATGGGTAGGCGCAGGTGTTCGCATTGCGAGAGTCACCGAGGCCGATCTTCCCGCCTTGCTCCTGCAACGAGTAGCTCGAATCCGGGCCACCGGAATTGAACCTGACTATCTTGAGCGAACTTTAACAGGTTCCGGCTTCATGGCCTACTTTGAGCCGATTTTGACCGGAGTAAGCGTGCCCCACATCAGTCCCGACCAAATTGCTTGCTACGTTGCGGCTGTCCCTCCAAAAGCTGAGCAAATCAGGATCTGTCAATTCATCAAGGACGCCGAAAGTCTCCGAGACAAAACAGCGACGACTACTGAAGCCCAAATCCAATCTCTCAAAATCCTCCGCAGCACCCTCATTGCAAACGCCGTCACCGGCAGAATCAAAATTTAGAACATGCCTACTGTCACCCCAACCTACAAAACCGTTCAAGACCTGTTGAAGGACGAGAAATTTTCGATCGATGATTACCAGCGGGAATACAAATGGGAGAAGAAGCAGATCGAGGAGTTGATCAACGACTTAACTTCGAAGTTTTTCGGCGACTACAAGCCGGAGCACGAGACGAAGGATGTCAGCAGTTATGACAGCTATTTCCTAGGCTCCATTATTGTGAGCCTGCGCGGCGGAGTGAACTTCCTCATCGACGGACAGCAGCGGACGACCTCGCTGACTCTTCTCCTGATCTACCTCTATCACAGGCTAAGCGCAATCAACTCGAACGCAAAGGCCAAGCTGGAGAGCTTGATTTTCTCTGACGACTACGGAGCATATTCCTTCAATCTCAAGATCGCCGACAGGAGGCCGGTGCTGGAGGCATTGTTCGAGGGGAAGCCATTCAACACAGATGATCAGGAGGAATCATTGGTAAACATGGTGAACCGCTACAGGGACATCGCGGCGGAGCTTGATGCGGATCCGGAGGAGCCCGATCTGATGGATGCCGCCATCGAGCATTTTACCTACTGGCTGATGGGGAAGGTGGGCCTAATCGTGATCGCGACGGATGACGATGCCTATGCCTATACAATCTTCGAGACGATGAACGACAGAGGCAAACCCCTCAGCCCGACGGACATGCTTAAAGCCTATCTACTAGGGAGAATCAAAGACACCGAAGTCCGCTCTGCAGCGAACGAGAAGTGGAAGGCTGAAATTCAGGATCTGATGCACTACGGCAGGGGCAAGGACGACGACATCGAATCGAATTTCCTCAAGACCTGGCTTCGTGCCCAGTATGCCCGTGAAACCCGGCAGCGGAAGGCGAACGCGAAGGAAGAGGATTGGGAAAAAATCCACGTGGCTTTTCACCGATGGGTGAACGACCAGCGGGCGGTGATCGGCCTGCACAAGGAGGAGGATTTCGTGAGGTTGATCCGGGAGGAGATTCCGTTCTTCGCGAGGGTGTACCGCAAAATTCTCGATGCCTCACAGAATCTTACTCAGGGACTGGAGGCGGTGTTTTACAACGCGAGCAATGATCTCACCCTCCAAACAACCGTGCTGATGGCTGCGGTAAAACTGGGCGACAGCGAGGAGGTGATCAATCGGAAGCTTCAGATCGTTGCGACCTACCTCGACCATTTTCTGGTGCGGCGGGTGGTGAACTACATCCGCGTGGGATACTCTGCAATCCAATACACGATGGTGCAGATCATGAAGGAGGTGAGGCACAAATCGCCCGAAGAACTGATTACGGTGCTTTCCCAGCGCCTGGCGAAGGACGACGCAACGCTGGACTCCGCAAAGGGTGGGAACCGGAAGGGGATTTCGGACTTCCGGATCAACATGTTCACGAAGCGCTACGTCCACTACATCCTCGCGAGGATGACGGCCTATGCGGAATCGTCGTGCGACAAGGGGCAGCACTTTGCGGCTTACGTGAACCGCATACCGACGGTCACGAAAAATCCCTACGAAGTTGAACATCTGTGGCCAAACCACTACGAGGACTTCGCCAATGTTTTCCAAACCGAAGATGAGTTCAGCAACTGGCGGAATCACCTGGGAGGCCTCGTCCTGCTGCCGAAAAGCAAGAACGCCAGTCTGAATGACAAGCCCTACCCTTACAAGCGGGAGCACTATCAGGACGAGAACCTGCTGGCTGCGTCGCTGGGGGGGCTGCCCTACGCTCACTTGCCGAGGTTCAAGACCTTCCGGGAAGCAAGCGGCCATGATTTCAAGAGTTATCCGGCGTTCGGAAAAGAAGAGCAGATGGAACGGCGGGCACTCTATGAGGGGATGATGAAGCACCTCTGGAGCATTGACCGGTTGAAGGAACTCTAAGCGATGGCCACCAGTAACAAAGAAGCAGTCCTGGACGTTTCCGCCGATTGCGCAGACGTCTGCGATTTTCATTTCGACAGACAGTGTCTGTCGTTTTCCCCTGATCACCTCATGAACTTCGATCAGCTCATCACAAGCCTCCGAGAACTGGATACCTCTCTCAGAGGGCAGGTTATCCGGACGGCAAATGTCGGGCTTACGCTGCGGAACTGGTTGGTGGGCGCTTACATCGTCGAGTTTGAGCAGAATGGGGAGGAGCGGGCGGAGTATGGAGCGAATCTGATCCGCGAGGTTTTCAACGCGCTGGATGCCAAAGGGCTGACTCCGACAACTCTGGAGCTGTGCAGGCGTCTGTTTTCCGCTTACCCCCAGATTTCACAGACACTGTCTGTGGAATTCATCAACACGCTAAAGATTAGGGAACTAGGGATTCCGCAGTCACTGTCTGCGGAATTGGCTTCAGGTCAAAAAAGCCAGACGGTGTCTGACTTTTCTGCACGTCCCGCCTTCGCCGTCCCGGTGGCTGCGCTCATCCAGAAGCTCACGTTTTCCCATTTCGTCGAGCTGCTGCGCTTGGACGACCCACTCCAGCGAGCGTTCTACGAAATCGAATGCGTCAAGACCGGCTGGTCGGTTCGCGAACTCAAACGCCAGATCGGTTCGTTGCTTTTCGAGCGGCTCGGGCTTTCGACGGACAAGGAGAAGCTGCTGCGGCTGACCGCTGCGGAGGTGACTCCGTCCTTACCCGCCGACATCATCAAGGATCCCTACATTTTTGAATTTCTCGGGCTCAAGCCGAAGGAGGTTTTCCGTGAAAACGATCTGGAGACCGCCTTGCTCGATCACTTGCAGGAGTTCCTGCTCGAACTGGGAAATGGATTCTGCTTCGAGGATCGGCAGAAGAAGATCCGCATCGGGCGCAGCGATTACTTCGTGGATCTGGTTTTCTATCACCGCAAGCTCCACTGCCATGTGCTGATCGAGTTTCACCCCATGAGATATGAGCCAACCGAAGTTTCACTACGTCTATGTTTTGCAAAGCGGAAAAGACGGGCATTTCTACACCGGATACACAAACGACCTGAGGCGCAGACTCCAAGAACACCAAGAGGGAAGTGTCAGGTCTACGTCAAACCGTTTGCCGCTAAAGCTGGTCTACTACGAGGCCTGCATCACTCAAGCGGACGCCACCAAACGCGAGAAATACCTTAAAACCGCTTGGGGCAAACGCTACCTCAAAGGTCGCCTCGCGGGGTATCTCACGGGGTGAAGATCGAGCCTTTCAACCACGCCAACGCCGGACAGCTCAACACCTATGTGAATTACTACCGCAAGCACGAGATGGCGGAGGGCGACAATCCGCCCATCGGTCTTCTGCTCTGCAGCGACAAGGATCATGCGCTCGTCGAATACGCGCTCGGCGGGATGGACGAAAACCTCTTCGTTTCCACTTACAAAGTGGCACTGCCCAAGCCTGCGGAATTGGAGGCCTTTTTGCTGCGCGAATCCAAGGATCTACCCGAATCATGAGCGCCGACACCACTGAAAAGGCTTTGGAAGCCTGCATCGAACGCTATCTCACCGGTGGCGTGAGCGATGCCCCGGTGAAGGCGGGTGTGATGCAAGAGCCGACGCCGGACTATGGCAGCAAAGGCTATGCGCGGGGAAAGGCTTCCGATTTCAACGCGGAGTTCGCCATTGATGAGGCCAAGTTCTGGCAGTTTTTCGAAGCCACCCAAGCGACGGCATTCACTCAATTCCTCAATTGCCAAACGTCATACAATGTATGACAATGTATGACGTTTTCCGACAATTCGTCATCATGCCCTCATCCCTCCAAACCAAGCTTCGCGCGCTCGCCTCGGCTCACGAGGCGCTGACGACGGGGCAGCTGCTGGAGGTGGGGATTTCCGACCAGAGCATCACGCGACTGGTCGAGGAGGGAATCTTGACGCGAGTTCGACGCGGGATCTATTCCCACGCGGACTCCCCGCTGACGGAGCATCATGACCTGATCCAGGTGATGATGAGCGCGCCCCGAGCTGTCATCGTCCTTCTCAGCGCGCTGAGATTTCACGAACTAGGAACCCAGCAGCCTTTCGAGGTGTGGATTCAGCTCCCGGCCCAATCGCGGGTGCCCAAGATTGCGTGGCCGCCGATCCGGGTCTTCCGCACCCGTGTCGAGTCGCTCCAGACGGAGGGAGTGGTGCGCCATTCCCTCAGCGGGGTCGAGGTGCCCATCACCACCCCGGCGCGCACGGTCGCGGATTGTTTCAAGCATCGCAACAAGCTTGGCATCGACGTGTGTGTTGAGGCGCTCCGGGAAACACTTCGGGAAAGAAAGGCCACGATTGGAGAGATCGATGAAATGGGACGCCTGCTGCGAGTCGGAAAAGTAATGCGCCCCTATCTGGAGGCGATGATATGAAAAATCTGGCAGCATCCATCCGTGCCCGACTCCTGAATCTTTCCCGTGAGAGCGGCGAGCCGCTGGAGGGCCTCATGGAGCACTTCGCGATGGGGCGTTTTCTGTATCGCCTCGCCCGTAGCGACTACCGGGACCGCTTTGTGCTGAAAGGGGCGCAGTTGTTCCGGATCTGGGGAGCGGAGCAACATCGACCGACCCGTGACCTGGATCTTCTCGGCTTTGGTGATTCATCCGAAGCGGCGATCCAGAAGGTTTTCAGGGAACTCGTGCATACGCCGATTGATCCGGACGACGGGTTCGAGTGGGGTGAAGTGAAGGTGGGACCAATCCGGGATGATCTCGCCTACGGGGGAGTTCGCGCGGTCCTGACGGTCCATCTCGCCGGAGCCCGGCTTTCCCTTCAGATCGATGTGGGATTTGGCGATGCCATCACCCCGGAAGCGGCGGAGGGAGAATGGCAGGACTTACTCGATTTTCCCGCTGCCCGGCTCCTGATTTACCCTGCCGAAACCGTGATCGCCGAAAAGCTTGAAGCGGCAGTGTCTCTGGGACGAAACAACAGTCGCATGAAGGACTTCTTCGACCTGCATTGGTTGAGTCAGCATCAGTCCTTCAACGGGACTCTCCTCTGTGACTCAGTCCGGGCAACCTTCGAACGCCGGAAGACCGCCATGCCCACCGATCCTCCCGACGCACTCACCACCGCTTTCTCCAGCGATCCGGGCAAGATCACCCAATGGGACGCATTCCGACGGAAAGGACGTCTCGATGCCCCGGAGTTGCCGGAGATCATCGCAAGACTTTCACGCTTTCTCACCCCGCTGCTCTATCAGGAGGCACAGGGTCAAATCTGGCACCCCGGAACCGGCTGGACCGAATCACCTTCATGAGCACGAACACCACCGAAAAGGCTCTCGAAGCCTGCATCGAACGCTATCTCACCGGTGGCGTGATTGACACACCGGTGAAAGAAGGCGTGATGCAAGAGCCGACGCCGGACTACGGCGGCAAAGGCTACTCGCGGGGGAGAGCATCCGACTTCAATTCCGAGTTCGCCATCGACGAGGCGAAGTTTTGGCAGTTCCTCGAAAGCACCCAGGCGGCGGAACTGGCGAAGCTCCACTACAAGCCGGATTGGAAGCGGCAGATTCTCGAACGCCTACATCGCAAGCTGAAGAAGGACGGCATCCTCGCGGTGCTCAAGAAGGGGCTGGATGTGGACAACGCGCATTTCGATTTGCTCTATCGCCTTCCCTACAACGACCTTAATCCGGACGTCACCGCCAAGTTCGAGTCCAACGTCTTCTCGGTCACTCGGCAGGTGTATTTCTCCAGCGTCGATCAGAAGTCGGTGGACATGGTCATCTTCCTCAACGGCCTGCCGCTCGCCACGCTGGAACTGAAAAACCCGTGGACCGGGCAAAATGTAAACCACGCAAAGAAGCAATATCGCGACGACCGCGACCCGAAGGAGACGCTGTTTCAGTTCAAGCGCTGCCTCGTCCACTTCGCCGTCGATCCCGATGAGGTCTGGATGACGACCAAGCTCGACGGCAAGAGCACCTACTTCCTACCCTTCAACCAGGGCCTGCCGGATGGCCAAGGCAAGGGCAACCCGGTCAACCCGAACGGCCACAAGAGCGCCTATCTCTGGCAGGAAATCCTCACCCGCCACAGCCTGAGCAACATCATCGAGCACTACGCCAAGCTCACGGCGGAGACAGGCAAGGACGGAAAGAAAAAGGAAACACTCTACTTCCCGCGCTACCAGCAGCTCCAGGT
>JAGPCC010000279.1 GCA_018058245.1 Verrucomicrobiales bacterium
CTGCGGTATGGTTCGTCAATAATAGCGCGGGCCGTTGGCCCTTTGGGATTTTTTTGAACCGTAATCCTGGGGCGTTGCCCCAGGCTGGTATAGATCGGGCCGTTGGCCCTTCGAAAATTTACCCACACTAAAAGCAAGGGCCAAAGGCCCGATCTATACCAGACCGGGGCAACGCCCCGGAAGACAATGCCTCCCCTGCCAAAAGGGCTGAAAGCCTGTCCTATCCCTCCGTTCCACATTGAACTTACGCAAAGCTGCCACTTTGGCTTAGCTCGAACTCTTAGGAGTCTGTCGGACTTATCCCGCCCGGCTGCGGAAAACGGGGACTCGGCCCAAATTCCCCCTCCTTTTCGTCATTTGTGTTCCCACAAACTCCTCAAACTCATGGAAATTTTGACTCGAACCGCGCTTCCCTCGCTCGGACGCTCTAAGTCCGACAGACTCCCAGCAGTCTGTCGAGAGATCCAAATTCGACAGAGCCCTCGAAAACGAAATTCTGACGAGTTCGGCTACGAATGAATCCCATTCCAAAAGTCGGGCCTGCCCTTCATTTTTCCGAAAGGGGGTCTTTGGACATCAGGTAGGAAATGAGGGCGTGGGCGTCGCTTTCGCTCAGGGATTTTAGAAGTCCTTCGGGCATGAGTGACACGGGCAAGGTCTCCCTTTTGGTGATGTCCTTGGCATCGATCACGATTCGTTCTGCGGGCGATTGCACCGTGACGGAACGCTCATTTTGCTCGGGGATCACGCCGGAGAGGATACGGCCGTCTTTCAAAGTGAAGAGCGTGAGACGATAGTCGGCAGGTACGATCTCGTTGGGATTGACGATATTGCCGAGCAAGTAATCGAGATTGTGGCGATCGCTTCCTGTGAGATCCGGCCCGATCGCGCCACCTTCGCCGTAGAGTTTGTGGCAGGCCGCGCATGTCTGGGTAAAGACTACTTTGCCCCGGGCGGAGTCGGACTGGGCGATCACCTCGGGGGTGAGGGACTGCTTCCATTGCGCGATTTCGGCCTTGGTCGCCTCGGGGGCTTCATGGAGATCGCCCCAGGTCGCGCGAAGTTGCTCGTTCAATTTTGCATCTCCGAAACTTTGAATCTGGCGGGCCTGGAACGGAGAAATCGCGCTCCTCGGTAGCTCCCCCTTTTCGAGGGATTTCAGCAAGGCAACTGCATAGGAGGGACGGGAGACGAGGGTATTGATCGCTGCAGTGCGATTGAGAGGGTTTCGTTGCCAATGATTCAGGACCAGCTGCGGCACTCCTTTTTCCTCGTAGGAGGCCAGGCCAAGAATCGCCTCGCGGGAGATGATGCGGTCGTTGACCCACTCTTTGAGCAGAGGAAGGAGGGCGTCATCCGGTTGGCGCAATAAGTTCACCAACGCTGCGCGTCGAGCCCCGGCATCCCCCTCGGCGTCGCCTGCGATTTTGAGGAGTGCTTCGCGGGCGCGACCGTCGCCGAAGACGAGGGAAAGTTCGCGGAGCAAGGTTTCTACTTCCTCGTTCCCCCCCGCCTTGACGATTCCGTCCCAAGCGGCTGGTTTTGATGCTTTTGACCAGCCTTTGAGTGCTTCATTGAGACCCCGGAGGATCGGGAGGCGGTTTTCAGGGGTGGCCCGGGAAAGGAGATCATTCAGTGGTCCGGAGGCCTTTTCGAGATTTTCAGCAAGGCGGCGTGTGATCCACTGGGTCACTTTTGGGAGTTTCGATTGAGTGGCGAGGTTTACGGCTTTCCCGGAATCTTCCGTGACTGATTCGGCGATACCATACCAAATCATCAATGATTGCTGCCTGTCATCCTGGTCTTCCGCCCGTTCGCAGAGAGAGGAGGCAATCTCAAAGCGCAGCTCAGAGGGAACCCGCTGCAGCGCTGCCGCAAGCTCGAGGCGGACGAGAGACGATGGTTTGTTGGTGGCCGTGTGCAGGAACAATGCGCCTCTCGCTTCCTCCTCTCCTTTGTCCTCGCTTAGCCAGCGCACTCCCATGGCTCTTTTGGCCTCATCGGTGGAGGCCAAAAGTTCGCCGATTTCTCCCAAGGAGAGTGGACCTTCCGCCCGCCGCGTCAACCACGCCGGTCGCTTCGGAGTCGGTGTGCCTTTGTCAGGTCCATCGTAGACGATGCGATAGATCCGGCCGCTCGTGCGGTGGATGCCGTCATTGTCGTGGCATTCGCCGGTGTCGCTCCAGTCGTTCATCCAGACCTGTCCGTCGGGACCGGTAATGAGATCGAGCCCGCGGAACCAGGGATCCTGAAGCATCATGAAATCTTTGCCATGACGACCGACGTAGCCATTGCCTTCCCGCTCGAGGATGTCCATGTTGATGCGACGACCGTGCAGGTTGCAGGTGAAAAGTTTGCCCTGGTATTCTGCCGGCCAAAGACCACCCTGATAGATGAGACAGCCCATGTGGGCGTGACCGCCGCCCAGATCGGATGTCTTGTCGCTGATCCCCTTGCGGATGTCGCTCCATTTTTCGGTGCCACGATCCCAATGGTAGTGATCGGCGGTATGACCGATCACTTCGTAGGCAAGAGGGTTCAAATGCGCGCCGAACATGCGTTCGTAGTAGGCACCCGGAATGGCATGCCAGAGGTGCCCGATCACAGTATTGGTGTAGAAAAGTTGTCCTCCCTCGTTCCAGTCCATGCCCCAGGGATTGGTGCCGCCGTGGCAGAACACTTCGAATTGTTTCGAGACCGGATGAAAGCGCCATATCGCGCAATTCAGTGCCTGACGTTCGTTTGCCGGTGTGCCCGGTCTCCCGACGAGTGAGGTGGAGGTGATACCGTGTCGTCCATAGAGCCAGCCGTCAGGACCGAATTTCAGACCATTGACGATGTTGTGGCCTATCGTCTCGGCGTCGAAGCCGTCGAGCATCACGATGGGATCTCCGTCTGGGACAAGATCCCCATTCGCATCGGGAATAAAAAGGAGCTGTGGCGCACAAGTCACCCAGATTCCCCCGTTTCCGACCGCGATGGAGGTGAGACGTTTGCCTTGATCCCAGAAGACGGTGCGTTTGTCAGATCTGCCGTCGCCATCGGTATCCTCGAGGACGATGACGCGGTCTTGCAACTTCATGTCCCAGCGGAGCGGCGTTTCCGCAAAAGTGTAGCACTCGGCGACCCAGAGTCGGCCCTTCTCGTCGAACGTGATCCCAATGGGTTGCTGTACTTCTGGTTCGGAGGCAAATACTTCCAGATGAAACCCCGGTGGAAGCACCGCCGTTTTCACCGTCTCTTCCGGTGACATCGGTCGGGAGTCTTCCTTTTCGGTATTGTAGAGCTCCGGGAAATCTGCGGCCCGGACCGGACAAAGGACCAATGTCAGGAGGAGAGGAAGTAGCACGGGCATCCTGCCCGTGCCTCTGGCGGGGCGGCGGTGGATGGAAGTCGATATAGGTATCATTGAAAGTTGGTTTGGGGTTGGCCCCATCGAACAGGCAGGTAGAAGGACTAGGGTACAGCAGGATTGTCTCTTCTAGCACGGAGTTTTCATGATTTTACGGCTCGATCCAGCAAATTCTTTGTAATTCGCTGCACCCGAGCATCGGGTCCATGCGGCCTCGACCAATGCGACCACGGGAGCATGTGACCGGGGGGAGAACTGAGTCCCTGGGACCAGAAGATGGTCGAAGCGTTGAAGACAAAATTGTCCTTGGGCCCTGGATAGATCGTCGCGGTCCACTGCTGCGGATTGATACCGCCCTGAAGGGCCGTGCCTGCCCCCACAACCTCAAGACCGGGAATGTCTGCCGGAGGATCGCCGTGGTACTCCCAACCGATCAGACCAGGGATGGTATCGCCCTTTTTCATGTTTGTGCCCTCGAAGATCCAGTGATCGGGGTTTTCGCAGACCCAGTCACCGCCACCGTTGACGGGATCGACATTGCGAGAACCCATCAAATACCCTTCGTCGGGACCACGATGGGGGAAAGGGCCTTCGTCGCGCTCCCGAGCGGTCGCATACTGGTAGTCGCCTCCGTAGGGGCCTCCGCGAAAGATGATACGGTTGGGGTTTTTCCCATCGGTGCTGGGCGTCATCGGGGTGACCCAGCAAACTGCATTGCCCGATAGAAACATCAGGTTCGTGCCGGTGTCGCGAAGTTGTAATACGTTTTCATACTCGCGGATGTCCCAATACTCGTCGTGGCCGTTGCTAAGGAAGGCCTTGAATCGGCCAGGCCGCGCGTACTTCGAATCGACCATGTCGGAGTTCGAACAATAGGTCACGTCGTACCCTTGCTCTTCGAGCCAATAGGCCAAGGGAAACTCAAAACAGAGCCACTCGCCTGAACCTAGAGACATGGGGTTCTCGTAGATCTGGGAGTATTTTCCGTAGGGGCGGTCAAAGCTCACATCGGCCCAGGGGCCTTGATTTCCCTTTGGGTGTGTGTAGATCGAAAAATTGTCAGGCCACTTGTTGTAGGCCTGCCAAGTATTGTCCGAACATTGCAAGCAGATGTCGGCGGGTCTGTCGTCTTTTACGATAAAAACGACGTAGTTTTGCCAGTATCCTTTGCCGGTAGTGTCGGGTGTGGAGATACGCCCGAGGTAGACTCCGCTGGGCCACTCTGCGGGGATCGTGAGCGATACGGAAGGCTCCCAGAGGCACTCGTGGAGGTGGCGATCACCGCGAGTGGACGCCGGTTTCACCTGAGGTTTGCACGGGAGGGGATCGAAGGATTGCATGAGCCGTGCGCCCTTGCCTCCATAGAAACCGGTGCGGAAAATCTCCAGAGTAAATTGCCCCTCGATCTTGGAACTCACAAAAATGTCGAGGGTTTCCCCGGCGGCGACAGACTGTTTTGAGCAATAACCCTCGATGTCCGATGCGCGAACCCCGTCCTTTTGATCGAGTCGCACCCGTGTGAGTTGCCAGTCGTCGGCTCCCTCCTTGGCATTTTCCTCTCGGATGAGATTTGGTTTTTCGTCAGCAGAGCGCGAGTTTGTGGCCGAAAAGGCCAGGGCCGGTGCCGCCGCAGAAGCGAGAAAGGAACGACGAGTTGGTTTCATGCGGCCATTTTAGCGGAAACTGGCGTCGGCGACAATTACGTGAAGGCGGGGGAGGGTTTTAGTGCTTGGTTGTTGGTTCTTGGTTGTTGGTGGCGTACTGAGCAACGGTTGGGGTGGATCAGGAGAAAATCGTTTCCGCTTTGTTGAAGTTTGGGGTGGATCGGCGGGATGGGACGGGCCTTTGGCCCTTGCTGGTGGGATGGGCGTTGTGTCCCGGGGCGATGCCCCGGTCTGGTATGGGGCGGGCCTTTGGCCCTTGCTGGTGCGGTGGGCGTTGTGCCTGGGGCGTTGCCCCAGGCTGGTATGGAACGGGCCTTTGGCCCTTGCTGGTGGGATGGGCGTTATGCCTGGGGCGTTGCCCCAGGCTGGTATGGGACGGGCCTTTGGTCCTTGCTGGTGATGCAAGGCAGCGCCTTGGAGCAAATGACCACCGTTTGGCACTCGCTGGCAAATTCCCTTCACCACGCCGTCCACCCACCGTCGACGAGAAGATTCTGGCCGGTGATGTAGCTACTCGCTTCGCTCGCGAGGAAGACGATCGCTCCTTTCAGCTCATCGGGTCGCCCCATGCGTCCCATGGGGACCTTTTCGGTGAGGCGGTCTACCATTCCGGCGTTCGCGGCCGGGCCAGGAAAGGGGCCTGGGGAAAGGCAGTTGACTCGGACTCTGTCCTTTGCCCAATAGACGGCGAGGTGTCGAGTCATGTGAACGATGCCGCCTTTGAGGGTGTGATAGGCTACCGGGCTCGCCGGCACGAGTCCGTCATAGGCGTCGGGATACGAACCGACGACTCCATACATGGACCCGATCAGGATGATGCTGCCGGTCGATTCTCGGGAGACTACGTGCTCCCGGAGGAGACGGGAGAGCACAAAGTACCCTGTCGCATTTTCTAGGGCGCGGTTGAACTCTTCGGGAGTGACGGTGTAGAGGTCCGAGCCATTCGCTTCGTGACCATTGTTTACGAGAATGTCGATTTGTCCGGTGCAGGCGAGGGCGTCGGAAAATCCTTGTTTTATCGAGGTCTCATCGAGGTGATTGAGAGCCACTCCGAAATGAGAGTTTTGGTTGTGGGTGGGGAGACTAGCGGCGGACGATCGGGCGCGGTCTTTCTCGCGGCTGGTAACGATCACGTTTGCTCCTGCTTCGGCGAGAGCTCGAGACATGGCGCTGCCGAGCCACCCGCCGGCTCCGGTGATGAGAGCGGTTTTTCCGGTGAGGTCAAAGAGAGAGGAGACGGTGGGTTCCAGATTCATGGCAGGGGGGGATTCAGGCGTCGACGACCGTTTGCCAGTTGCCTTCAGCACGGCTGCGATGGGAGGCGAGGTTCACTTTGAGTGTTCGAAAAGCTTCTTCGAGCGAGCAGAGCACGTCGCCGGAACCTTCGATGGCGTCAAGGAAGGCCCCGTTCTGCCGACGATACATCACGTCGACCTCGGGCATTTCGACCGGTTCGTGGTGCCAGACGCCGCTCGGTTCCATCATCCAGGACCAGCGTTTTTTGGCATATTCG